>NZ_CADCWT010000208.1 GCF_902806485.1 Candidatus Frankia alpina | reverse complement strand
ACCAGGTAGTCCGTCAGGGCGGCGAGCAGGTTGGCGATCCGGCGGCGCAGGACGTCGCCCGTGCGCACCGGCAGCACGAACCAGGCCGCGGCCAGCCCGATCGCCGCACCCAGCGCGACCGCGGCCAGCCGTTCCCGCAGCAGCCCCGCGCCGGCCTGCCCGTAGTACCCGTAGAGCAGGGCGAGCACGCCGGTCAAGCAGGCCGTCCAGTAGGCGTAGGACACCGAGCGCAGCCACACCCCGAACGCGAGCAGCACGAAGATGAGCACGATCGACACCTCGTCGCCGGGCGGAAGGCGGCCGGCGAGGGCCGTGCCGCCGCCGTCCCCGCCGCCGCGCCGACCAGGCGCTGCGGTAGGCGACGTCGCCCCGGCCGCGGTTGCCGCTGTGCACCAGGTAGGCGGTGAGGACGAGCCAGGACCGGTGCTCGCTGAACAGGTGCCGCCCCACGGCGAAGGCCACCCCGAGGGCCACCGCCAGCTGGATCGCCATCCGGGTGCTCGCGGGAAGTCGCCGCTGTCCAGGCTGGCGGGGCCGGTCAGCCCACGCAGTGCCAGCGACGTGCCGAACGTGGCCAGCGCGGCGCCCATCGTCACCATCGCCCGCCGCAGCTCGGCTCGCCGCTCGGCGGGCCGCGCCGCCGGGTCGCCGACCGTCGAGCCGCGCCCAAAGATAGTCGTCAAGGCGAACTAATCTCTGTCCCTTATAGCCGCAAAGATTGCCGCAATGGGCAGTAGAAGCAGCGCTGATAGTACGTGGTAGCGTGCTAACTGTGCGATCGGGACAGGTGGAAAGTGCGGCGGCGGTCCGGCGGGCGGTGGCGCAGGTGGGCCGGCGGCTGCGGGCGGAGCGGCCGGCCGGCGCGCTCAGCGAGACCAAGCTGAGCGTGCTCAGTCACCTCTACCGGCTCGGCCCGAGTACCCCGGGTGCGATCGCCGCCGCCGAGCGGCACCAGCCGCAGTCACTGTCACGCACCTTCGCCGAGCTGCAGGCCGCCGGGCTGATCAGCCGGCGCCCGCAGGAGCGCGACCGGCGGGCCGCAGTGTTGTCGATCACGCCGGCCGGGCGGGAGGCGCTCGTCCGCGACATGGCGGACCGCGACGCCTGGCTCGCCCAGGCCCTGGATATCTTCACGGAGGCCGAAGTGGAAATGCTGCGGATCGCCGCGGGCCTGCTCGAACGGCTCGTGGACCGCTCGGCGAGCCTGCGCGGTGTCGCGGTCGGCACCGCCGCGGTCGGCACCGGTTCTGGCTCTGGCACCGGCGTGGGACGGCCCGCTTGACCGCCCGCCGGCAACCGCTGCCGACCGGCGAGCCGGACTGGGTGCGCCACGCGATCTGGTGGCAGGTCTATCCGCTCGGGTTCACCGGCGCCGACACCACCGGAGCCGACCGGCGGCCTGCCCATGGGCTTGCCCGGATCGCCGACTGGCTCGACTACGCGGTGCGGCTCGGGGCGTCCGGCCTCGCCCTGGGACCGATCTTCGACTCCTCGACCCACGGGTACGACACGGTCGACCACTTCCGGATCGACCCGCGGCTCGGTGTCGACGCAGACTTCGACGACCTGGTTGCCCGAGCCCACCAGCGGGGCCTGCGGATCCTGCTCGACGGCGTGTTCAACCACGTCGGCCGGGAGCATCCCGCCTTCGCCGCGCCACCCGGCGAGGGTGCGCCACCCGGCGGTGGGGGTGCGCCGCCGCGTCCGGACTGGTTCGTCCCCACCGGCGCGACCGGGCCGGACGGGCGCCCCGATTATGCGACCTTCGAAGGTCACGACGGCCTCGTCACCCTGCGTCACGCGAACCCGGCCGTCGCCGACCACGTCACCGAGATCATGAACCACTGGCTCGACCGCGGCGCCGACGGCTGGCGGCTCGACGCCGCCTACGCGGTCCCCGCCGAATTCTGGGCGCGTGTGCTGCCCCGGGTGCGCCGCGCCCACCCGGACGCCTACCTGGTCGGCGAGGTCATCCACGGCGACTACCCGGACATCATCCACCGCACCGGACTGGACGCGGTCACCCAGTACGAGCTGTGGAAGGCGATCTGGAGCTCGCTGAACGACGCGAACCTGTTCGAGCTGTCCTGGGCGCTGGAGCGGCACAGCGGCTTCCTCGACACCTTCGTCCCGCTCACCTTCGTCGGCAACCACGACGTCACCCGGCTCGCCAGCCGGCTGCGCGAACCGCGGCACCTGGCCCACGCCCTCGTCGTGTTGTGCACCGTAGGTGGCACGCCGAGCGTCTACTACGGCGACGAGCAGGCGTTCGTCGGCGTCAAGGAGGATCGCGCCGGCGGCGACGACGCGGTCCGCCCCGCCTTCCCGGCCGGCGCGGACGAGCTCGCCCCCCACGGCTGGCCGATCTACCGGCTACACCAGGACCTCATCGGCCTGCGGCGGCGTCACCCCTGGCTGTACGCCGCCCGCACCCGTCCGCTGCACCTGACCAACGAGCAGCTCACCTACGAGACAAGCGCCGAGGGTCAGCGTCTGCTCGTCACGCTCAACCTCGCCGGGGACCCCGCCGACTGCCCCGCACCCGGCGCCGCGCAGCTTCTCGCCGGCCAGGCGGACCTGATCCACTCCGGCACCGGGCAGGCCCTCACCCGCCTGCCCCCCTTCGGCTGGGCCGTCCTCGCCCCCGCCGACCACTGACCCCGCGCGGAGTGGGCTGGGTGCGGAGCGGGCACGGTCAGGAGAACACGACCGTGCGGTGGCCGTTGATGAGGACGCGGTGCTCGACGTGCCAGGTCACAGCGCGGGCAAGCGCGCGGCACTCGACGTCGCGGCCCAGCGCCGCGAGGCGGTCGGGACCGTCGGCGTGATCGACCCGGATGACGTCCTGCTCGATGATCGGGCCATCGTCGAGCTCGGCGGTCACGTAGTGCGCGGTCGCGCCGATCAGCTTCACCCCGCGGGCGTGGGCCTGGTGGTAGGGCCGGGCGCCGGAGAAGCTCGGCAGGAACGAATGGTGGATGTTGATCGCCCGGCCGGCGAGCAGCGCGCACAGCTCAGGGGAGAGGATCTGCATGTAGCGGGCGAGGATCACCAGGTCGATCCGCTCCCGCTCGATGATCTCCAGGATCCCCTGCTCCTGGCGGTCGCGGGTGGTCGGGTCGACCGGCAGGTGATGGAACGGGATGGCGTAGGAGCCGGCGAGGTCGGCGAAGTCGGGATGGTTCGAGGCGACGGCGGGGATGTCGACGTCGAGCAGCCCCGACCGGTGCCGGTAGAGCAGATCGTTGAGGCAGTGCCCGAACCGGCTCACCAAGATCAGCACGCGGAGGCGAACCGCCAGGTCATGAATCCGCCAGTCCATCGCGAACGGGCGGGCGACGGGGGCGAAGCCGGCCCGCAGCGCGTTCAGGGCAAGACCCGGCTCCTCGGCGACGATGTGCACCCGCATGAAGAACCGGCCCGAGCCGGTGTCGCCGAACTGGGCGGCGTCGGCGATGTTGCCACCGGCGCCGGCGAGGAAGGCGGAGACCGCCGAGACGATCCCCAGCCGGTCGGGGCAGGACAGCGTCAGGACGAACTCGCCGGCCGCCGTCCGGGCGGCGGGGCCGGTCGGTGGCCCGGGGGAGCGGCCGGGATCGGCGGAATGCGGCGTCGCGCCGCGGTCTTCAGGGATGGGCACATCCCTTCCTACCTCGGCACGGCGCACCGGCCCTTGCGCACCTTGCCGGAACCAGGGCGGCGGTGCGGGCCGGTGCGATACTCAGCGCGGCTTGCGGCCCTGCATGCCTCTCGTGCGTGGCCGCCGGCCGGCGGGGAAGGCGCCTGGTCCGGTCCGTACCGCGGGGCGGCGTCGCCCGGCTGCGAGCGAGCGGCGCCCGCGATGGTGCCTCACGGCGCGTCCGGCGCCGGCGGCGTCGGCGTGCCGTCGAGGTGTGGCACGGTGATGGCGGTGAGCAGCAGGCCCCGGTCGGCGAGCCAGTGGCCGTCGAAGCCGGTGAGCTCGCCGCCGTCGAGCGCCGGCCCGGTCACCAGCAGCTTCGCGGTGAACGTGCCGCGGGCCGGCACCGCGGCTGCCGGACCGGCGAGCACCGTGCCCGGGTCGATGGTGAGGGCGGCGTCCTCGAAGCCGAGCCAGCGCTGGGTCAGCGGGAACCACGCCTTGTACACCGACTCCTTGGCGCTGAACAGCAGCCGGTCCCAGCGCACGGTGGGTCGGGTTTCGGTGAGAGTGGCGAGCCAGCCCTCCTCGGCCGGGACGGTGATCTGCGCCGTGACCCCCTTGGGGCTGGACTCGTTCGGCTCGGCGTCGATGCCGATCGTGCGCAGCTGGCCGGTGAACGCCACCGCCGCCGCCCGGTAGCCGGCGCAATGGGTGATGCTGCCGACCACTCCGGCCGGCCACCGGGGTGCGCCGCGATCGCCCGGCAGGATCGGCGCCGGCGGCAGGCCGAGGCCGGCCAGTGCCCGGTGCGCGCAGATCCGGGCGGTGGTGAACTCGCGGCGCCGCTTGTCGACGGCGCGGGCGAGCAGCGCGGCCTCCTCGGGGAACAGCACGGCGCTCGGGTCGTCCTCGAAGGCCTCGACGGCGACGGCCGCGTCCGGCAGCAGACTGGCCAGCATCGCGGTCAGTGCCGCGCCGTCGACGGCGATGGCGACGCCGTCCGGGTGGGACTCGGCGACGCCGCCCGGCCCGTTGTCGCCCCCGACCGCGCCCCCGCGGCGACGACCGGTTCCGGCGGGTAGGGCAGGATTTGCCGCGGGCCGGCGAAGGGCCGGCCGTAGGCCTCCCACGCGATGCGTTCCCGCGGATACCCCATCGAGACCTCCTCGAAGCGGACGCCGTCATACCAGGTCGTGCGGGGGATGTGCAGGTGGCCGTAGACGACCGCCGCCGTGCGGACACGCCGGTGCCAGTCGGCGGTGGACGTTGTCCCGTACCACAGCGCGAAGGTCGGGTAACGCAGGATGTCCGTGGGTTGCCGCGCGAGCGGCCAGTGGTTGACGAGCACCGTCGGCACGGTCGGGTCGAGGGCGGCGAGCCGCTCGGCGGTGTAGGCGACCCGGGCCCGGGACCAGTCGTCGATGGTGGGATACGGATCTGGGTGCAGCAGCCACTCGTCGGTGCACACCACCCCGGTCTCCCGGGCCAGGGCGAGGGCCTGCTCCTTCGTCGCCGTGCCCGCCGGGCGGAAGCTGTAGTCGTACAGGGCGAACAGCGGCGCGACGACCACCGGACCGCCCTCGCCCGTCCACACCGGGTACGGATCCTCCGGCGTGACCACGCCGAGGCCACGGGCGACCTCGACCAGATGGCGGTACCGTGCCTCGCCGCGCAGCCGCAGTGGATCGTGCTTTGGCGTCCACAGCTCGTGGTTACCAGGCACCCAGATCACCTTGGCGAAACGTTCGGTGAACAGCCGCCAAATCGCCTCGATCTCGCTGGCGACCTCGGCCACGTCACCGGCGAGAATCAGCCAGTCCTCCGGCGAGCCCGGCTCGATGCCCTCGACAATCAGCCGGTTTTCGGAATAACCAACATGAATATCACTGACGGCCATCAGCCGACCGGGCGGCGCCGGCGAATCCGCGGGGGACACATCGGAAAGCCTACCGGCGCGCACCGGCATGTGTCCGCCCGTCGGTCGAACCGCGGTCGTCTCCCATCCGACAGCACGGCGGCTCCGACAGCGCGGCGAGGGCGGCGTGGGTCGGGCCGGACCGGCACCGGCGGGCGGGGTGGATGTTCACGACGACCGGACATCGGGCATGCCGTCAGGGATCATCGTCCCCTGGCCGCCGACCGGCCTCCCGGGGACCGCCTGGAGTGGAGTGGATGATGGGTTACAGCTTCGGTACGACGCTGCTCGTCGTCCTCGGCGTGCTCGTGGCCCTCGGCCTCGCGCTGGCAGTGGCCGTCCTGGTCGTCATACGCCGGTACGACCTGCCGTTGCGCGGCACCGTGGCGACTCTGGCCAGCCTCGCCTACGTCGTCTCGCCGGTCGACGCCATCCCTGAGATCCCGTTCGGGCCTATCGGGCTGATCGACGACGCGATGGTGATCATCGGTACGGTTCTGTACGTCCGCGGCCTGATCGCCGCCCGGCGCGAGCTTGATCCGGCCGGCCCCGCCCTGCGTGATCTGCCTCACCAGCCGCCGCCGCGACTGCCCCGCGGACGCCGCGGCGTCCGCCGCTGAACCACGCCGCCCGCCGGTCGGCCCGCCGCTGGCGACCCGTCGCCCGTCGCCCGTCGGCTGTGGGCTGTGGGCAGGTCGGCGCGGAACATCGCCGGGGGCTGCCCTGTTGCCCAAGGCATGACCTCCGCCACGTTCGCGATCACCTGGGATTACCGCTGCCCGTTTGCGCGCAACGCGCATGAACACGTGCTCACCGGTCTTGCGGCCGGCGCCGACTGGAATGTCGGCTTCATCCCCTTCTCGCTGGGGCAGGCGCATGTCGAGGAGGGGCAGCCCAGCGTCTGGGAGAAGCCCGAGCAGGATTCCGGCATTCTCGCGCTGCAGGCCGGCGTCGTGATCCGAGATGAATACCCCGAGTTGTTTCCCGCGGCACATCGCGCGTTGTTCGCGGCCCGCCACGACGAGGGCCGGCATCTGGAGGACCGCACGGTCATCCGGGAGACGCTCACCGCGGTCGGGCTGCCCGCCGACGAGGTGCTCGCCCGGGTCGACGACGGTGGGCTGGCCCGGGTGCAGGCCGAGTATGAGCGCTACGTCGCCTCCCACACCGTCTGGGGTGTGCCCACGTTCATCGCCGATGATCAGTCGGTCTGATGAATCGGGCGCCGCTCGGCGCCGAGGCGGCGCCGTCGGTCCGGGCGGTGGAGCGCGTCGTGGACCTGCTGACCGGATGGCCGGAGCTCAACGAGTTCAAGCACACCTCCATCCCCCGCTGAGTCCGTCTTCGGGCTGAGCGTCCATCCGCGGACTGGCAGGCGGCGGGTTCAGACGTCGAGACCGTAGCCGCGTGCGATCTCCGCCAGGCCGGCGACGCCGCCTTCGCCGAGCGCGCGAAAATGCCAGCCGCTGCCGTCGCGGTGCAGTTCGCCGAACAGCATCGAGGTGTCCCGCGTGGCGGTGGCCGACAGGTCGTAGCGCACCAGCTCGTCGCCGGTGTCGGTGTTGAGGATCCGGATGTACGCGCCATGCACGTCCCCGAAACTCTGGTGCCGGTAGTCGGCGTTGTGGATGCTCACCGGGAACACGATGCGGGTGATCGCACTGGACAGCAGGTCGAGCCGTACCTCGATCTGCTCGTCGTCGCCCGCGCCCTCCCCGGTGAGGTTGTCGCCGCGGTGCACGATCTCCCCGCGCGGACTGCTCAGATTGTTGTAGTAGACGAAATAGCTCAGGCTGGGTGCCTGGTCGCTTTTCTGCAGGGCGATTGCACTCGCGTCGAGGTCAAACTTCTCCGCTCCTGGACGGTTTGGATCCCAGCCGAGACCGACCGTGATGTGTGTGAGAATTTCGGTGGATTCGCCAAGGGCGACACTGCCGCCCTTGGCGAGATCAATGCCCACTGTTCTCCGTTTCCGCGGCTTTCGCCGATCGATCGGCCGGACCGGCGAACGGTCCGAGACACGTGATCAGCCAAGCACAGACGGACGCCGCCAGTAAGCGCATCACCGAGACTCCGCTGTCGTCAGGGGGACGACCACTGCGGCCGGTGGGCCGACCGCCGTCGTTCGCGCCGCCGTCCGCGCCGACGGTGGTGCCGGCGGTGGTGCCGGCGCCGGTCGGTCACCGGATGGTGGACGCGGGTTCGGCTCGGCGTCGATCCGGACGATGTCGCTCACTCTCCGGCGGCTGTCGGTTCCACTGCGCACCGAAAGGTTGCCCCCGGCGCCCGCGGCGCCGACGTCGCGGGCGCGGAAGGGCCCAGATTGGCTAACGTCGGCAAGCGTGGATCACCTACCACTGCTTGTCGGCTCCGGCGATATCGCCCGCGCACTGGGCCTCACCCGTCAGGCCATCGATCATCGGCTCCGGGCCGATCCGATCGCGCCGAGCCCCGCCGCGGTCGTGAACCGCACCGCGACCTGGGGCGGTACCCGGATCTGGTGGCGGGAGGAGATCGACCGGTGGCTGCGCCTCGAGCCCGAACACTGGGAAGTGCACGGAGTGTAGGCGCCCTCGCCGCCGGTTGACGGAAAGCAGGGAAGGCGGGGTGTAACTGGTCAGGTATTTGTTTGATCTTGGGTTAGCTGGTTGCGGGCATCCAGGCG
>NZ_CADCWT010000207.1 GCF_902806485.1 Candidatus Frankia alpina | reverse complement strand
ACATTGATGTCACGCAAAGCGACGAAACGTTACCGGGAAAGGCTCAGTGAGTACTGGAGGTTGCCGCGCTCGTACTCGGCGGCGGTGGAGTAGTCGGCGCCGTGGTTCTGGATGACGTCGAGCAGCTGCCATTTACCCAGTTGGGACAGCGCACGGCCGAGCTCGTCCGGACCCAGGGCCCGGAACAACCCGACGAACCCCAGCCGCTCCTCGATGCCGTCCGGACCGAGCGTGGTCTCCAACCGTTCGTTCGCCTCGCCGAACACCCGCAGGACGGCCGTGTACAGGTCGGCGTTCTGCTCGGTGGCGAACCGGAACATCTCCGGTGGCACGCGATGCATCGTCGTCATCCTGCCTCCACCGCGGTTCGTCCCCTCGGCCGGCGCTCAGCAACCAGGTACCCATCTCACGGTAGCCAACGGGTCCGACAGGACTGACGATCCCCGGGATGTCGTCAACAGGATCGTGGACCGAGCAGGCGTGAAGCGTGGGAACATATGTGCCGTCCCGGCGGATGCGGTGAGACTCCGGTCAAATGCCATCTGCGTTCGTTCCTGCGCTACCGGCTCTCAACGAGAGATGTACATGGCCGTCAAGGATCAGGCGAAGGTCGGCGGCCTCATCCAGGCCGTCGGCTACCCGGCCGACAAGATCCACTTCATTCGGGGAAAGGTCGAGGACACCATTCCGGAGAATGCTCCCGACCGCATCGCCCTGCTCCGCCTCGACACCGACTGGTACGAATCCACCCGGCACGAGGCGGCGCCATCGGCGTGATCCCCGGCCGGTAGCCGGACGCCGAGGGGGCATCAGAACCAGCCGAGGTGGCGGCCGAGGAGACAGGGTGGACGGCGCGCGGATTCGGTCGGCTTCGACGCCCTGTTCGACCGGGTTTTCAAGGGGAGGGCTGGCGACGGATGTGGGCACTACGCTCCGTTCTTCCGGGCGGTGTCGAGCGCGCCTTGCAGGGAGGACTGCCAGCCGGCGCTGGTGTAGCTGGCGCCGGAGACGGCGTCGATGTTTGCGTTCTGGGCGCTGAGGGTTTCCTGGGTGAGGATCGGCGCGGCATATCCGCTGATCCGGGCGGAGCGGCCGCCCGAGGGGAGGGCGAGCGCGGTCACGCTGGTGATGCGGTGGCCGGTCTCCACGACCTGGACCTGGACCGTGCCGTAGCGGGTGTCGATCGCCGGGCCGTTCGCCACCACCCGGCTCTGGACGGCGCTGCCGGTGGTCGCCGGGGCGGGGCCGCCGGGTGTGGGTGGCCCGCCCGCCGCGGCCGGTCCCGGTGACGGCGACCCGCCCGGTGCCGCTCCACCGCTGCTGGGCTCGACGACGACGCCGGACGGGGCGGCCGCGGTGGTCGCGGTGGGTAGAAGGTAGCCGCCCAGGCCGAGGGCGAAGCCGCCGAGAACTCCGGCGGCGAGCAGCGCCGGGCGTCCCGGCCGGGTGCCTGTCACAGGGCGAACGCCTCCTGATGTATCCGCGCGGCCGGCACGCCGAGCTGGCGCAGGGACGCGGTGGTGGCGGTGCAGAAGCCCGGCGGCCCACAGAGGTAGACCTCGCGCCGGGTGATGTCCGGGACGAGCCGGCGCAGATGGGCGGGCCCCATCGGCCGTTGCGGATCGTCGGAGCTGCCGCGCCGGGGCGCCCGACGCGGTGCAGCAGCGTGACGTCGACCCGGCGCGGCAGCTCCTCGAGCAGGGCCCGGACCGGGGTGATGCCCAGGCCGGCGCCGATGAGCAGGACCTTCGGCGTGGTGAGGGTATCTGCCGTGAAGGTGCCGTAGGGGCCTTCGACGAGCACCCGGCTGCCGGGCGCGAGCCGGGTCAACCGCTCGGTGCCGTCGCCGACGAGCCCGACGGTGATTCGTAGCTGCTGTGGGGTTGGGCTGGCTGACAGTGAGTAGGGATGGGCTTCCCACCAGCCGTCCCGGCTGAGGAACCGCCACTGGAAGAACTGGCCGCCCACGGCGGGCAGCCGGTCCAGCCGCCGTCCGCACAGGTAGATCGACACGACGTCGGGTGACTCCGGCACGACGGCACTGACCCGTAGCTGGTGGCGGGCCGAGCGCACCAGCGGCAGCCCGAGCCGGAACATGACCAGGCAGGCCGCGGTGATCACCAGCTGGCCCTTCCACCACAGTGTGATCACCGGCAAGCCGGCCAGATCACGACCGGCCGACAGCTGGTGCCCGAACGCGAGCACGACCGCGGCGTAGGTGGCCAGGTGGATCGCGTACCAGATCTCGTAGCGCAGCCGTCGCCGCGCCGCCGCGACCGACAGGGCGGCCACGACGACGATGACAACGGCGCTGGCCGTCGCCGAGAGATAGGTCGTGGCCAGCGTGTACGCCTGGGGGAGGAATCCGGAGAGCCGGGCGCCTCCGTAGCCGGCGGCCAGCAGGAGGGGGTGGGCGCAGACGGCGACCAGCAGGATCTGGCCGAGGGTGCGATGCCAGCGCAGCAGGACGTCCTGCCCGACCGACCGCTCCAGCCAGGGAATACGCGCGGCCAGCAGGAACTGGCCGACCAGGAGGACCTCGGCCAGCAGGTCGGCGACCCGGCCGGCCCAGGTGAACAGGCCGGCCGTGCCGGCTCCGGCGAACGCGGTGCCGTGCAGGGCGACGGCCGCGACCGCGCCGAGGTTCAGGCCGGCGAGGACGATCAGCGCGGCGGCCGGGCCCCTCGACGAGGGGCGGACGGTGGCCGGCGGCGGCGGCCCCGGCGGCGGACGCATGGCGGTTGTTGGCATCTCGTCCTGTCGTGGTGCGTGAGCAGGCGATGGGCGCCGGCGGGAGCGGCCGGGTCGCGGCGGCGCTCGCTCCGGCGCCGCTGCGTCCACCGTCGAGTCGCTACCGTCAAGGATGTGTCAAGGATGTGTCAAGAGCAGTGCGGGACTTGCCGAGGTGGACAACGGCCCTGACCGGCGGCGGGTGGCGGCTGGCACGGTGGGAACCGTGATCGCGGTCCTGCTCGTCGAGGACGATCCCTCGATCCCTCGATCCCTCGATCCCTCGATCCCTCGATCGCCGAGCCGCTGACCCGCTCGCTGCGGCGGGAGGGCTACCGGGTGGAGGTGGCCGCGGACGGGCCGACCGGGCTGGCGGCGGGGCTCACCGGGCAGTCCGACGTCGTGGTCCTCGACATCGGACTGCCGTTCATGGACGGGCTGGAGGTCTGCCGGCGGCTGCGGGCCCGGCTGCCGAGCACGCAGATCCTGCTGCTGACCGCCCGCTCCGAGGAGATCGACTTCGTCGACGGCCTGGACGCCGGTGCCGACGACTACATCGCCAAACCGTTCCGTCTGGCGGAGCTGCTGGCCCGGGTCAGGGCCGCCCGCCGGCGGGTCGGCGGGGATCGGGTGTCCGTCGCCGGGGTCCGGGTGGACGTGGCCGCGAGGCGGGCCTTTCGGACCCTCGACGACGGCTCCGAGGAGGAGCTGGCGCTGTCGGGCAAGGAGTTCGACCTGCTGCGGGTCCTGATCAGCCACGCCGGTACCGTGGTCAGCCGGCGGGCGCTGCTGGCCGAGGTGTGGCAGACGACCTGGCCGGGTTCCAGCCGGACGGTGGACCAGCACGTCTCCTGGCTACGGCAGAAGTTGGGCGACCGGGCCGCTGAGCCGAGGTACATCACCACGATCCGCGGCGTCGGCTTCCGGTTCACCGCCTGAGGCAGCCGGGCCCGCCACGGCGGAATCATGGTGGTCATGCGCCGCCGCCTGCTCGTCTCGACCCTCGCCGTCGTCGTGGTCGCCGTCGTCGCCCTGGCGGTTCCGCTGGCCGTCCTGGCGGCGCGGCAGGTACACACCGACTTCGCCGTCCGGTTGCAGCAGCAGGCCGACGGGGTGGCGGTGGCGGTGGGCGAGCGGCTGGAGGACCACGAACCGATTGCGCCGAGCCGGCTCGCAGCTCTGGCCCCGGGCCGGCGGGTCACGGTGGTCGCCCGCGGCGGGCTCAGCTACGTCGCCGGCCCCGACCTGGACGGTGACACCAAGCAGGCCACCGCCGCTGCGGAGACCGTCACCGTCACCGTCACCGCCTCCACGCACGACGAGGACGAGCGGGTGTCCGCGGTCATCGCGGTGGTTGGCATGCTGGTCGCGATCTCCGCGTTCGTCGCTGTCGGGATGACCCTCGTACAGGCGAACCGGCTCGCCGCGCCGATGATCGCGCTGGCCCGGCAGGCACGCATGCTCGGAGAAGGCCACTTCGACACCGAGGCGGGCCAGTTCGGGCTGCCCGAGGCCGACGATGTCAGCAGGGTACTGGCGGGCAGCGGCCGCCGGATCGGGGAACTCGTCGACCGGCAGCGCCAGTTCGCCCGGGACGCCGCCCACCAGCTGCGCTCACCGCTGACCGCGATCGGGCTACGGCTGGAGGAGATCGCCACCGCGGACGTGCCGGAGCAGGTCCGCGACGACGCGGAGTCGGCGCTGGCCCAGGTCGACCGGCTGGCAACCGTGGTGACGGTGCTGCTCGCCCGCGCCCGCGGTGACGCGTCCCGCCCGCGCCCGGTCCAGGTCGGCGAGCTTCTCGACGAGCTGGACCGGCACTGGGGGCCGATAGCGGACCGTCGCGGGCGTGCCCTGGTGATCATGAGGCCGGCCGGATCGGCGGCCGCCACGACCACGACGTCCGGCAAACCAGCGAGCGGCTCGACCGCGCTGGTAGGGCTGGTAGGGCTGGCCAACCGTGACCATCTTGGGCAGGCCCTCGCGGTACTGCTGGAGAACGCCGTCCGGCACGGGGCCGGAACGATCAGGATACGGACCGTTCAGGACGGGACGGACGTGCGCATCGAGGTCGGTGACGAGGGGGCCGGCATACCCGAGGAGCGGGTGCCCAGCCTGTTCATCCGTGGGCTGGGCGCGGCCCGCCAGGACGCCGAGGGAGCTGGCATCGGTCTCTTCCTCGCCCGGGCCCTGGTGGAGGCCGATGGAGGCCGCCTGGAGCTGACCCGGCGCAGCCCGCCCGTGTTCGCCGTGAGCATTCCCGCCGTCTCGGCTCCCGTGCGGTAGACCGACGCGGAAACCCGATCGGACGGCACCCAGGCTTGGACGGTCACCCGCCGAGCCGAGGCTCGCCCAGGGCATTGCGCGTCAAGGAATCAGAACCAGCCGCGGCGGCGGCCGAGGTGCTCCAGCTGCTGGTGCAGCAGGCCGGCGAGCGCGTGCCGGTCGGTGTCGTGGTGGCCGACGCGGAAGCGGCTGAGCTCGTCGCCACCGCGGGAGAGCAGCCCGCCGCGGCGGTCGGCCTCCAGCACGACGTCCATCCCGGCACCGTCGACGAGGAAGGTCACCTCCAGTTCGGAGATCCGCCGGGCGTACTCGCCGGCCGGCTTGAGCTCGATCTCCTGGTAGAAGGGCAGGTCGGAGCCGCCGAGGTGGCCCTTCTCCACGTCCGCGGAACGGAAGTGGAAGCCGAGGTCGCCCAGCGCCGCCAGCACCGCCTCCTGCACCGGCAGCGGATGCACGCCCACCGGGTCCAGGTCTCCCGGGTCGACCGCGCCGGGGATCGCCAGCTTCGTCCGCACGCCGATCTTCATGCCGTGCAGGTGCCAGCCGCCGACGTCGGTGATCGGCGTCTGCCACGGCACGGGCAGCTCGAACCGGCCGGTGATCTGCTGCCCGGGATTGATGGTGAAGCCCCCGCCGACCTGCTGGGTGCCGAAGGTGACCTGCTCGTACCAGGTCGAGTCGTCCCGCTCGACCTCGACGGTCGCCTCCAAGGAGACGAGGACCTTCTCGACCTCCTGGTCGATCTTGCCGCCGGTGATCGTCGTCGTGCCGGTCACGACGTGACCCGGCAGCGTCTCCGGCCGGTCCAGCACGGTCTCGACCTCGGCCCCTCCGACCCCGAGCCGCGACATGAACCGCTTCATCCCCATCGTCCGTCCGTCCCCTTCGTCGCCGTGACTGCCGCGACACGCTCTCACATCTCTACGCCGGCCCGATCGGGGAGATCGGCGCAGGTCGGCAAGGTGACATCGGTCGGGGCGCTCGGGACAGTCCGTGACGAAGGCGGAGGACGTAGGCGGGGTGGGGCATCGGTCTGCAGGGCGAACCGGTACCATTCCGCTTCGTGACCTGCATCGTCGGGGTTCAGCAGGACGGCCGGGTCGTGATCGGTGGGGACAGTGCTGGTGTAGCCGGCTGGTCCATCACCGTACGCGCGGACACCAAGGTGTTCCGCAACGGTGAGTTCATCATGGGCTTCACCGACTCGTTCCGGATGGGCCAGCTGCTCCGCTACAGCCTCGTCCCGCCCGTGCCCCAGGACTGGGACCTTGATCGTTTTATGGCGACCGACTTCATCGCGGTCGTCCGCGACTGTCTGCGCGAGGGCGGGTTCGCCCGCAACGACTCGGGCAGCGAGAGCGGCGGACTGTTCCTCGTCGGCATCCGCGGGCACCTCTACCGCATCGACTCGGACTATCAGATCGGCCGCAGCGTCGACGACTACTACGCCGTCGGCAGCGGCGACGAGTACGCCTGCGGCTCCCTGCACAGCACCCGCGGCCTCGACGCGGAACAGCGCGTGCAGCTCGCCCTGGAGGCCGCCGCCCACCATTCGACGGGCGTCTGCCCGCCGTTCCACATCATGTCCTCCGACGACGTCTACGCCCCCGACGGCTCCATCAACGCCGGCTAGGCCGGTTCAGCGACGCAGGCGTTCGGCGGCCAGCGCGGCGAGCGCCTGGGGGCCGGCGAGCGGGGTGAAGCGGTCGGCGGCGGCGCTGAGCGCGGCGTACTCGTCGGCGGCGAGGTCGAGGTCGGCCGTGGCCGCGTTGCTCTCCACCTGGGCGACGCCGGACGCCCCCGGGATCGCCACGACCTGCGGATGGTGGATCGCCCAGGCCAGCGCGATCTGGGCGGGGCTCGCCCCGTGCGCCGCGGCGACCTCGCGCAGCACGTCGAGCAACGGCGTCGCCCGGGCGAGGTTCTCGGTTCCGAACAGCGTGTTGGCCGCCCGGACCCGTCCACTCGGGCGGTTGGTCACGTCGTAGTGGCCCGCCAGCAGCCCCTGGGCGAGCGGGCTCCAGGCGATGATGATCCGGGACTCGCGGGCGGCGAAGTCGAGCAGCGCGGCGCCGCGGCGCGGCCGGGCCAGGCTGTACTCCACCTGGTTGGACAGCACCGGCGCGCCGAGGGCCGCGTCGGCCTCCTGCCAGCGGGCCAGCGGGTAGTTGCTGACCCCGACGTCCCCCACCAGGCCCACGGCCTGCAGCGAGGCCATGCCCCGCATCGTCCAGCGGTCCCGGATCGCCGGGTTGGGCTGGTGGACCTGGTAGAGGTCGAGGTGGCGCACGCCGAGGCGGTGCGCGCTGGCGACCGCGCGCTGCTCGACGACCGGGCCCACCGGGACAATCGGCAGGAGCTTGGTCGCCACGTATGCCCGGTCGAGCCCGCCGGGGACCGCGGCCAGCGCCGCGCCGAGGATGCGCTCGCTGCGACCCAGGCCGTAGACCTCCGCCGAGTCGAACAGGGTGATCCCGAGCTCGAGGGCCCGGCGGACGATGAGCGCGGCGTCGTTGTCGGCGTAGCGGCTGCCGTAACCCCACTGCCCGGACCCGAACTGCCAGGTGCCCAGGCCGATCTTCGAAATCCTCTTCGGGCTGACAGTGACGGAGCCCTCCATGTAGCGCATCCGTCCAGTGAACGCGATCCTGCCCACGGGACGCGAGAGGAGATGTCACGCTGGAGACCTGTCACGGTGACGCGCGCGTGGTGTGACAGCGCCCGCGCGCCCGGCGTGTTCGGCTGACAGGTGGGTAGCTGCTACCTTGCCCGCAGTCCGGTTCGTGCGGATGCGGGCGCAGGCGGCGGGGCGGATCCGCCGGTCGTCCCGGCAGGCGCCGGGGCGGCGGCAGGCGAGTGGAGGGAGCGTGTTGGTCACCCAGTTCAGCCGCGGGCAGAAGGCGCAGCTGTCGGCGGTCACCCAGGGCACCGACCTGTACGTCGGGATTGCGATCAATGCGCCGGGGGAGTGGGACATCTCCTGCTTCGGCCTGGACGGCGACGACCGCCTCTCCGACGACCGGTACTTCGTCTTCTTCAACCAGCCGACCTCACCGGAGAAGTCCGTCCAGCTCCTCGGCCCGCAGTCCGGGGACACTCAGGCGTTCCGGGTCAGCCTCGACCAGGTGCCGGCCTCGATCGGCCGGCTGTCGTTCTGCGCGGCGCTGGACGGCGTCGGCAGTGCTGCGGCGATCGCGTCGGGCTACCTGAGGATCGTCGTCGCCGGTACCGAGGTGCTGCGCTACTCCTTCACCGGCGCCGACTTCACCAGCGAACGCGCGGTGATGATCGGCGACCTCTACCGCAAGGGCGTGTGGCGCGTCGCCGCGATCGGCCAGGGCTTTCAGGGCGGCCTCGCCGAACTCATCCGCTCCTACGGCGGCGAG
>NZ_CADCWT010000206.1 GCF_902806485.1 Candidatus Frankia alpina | reverse complement strand
GGGCCCGGTCAGCTGGACCTGGCCGCTGCACACCCCCCACCGGAGCACCGCCGGCGAGCGCCGCGCCGCCGAGACCCGCGCGGCGCAGCGCGCCGCCGGCCGGCGCCTGGCCCTCGCCGAGGCCGCCGTCGCCGGGCTCATCGTCGGCGCCATCGCGGGGGCGGCCTGGCCGTGGCTCGCCTTCGCCGGCGCCGTCGCGATCCTCGCCGGCGCGAGCTGGGCGCACCGCCGGCACACCCTGCCCCAGCCGGACGCGGACGACTGAGACGCCCGGCCGCATCAACCCCACCCACCACCCGAGAGGACACCCCGATGACCGCTCCCACCATCCCGGCCGCGCCCACCGTGACGATCGGCACCGACCCCACCGGCGCGCCCGTCACGATCCCCACCGGCGGGATCCTCATCACCGGCGACAACGGCACCGGCAAGACGGTGCTCGCGACCCGGATCGCCGCCGCCCGCACCACCCGACCCCACGCCAGCGTGCTGTGGGCCGTCCACGACTGGGCCGTCCACGCTGCCGCCAGCGGCTGGACCCACCCGCTGGCCGAACTCGCCGACTGGAGCGCAGGCCGCAGGCCACAGGCCGCCCGGATGCTCGACACCGCCCACAGCGTCGTCCGCGCCTCCCGCCACACCCCCGACACCGCCCGGCTCCTGCTCGCCGTCGACGCCGAGTACCTGCTGCCTGAGGGCTGGACCGACCACGCCGCACCCCTGGCCACCGCCGGCCACGGCCACGGCCTGGACCTGCTCCTGATCACCGACCGGCACGGTCTGCTGCACCTGCCCGACGCCCTGGGCCGCGAGATCCCGACCCGGATCTCGTTCCGCCAGACCGACCCGCGCGCCGCCGCCCGGGCCGCCGACCTGCTCGGCCTGGACAGCCCCGACGCCTTGCGGGACCTGCCGCACGTCGGCGCCGCCTACGTCCGCTACCCCGGCGCCGACCCCGTCCTGGTCACCATCCCCGCCTGACCACACCTCGCCACATCCGAGTCCAGCACGAACACGAGAGAGGACACAGCCATGGCACGCAACATCGCGAGCGGCAACGGACAACGTCCCGGTGCAGGTCGGCCGCGTCCTGGGCCGCAGCCGCAGCGCGCAGGACGACGCCACCCCGCCGCCGGCCAGCACCGGCCAGGACGACGCGCCCACCACGAACACGAACATCCGCAGCGGCAACGCCCGCGTGGGCCGGCAGGCCGACGTGATCGACGGCGGCCTGACCATCCGTCTCTAACCCACCCCATGCCTAACCACCACGACCGAGAGGACCTGATATGACCGAGACCACCGAGACCACCCGGTTGACCGCCGACGTGGTCGCGCTGTCCGACCGCGGCGGCGTGCCGCACGTGCTGCTGATCCGCCGCGGCTGGCCGCCCTACACCGGGATGTGGGCGCTGCCTGGCGGCCACATCGACGCCGGCGAGACGGCCGAGGACGCGGCCCGCCGGGAGCTGGCGGAGGAGACCGGGCTGCACGCCGAGGACCTGACCCTGGTCGGCGTCTGGGCCGACCCGGGCCGCGACCCGCGCGGCCGCTACGCGAGCTGGGTCTACCGGACCCACCTCTACGACCTGCCGACGCCGACCGCCGGCGATGACGCCGCCGCGGCCGAGTGGGTCCCGGCCGCGGCGGCGCTGGCCGAGGGCCTGGCGTTCGACCACTCGGCGATCCTGCGCGCCGCGCTCGTCCCCCAGGCTGTCCTGACCGAGCTGACCGAGCTGACCGGGGTGCTCGACGAGATCGACCACCCCGGCGACATCAACATCTCCGACGTCGACGCCCGTCTGTTCGGCACGGCCGTCGACGCCGACGGCACCGAGATCGCCTGGACCGCCACGATCACCGTCACCCCGACCCGCTGACCTCCGCCGCGGCCCCCTGCCGCACTCCATCCACCAGACCCACCAGTACGACCACGAGAGAGGACACACCATGATCCGCATCAGCATGACGGTCCTGCGGGACCTCGCCCTCACCGCCGGCGCCCTCGGCGTCGCCGCGATGGCTGCCCAGGAGCTGGACCGGCTCACCCGCCCGGGCGCCGCCGAGCTGCCCCCGACCCGCCACGGCTGGCTGCGCACCCTGGACGGGATGTCCGGGGACCGGGCCCGCCGGCTGCGCCCCGCGACCGACGTGGAGGCGGCGGCGTCCGCCGCGTCGCGGGCCGCCGGAGACGGCGGATGGATCGCCCTCGCCGGATCCCGGATCCTGCCGCTGACCGACCCGCAGGTCCTCGCTCGCGCCGGCGAGTACTCCGCGACCGAGCGGATCGAGGTCGCCTACGTCGACGCCGACGGCCAGGCCGCCGAGCTCGCCCGCGGACTGTCCGCCGCCGCGGGTCGAGGTGGTCCGCCAGCACCGGGCGGCGGCCGCGGCCTGGGTCGCCCGTGTGCTGGACCCCACCCCGGCCGACGCCATCGCCGCCGGCGAGCTGCTCGACGAGGACGACGCGCTGCTCGACGAGGACGAGACCGGCCTCGTCCAGGGCGACGACGTCGACGGGTCGGACGACGGGACGGACCACACCGACGTCCCCGCCGGCGAGACCTCCGCGGACTACGCCGACAGCAGCATCTGAGTACGCCCCCGGCGCGGCGTCCATGCCTGTCAGCAACCGCCGCGCCGGGGCCCCTCACCCGCTCCAACCAGCAGAGACCAGCAGAGAGAGACGAGAGGCCCCCATCATGACCGCTCCCATTCCGATCCGCACCCTCCCGCCCGCTCCGGCGGGCCGTGTCAGCGACCTCGCCGCCGCGATGGACGAGCTGCGCGCGGAGATCGCCGCTCTCACCGCGGCGCTGCGTACCCTCACCCCCGCGGTGGCCGCGCCCACTGTCCCGTCGGCCGCGGCGCTGCCGGCCCAGCCGCTCCGGTTCGCCGGTGGTCTCACGGTCGACCTCGCCGCCGGCGAGGCGTACCTCGACGGCGTTGCGCTGCGGTTCGCCCGCCGCGAGTACGAGCTGCTCGCCCATCTGGCCTGCCACCCCCGGCGGCTGTTCACCCGGGCTCAGTTCCTGGAGCAGGTCTGGGGCACCCGGTTCCAGGACCCGTCCACCGTCACCGAGCACATCCGCCGGATCCGTACCCGCATCGGCCTGCCGGTGATCACCACGGTCCGCGCCGGCGGCTACCGCTGGGACGCCCGCCCGCTGGAGACGTCCCGGTGACCGCCACCGCCACCTGGACGTGCTGCGGGCACACCGCCACCTACCCGACCGCGCTGACCGCGGCCACCGCGGCGCACCACTGCCGCCCCACCGTCTCGCCCCCCACGCCCGCACCGGTCACGCCGGTCGTCGAGCCGCGGCCCGCGCCCGCGGGGCCGGCTCTCACGGCCACGCCCGCCGAGACGCCCCCTGCGGCGCCGGCACCGGCGCCGACCATGCCGTCCTCCGAGTCGCAGCCGCCGCGCCCCAGGTGGCAGCCCGCGTCGGCCGCGCCGTCCCGCCCGGCCCGCCGGCGGCCCTGGGTCGCTGTCACCGGCGGGACCGCCGCCGGCACCCTCGCCCAGATCGGAGCATGACCATGACCACCGTTACCGACACCCTGGACGACATCGCGGTCACGGCCGTCCTCGTCCTCGCGCTGAGCACGCCCGGCGGCGTCACCGTCCCCGCCGCCGCGGCCGCGCTCGGCCGCGCCGAGGCGTGGGTGCGCTGGCAGGTCGGCGCCGACAGGCCCAGCGACACCATCACGGCCGTCGAGGACCTGCGCACCGGCGCCATCCGCTACCGGTACGCCCACCTGGTCGTCACCGACACCACCCTGATCGCCGGGGCGCTCATGGCCCTGACCGAGCACGGCTGGACCCAGGGCACGCACGAGGACGCGCTCGACCGAGTCGACATCACCGGCGCGCTGCGCCTGGCCGCCGGCGTACATCCCGAGGAGACGCCCGACGACCCGCACATCCTCGACGCGCTGCTCGCCGCCGAGGACCGCCTGGCCGGCGAGCTCGGCCACGGCCCGACCGCCGTCGACGCCGGCGAGACCGTGGCGGCCTGGCAGGACGACCCCACCCGCACCATCGACGAGATCCGCGCGCTGCTGACGACGGCGGCCACCCGATGACCGCCCCGGCCGCCGACGGCCTGGCGCTGCTCGCCGAGCTCGACCGGCAGCACGCCGCTGTGCGGGAGGAGCTCGGCCGGGCCAACGCGACCGCGCTGGGCGTCGCGGGCGCGGCCGCGACGCTCGCCGCGGTCGGCCTGGCCGCCCTGATGGCCGGGGACTGGACGCCGGCTAGTCTGCCCACCGCCGCCCAGGCGGTGTGGTGGACCGCGGTCCTCGCCGCCGCCGGCGGCCTGGCCCTGCTCGGCTCCGCGGTCCTCCCTCGTCTCGCCCCGCGGGAGGCCGGGCCGCCGACGTCGTGGGGGCCGATCGCCGCCTACGACCAGGACGACGACCTGGCACAGGCCCTGACCGCCCAGGCCCTCGACCCGACCGCCCGCGTCGCCCATCTACGCGCCCTCGCCCGGATCGCACGCATCAAATGGGCCCGGATCCGCCAGGCGCTACTCGCCTTCGCCGGCGCCGGCGTCCTGCTCACCGCCCGGGCGCTCGGTACGGCGGTCCTGCGATGACCGGGGTCGACGAGCGGGCGCTCTACCGCGACCGCGCGTTCCTGATCGCCGTTCTGGCCGCCGGTTTCGAGACGCACTGGGCCGAGCCGGACCCGGCCGACCCGTACGCCGCCGACTACCGGCTGATCTGCCTGCACACCCCGGCCGGCCAGCTCACCTGGCACATCCACCCCGACGACGCCGGCCTGTTCCCGGCCGACCTGCCGACCCGGCCGTCCGACTGGGACGGCCACACCACCACCGAGAAACAGCACCGGCTCGCCGCACTCGCGCACCCAGGAGGAGTCATGGCAAAGCGTCTGATCAGCAAGGACACCCAGGAAGCGGTGACCATCGCTGGGCCCGTGCTCTCCGACGGGCGGGTGCTCGTCCAGGACGGGGCTGGCTGCATCGCGGTGGTCAACGTCGCGGATCTGGCGGTCGTCGACGGCTCGAGCGACGACGCCGGCCAGGACTCCCGCCGGTAACGACCCGTCCGCCCCCCGTCCCCGACACCAGACAGGCAGATGACAGTCATCACGACGACCCGAGGCCCGGCGGTCCCTGTGGGGAGGCCGGGCCTCGACATGTCCGACCGTGTCTCTACGGAAACCCACCGCCACGTCATGGGACGGGTGGGTGTGGGGGAGCCGCGTCCGGTATCGGCGGGTCTACGGCGTGGCGGCGTGATCGCCGTCCCCGGGCGCGGTAGGACTGACGGGCCCGACACGAACGTGTCGGGCCCGGACATGACGAAGGCCGCGCCTGGCAGCGCGGCCTCGTCCAAACTTCGCGGGGCCTGGCTTGGTGGCTGGCAGCCCCGCTTTGGTGACCATGACCATTGCAAGGCAACGATCGTGAATCAGGGTAGCAACCGCGCCCCGTCGCGTACACGTCTCCTGCACGTAGCGGCGTGTCGTACCTCCCGGATCGTCCCGTGACGCCCGGGACGGGTCCGTCGCTCGTGGTGGATGTGCGGGCGTGGGGGGCGTCGGGTCAGGCGGTTGCCGGTCGGCCCCGCCGGGACCTGTCCGCCCGGATCGCGGGGCTGCTCGCCGAGGGCGACGTCGATGGTGTCTACGACTCCCGGTCGGCGGTGGCGGCCGCGGTGGCGTTGGGCGCGGTGGCGGCGGGCTGGTCGCGGGAGGACTACGCCGCGGCGTTGCGGTCGGTGGCGCATGTGCCGGGCAGCGCGGGGGAGTGGGCGGAGCGTCCCGCACGCCGGGCCCGGCGCCGGTCCCCGGCGGATCAGGAACGGCGGATCGCGACCACGTGGCGCCGGGCGGTGGAGCGGTGGCATGCCCATCCGCCGGCGGTCGACCGGCCGAGTCTTGGCCTGGAGCTGGCGGAGATCCGCCATGCGATGGATCTGCATCCGGGCATGTGGGGGGGGCAGGCCGGGATGGGGAATCGGGCGGTGATGGAGGCGTTGCTCGGGATCGCCGAGCGGGCGGGCCGGTTGGATCCGACCGCGAGTATCCGTCAGATCGCCGAGCACACCACCGTCACCGACTCCACCGTGGACCGGGCCGTTGATCGTCTGGTCGAGCTCGGCTGGGTGCGCATCAACGCCGGCGCGGGGTTCGTCCTCGCCGGCGAGGAGGCCCCCGACGGCGGTCGTGCGGGGCGGGCGTTGGCCCGCCAGCTGCACCTGCTCATCCCTGCCGCTCTGCCGGCCGGCGTCGACCCGGACACCCTCGCCGACCCGGCGACCGGCGAGCTGCCCGCGCTGCGGCCGACGTCGGCCGGGGTCCACGACGTGTTCACCTGGCGGGGCCTCGGTGGGGTGGCGGGGACGCTCTACGCCCGTCTCGACCCGCGCCAGCCGGTCGCGGTTGGGCTGCTGGCGGCGCGCAGCGGGTTCGCCCGGGGCACGGTGCGCACCCATCTGCGCCGCCTGGCCGAGCATGGCCTCGCCGTTGCCACTGGCGGTGGGTGGGTCCGCGGCGCCGGCGACCTCGACCAGGTCGCCGCCGGGCTCGGCGTGGCCGGCACCCTCGCGCAGCGCGAGGAGCGCCACGAGGTGCAGCGGGCCCGGTACACCGCCTACATGACCATGTTCGCGAACCGTCGGGGCTGGCGCCAGCAGCGGGGGTTGTACCGGCCGGCCGGGCAGCAGCGGCTGGATATGCCGGTGCAGCGGTCCGGGGGGCCGCTGGTCGTGCCGATCCCGGCCGCCTGACCCCCGGTTCAGGGGACAACTCTGCCCCTCGGTGGGTCCCGCACGCCCGCCCACGATTCCCACCGGACACCCAAAACCGTTGCAGCACAGAGCATCTGACCGCGTGAGGCGTGGACGTCGTTGTGGCGGGGCTGGCGGCCGCCGCCGTGGCGGTCGGTCTGGGCCAGCGTCGACCCCGTTCCATCCCGGCGGCCGCGGCCGCCGGTGACGTCTGCGGGCCCGGAAACGACCCCCAGTAGCCCGTCGACGGGCCCCCGACCACCCCGGCGAACATCATCGGTGCAATTTCAGCGGTAGGTGGGGCATTAATTCTCACGCCGATGGCTAGGACCTAGTCGCCCCACCTGCAACCACCCCCGGCGCTGCCGTCGGGGCGGGGGGCAGCGGACGCCCGCCGGGGCGCTGGCGTACCCCGGACGCGGCCCTCGCCCCCCGGGCGGCACCCGCCCGGCCACGTACCGCGGTCCCCGACGATCCCGCCGGCGCGCCGCGCTCCCCGTCGTCCCGCGACCGGCCGCCTACCCCGACGTGCCCGCAGCTTCCGGTCGGACAGCACACCGCCCACGCCCCGCCGGGTGACCCGGCACGGCACCGCCGGCGGCCAGGATCAGCCGCACCCCGGGCTCCGTCACCACTCACTAAAAGTGATCTTGGTCGGGCGGGCGCGATGATCTTGTTTGTCGGTCGTCAGATGATCGGGGAATCCGGGGTGGGACGCAGATTTCGGCAGGATTGAACGCTAAGGATTGATCTTGGGTTTGTCCGTATCCCGGGTTAGTCAACGACGTTGACGATCATCCACGGCTTTCGATCATGGTGCGGGCGGGGCGGTCGGCCTGGTCGATTTCGGCGTCGAGGGCGCGCCGCGCGGTGTGGGCGGCGCGCAGCCGGGCCAGGGCGACGTCGACGCCGGCGGGCAGGGCGGCCGGGTCGGTCGGGGTGCCGGCGATGACGTCGAGGGCGGCGCGCACGGCGGCCGCCGGATCGGCCCGACCTGCCGCCCCCGGGGAGACAACCGTGGTTGTCGGTTCGGGGAGGGGTGGGCGGAGGTCGTCGAGGGCGGCGTCGGTGGCTGTCAGGTCGAAGGCGGCCGGGTCCCACCGGCCCCGGCCGAAATGCTCCCGGGCGTGCTGGTAGCGCCAGCCCTTGCGCGAGCGCAGGGCGCGTTGCAGGTCGTCGTAGCCGTGCGGGCCGCCGCTGTCCTCCGGGGGGCAGGCGCCGCGCCCGGCGGTGCAGCGCGGGTAGCGGACCCGGGGCGCCGGCCGGTGGATCTTCTCGAGCTCGACCTCGTGCAGCCAGTGGTCGCCGAAGCCGTAGACGTAGGCGAGCCGGCCGCCGACCGTGGGCAGCACCGCGGCCAGGGCGACGGTCTCGGCCTCGCCCTGGTGGCCGTACCGGTCCCAGCCGGTCTCGAAGGAGTGCAGGTGGTAGTCCTCCCAGCCCATCACGGCCTGCAGCACCCGGTGCAGATCGGCCAGCGTCGCCCTCGAGGGCACATGGACGCGGCGCCACACCGGCGGCGGCCCGACCTCGAGCAGGGTGACCCGGAGCTGGTGGATGCTCACGGCGATCACCGTAGCCACCGGTACCAGCCCCACCCCCGTGGACCAGTGGTGACCGCGGGGGCCGGATCGGGGGCCGTCACGGTCACCACGTGATGACCGTGCCCGTGGCGCCGGGGCGTCC
>NZ_CADCWT010000205.1 GCF_902806485.1 Candidatus Frankia alpina | reverse complement strand
CGGTTTCGGAATAGCTTCCCGGTGTAGCCGTCGGCGGCGACGGCGGCGCAGTGCTTGTGGTAGCGGCCGACTCCGCCGACGTAGGGCATGAACACCCGCGGTCGGCCCGGGACGTTCGCGCCCAGATACCAGGAGTTCGCCTGCGGGTAGAGCGTGCGCGCGGCGGCGGCGTTGACCTGAGTCACCCAGTCGTCCTCGGCGGCGGGTTCCGCTTCGATCGTGGCCAGGTCGTGGGCGTCGAGGTAGGCCAGGCAGTCGCCGATCCAGTCGACGTGCTGCTCCAGGGAGACGAACGCTTTGGAGATCACCGAGGGGCTCCCGGGGCCCGCCACGATGAACAGGTTCGGGAACCCGTTCATCCCCAGCCCCAGGTAGGTGCGCGGCCCGTGCGCCCAGTGGTCGGCGAGCCGGCGCCCGCCGCGGCCGCGGAGGTCCATCGCCAGCAGCGCCCCGGTCATCGCATGGAAGCCGGTCGCGTAGACGAGGGTGTCCAGCTCGTGCACCCGCCCACCGGCCCGCACCCCGGTCTCGGTGATCTCGGCGATCGGGTTGCGGCGGACGTCGACGAGGGTGACGTTGTCGTGGTTGAACGTCTCGTAGTAGTCGTTGTCGACGCAGATCCGCTTCGTGCCGATCG
Source organism: Candidatus Frankia alpina (assembly GCF_902806485.1). Classification (GTDB taxonomy): domain Bacteria; phylum Actinomycetota; class Actinomycetes; order Frankiales; family Frankiaceae; genus Frankia; species Frankia alpina. The sequence goes on along the minus strand of NZ_CADCWT010000205.1, from coordinate 7,990 downwards.
GGTGGTCCGTCGGCGTCAGCGTGGCGGCGACCTCGGGGTCGCGCACGATCTGGTGGATCTTGTCGCGGACATAGTCGGCGGCGAGGTCGTTGGCCACCGGGTCGAAGATGAGGTCGTCGAAGGCGGCCATGTACTCGAAGCCGCCCAGCCCCCAGCGCGACGAGAACTCCCGCTCGCGTTCCTGCGCGGAGGCGGTGAGGGCATGGACGCGGTTCTGGCGCAGCAGCATCCCGCCGAACGAGCGCCGGGCCCGCTCGCGGTACTCGGCGTAGTGCGCCTTGCGCTCGTGGGCCAGCTCTGGGTCCAGTGCCACGTTCAGCCCCTGGACGCTGAAGTTCGCGCTGCGCTGGAACACGGTCAGGTGGCCCGCGACCTGGGCGATGAGCGGGATGCACTGGATGCCCGAGGCGCCGGTGCCGACGACCCCGACCCGCTGGCCGGCCAGGTCGCGGTGTGCAGGATGCGCCCGGCGAAGCGGTCGGCCCCCGGGAGGTCGGGGACGTTCGGCACGGACAGACAGCCGGTCGCCATGACGCAGAACCGGGCCCGCACCCGCCGCCCCCGGTCGGTGGTGACCAGCCAGCGCCCGTCGCCCTCGTCGAACGTCACCGACGTGATCCGGGTGGCGAACGCGATGTCGCGGCGCAGGTCGAACCGATCGGCCACGTGCCGGGCGTAGGCGAGCATCTCCGGCTGCTCGGGGAAGCGCCGGCTCCACTCCCAGTCCTGCTGGAGTTCCTCGGAGAAGGAGTAGGAGTACTCCAGGCTCTCGATGTCGTAGCGGGCCCCCGGGTAGCGGTTCCAGTACCACGTGCCGCCGACGTCGTAGGCCCCGTCGTAGGCCCGCACCCGCAGCCCCTGCCCGCGCAGGCGGTGCACCGCGTACATGCCGGCGAAGCCGGCGCCGACGATCAGGAGGTCGAGATCCTCGACCGCGCCGGTGGGCATGCGCCGAACGCTAGCCCGAATCTGACGCTCGCGTCAACATGCTTCACCCGTGTCGACTGCCGGGAAAGGGCCGGGATGGGCGGCTTCCGGTTGTGGTCGACTACGGAGCATCTGACGTCCTGTTCATGGATCAGGTGCCGACGTAGGTCGCGAGGTGCTCGCCGGTGCGGGTGGAGCGGGCAGCGACGAGGTCGGCGGGGGTGCCTTCGAAGACGATCCGGCCGCCGTCGTGGCCGGCGCCGGGGCCGAGGTCGATGATCCAGTCGGCGTGGGCCATGACCGCCTGGTGGTGCTCGACGACGATGACCGACCTGCCGGCGTCGACGAGCCGGTCGAGCAGGCCGAGCAGGTGTTCGACGTCGGCGAGGTGCAGGCCGGCGGTCGGCTCGTCGAGGACGTAGACGCCGCCCTTGGCGGCCAGGTGGGTGGCCAGCTTGAGTCGCTGCCGCTCGCCGCCGGACAGGGTGGTCAGCGGCTGGCCGAGGGCGAGGTAGCCGAGCCCGACGTTGGCGAGCCGGCCGAGGATGGCGTGCGCGGCCGGCGTGCGCGCCTCGCCGGCGCCGAAGAACTCCGCGGCCTCGGTCACCGACATCGCGAGTACCTCGCTGATGTCGCGGCCGCCGAGGTGGTGGTCCAGCACCGATGTCTCGAACCGCTTGCCTTCGCACTGTTCGCAGGTGGTGGCGACGCCGGCCATCATCGCCAGGTCGGTGTAGATGACGCCGGCGCCGTTGCAGGTGGGGCAGGCGCCCTCGGAGTTGGCGCTGAACAGCGCCGGTTTCACCCCGTTGGCCTTCGCGAACGCCGTGCGGATCGGATCGAGCAGGCCGGTGTACGTCGCCGGGTTGCTCCGGCGCGAGCCGCGGATCGCGGTCTGGTCGATCGACACCAGCGCTCCGACGACCGCCTCGCCGTCGCCGCCCCGCGTGGACCGGGACCCCGCGCCCGCGCCGGCCGGGCCGAACAGGGGCGGCAGCGAGCCGTGCACGAGCGAGCTCTTGCCGGAGCCGGCGACGCCGGTGACGACGACCAGCACCCCGAGCGGGATGTCGACGTCGACGTCGCGCAGGTTGTTCGCCGTCGCGCCGCGGATCTCCAGTCGGCCGGTGGGCGTGCGCACCGTCGCCTTGAGGGCGGCGCGGTCGTTGAGATGGCGGCCGGTGAGGGTGCCGCTGGCCCGCAGCCCGGCGACGGTGCCCTCGAAGCAGACGGTGCCGCCCGCCGTTCCGGCGCCGGGGCCGAGGTCGACGACGTGGTCGGCGATCGCGATCGTCTCCGGCTTGTGCTCCACGACGAGCACCGTGTTGCCCTTGTCCCGCAGCCGCAGCAGCAGGTCGTTCATTCGCGCGATGTCGTGGGGGTGCAGGCCGATGGTGGGCTCGTCGAAGACGTAGGTGACGTCGGTGAGCGAGGAGCCGAGGTGGCGGATCATCGTGACGCGTTGCGCCTCGCCGCCCGACAGCGTGCCCGACGGCCGGTCGAGCGCGAGGTAGCCCAGCTCGATCTCCACGAACGAGTCGAGGGTGTGGTGCAGCGCCGTGAGCAGCGGCGCCACCGACGGCTCGGCCAGCTCGTCGACCCACCGGGCGAGGTCGCTGATCTGCATCGCGCAGGCGTCGGCGATGCTGATCCCGGAGATTTTCGACGATCGGGCGGCCTTGCCGAGCCGGCTGCCGCCGCAGTCGGGACAGGTCGTGAAGATCACCGCCCGCTCCACGAACGCACGGACGTGCGGCTGCAGCGCGTCGACGTCCTTGGCCAGGAACGACTTCTGGATGCGCGGGATCAGGCCCTCGTACGTCAGGTTGACATTGTCAACCTTGATCCTGGTCGGCTCCTTGTACAGCAGGTCGTGCAGCTCCCGCTTGGTGAACCGGCGGATCGGCTTGTCCGGGTCGAAGAAGCCACAGCCGCCGAAGATGCGCCCGTACCAGCCGTCGACGCTGTAACCGGGGATCGTCAGCGCACCGTCGTTGATGGACCTGCTGTCGTCGTACAACTGCGTCAGGTCGAAGTCGGTGACCGCGCCCCGGCCCTCGCAGCGCGGACACATGCCGCCGGTGCGGGTGAAGGTCTTCTTCACCGCCTTGGCGGCACCGCGTTCGACGGTGATCGCACCGCTCGCGCGGACCGAGGGAACGTTGAAGGAGTACGCGCCCGGCGGGCCGATGTGCGGCCGCCCGAGCCGGCTGAACAGGATGCGCAGCAGCAGCAGCACGCCCGCATCGGTGACGGTGCCGACCGTGGACCGGGCGTCGCCGCCCATCCGCCGCTGGTCGACGATGATCGCGGTCGTCAGCCCCTCGAGCACGTCGACCTCGGGCCGCGCCAGCGTCGGCAGGAAACCCTGCACGAAGGCGCTGTACGTCTCGTTGATCATCCGCTGCGACTCCGCGGCGATCGTGCCGAACACCAGCGAGCTCTTCCCCGAACCGGAGACACCGGTGAACACCGTCAGCCGGCGCTTTGGCAGCTCGATGCTGATGTCGGCGAGGTTGTTCTCCCGCGCACCCTGCACGCGAATCAGCTCGTGGCTGTCGGCAACGTGCAGCGCGGGCGCAGTCGCAGGCGCCGAGGTCGGCGCCTGCGACCGTGGGTCCGTCGTGGTGACCATCAATGCCTCCCGGTTCGCTACGGCGGGGGTCCGCGGGTCGCTCAGCGGACCTCGTTGATGCGGATCAGGTTGCCGGCGGGGTCGCGCAGGGCGCAGTCGCGAACCCCGAACGGCTGCACGGTCGGTTCCTGGACGACCTCGGCGCCGCTGGCCTGCAGCCGGGTGAAGGTGTCGTCGAGGTCGGCGGTGGCCAGGATGATGCGGGCATAGCTGCCCTTCGCCATCATCTCGACGATGGTGCGGCGCTCGTCGTCGGTGATGCCGGGGTCGGCGGCCGGCGGCTCCAGGACGATGCACATGTCGGGCTGCTTGGCGGGGCCGACCGTGATCCAGCGCCTGCCGCCGTAGCCGACGTCGTTGCGGACCTCGAAGTCGAGGGCGTCGCGGTAGAAGGCCAGCGAGGCGTCCGCGTCGGTGTGCGGGAGGAAGGTCGTGTGAATGGTGAGATCCATGGTGATCAGGCTAGGCGTGGCCCAGTGACTTGCGCTTCTCGATTCCTGATCGGTCTGGTGACCTGTTTCGCCACGCACGGCGGCATCCCCGCCGCGGTGCGCCCCGCCGCACGCCGGTACACGCTCGGCGCCACCCCGACCAGCTCGGTGAAGCGGCTGCTGAAGGTGCCCAGCGACGAGCAGCCGACCGCGAAGCAGACCTCGGTGACGCTGAGGTCGCCGCGGCGCAGCAGCGCCATCGCCCGCTCGATGCGCCGCGTCATCAGGTAGCCGTACGGCGACTCGCCATAGGCAAGTCGGAACTCGCGGCTGAGGTGCCCGGCCGACATGTGCACGCCGCAGGCGAGCGCCTCGACGTTCAGCGGACGAGCGTACTCCCGGTCGATCCGGTCGCGGACGCGGCGCAGCCGCGCAAGGTCGCGCAGATTCTGTGCCTCGGCGGTTCTGCTGGTCACCTGCGAAATCGTGCCACGCCACGCCACGCCGCGCCCGCTCGGCCCAGGCGCACCCGCCCCGCCGGCGGCCACCGCGTCGTCAATAAGCACATACAGGTAGACGAAGCCGGTGCTCTGTTGGCACCATGAGCAGCGTCTCAGCGGTCGAACGGACCTCGCCGGCCGCCCGGGCCTGACCCGCGTCTGTGCCCCCGCCAGTCCCGATCGGAGATCTCATGGACAACGCAGAACTGCGGACCCGCGTCGGCGCCGCCCACCTCCTCGCGTCCTACCAGTACTTCGCCGACTCCGGCCGGCTCGGGCCGCTGGTGGAGCTCTTCCTCCCCGACGCGGTGTTCCGGATCAACGACGACACCAACGTCGGCCGGGACGCGATCGAGGCCTACTTCCGCAGCGCGGGGGAGAGCTTCCGCACGGTCGACATCGACCCCCACGCGGAGGGCGGCGCCGCCACCTACGCCTACTTCCAGTACATCGGCATCCGCGGGCTGGACCACTGGGGCACCTACCGCGACGAGGTCGTCGAGGTCAACGGTACGTGGCGGTTCGCCCGTCGCCGCGTGACGGTCGAGGGCTCCGCCGCGAACTCGCCGCTGGCACCCGTCGCGCTGCGCGGGCCGGGGGCCTGACCGCGACGCGCCGACCCCGGCGAATCGATCGGTCGACCCACCGGCCGGTGTCATCGGAGGATCGTGGCTGTGATCCCCTCCGGTGGCACGCGTCGGCCGGTGGAGGGCGTGTCCGCGCGGTCGCCCGGTAGGGGTCTGGCCGGGTAACCGTTCGTCCGAAGGAGTCGCCTTATGGCCGATGATGCCGTGAACACCCCGTTGACCGCCGCACCGCTGACCGTCGCCGTCATCGGTTCCGGCCCGGCCGGCTTCTACACCGCGGGCGCGCTGCTGGAACAGAGCGGCGTCGCGGTCCGGGTGGACCTCTACGAGCGGCTGGCCACGCCGTGGGGCCTGGTGCGGGCCGGGGTGGCGCCGGACCATCCGAAGATCAAGGCGGCGGCGTCGGTGTACGCGGTGACCGCGGCCGACGAGCGTTTCCGCTTCTTCGGCAACGTCGAGGTGGGTCTGCACGTCTCCCGCGAGGAGCTGGTCGAGCGCTACGACGCGGTGGTGTACACGGTGGGTGCGCAGGGCGAGCGGCGCCTGGGCATCCCCGGCGAGGACCTGCCGGGCAGCGTGTCCGCGGTGGACGTGGTGGGCTGGTACAACGGCCATCCCGATTTCGCCGACCGGGCGCCCGACCTGTCCGGCCGGCGTGCGGTGGTGATCGGGGCGGGCAACGTCGCGCTCGACGTGGCGCGGATCCTGTGCTCCCCGGTCGAGCGGCTGGCCGCGACCGACATCGCCGATCACGCCCTCGACGTCCTGCGCGCCAGCACGCTGGAGGAGGTCGTGGTGGTGGGCCGGCGCAGGCGGCGTTCACGACCGCCGAGCTGCGGGAGCTGCCCGAGTTCACCGGCTCCCCGGTGGACCTCGATCCCGCGGAGGTCGAGGTGCAACCCGGCGAGGAGAAGCTGTCGCGGCTGATCCTGCGTAACCTCGCGATCCTGCGCGGCTACGCCGCAGCAGGGCAGACCGCGGCGTCGGCGGGGCGGCAGCTGGCGCTGCGCTTCCTGCGTTCTCCGGTCGAGATTCGCGGGGAGGGAAGGGTGGCCGAGGTGGTGTTCGCCCGCAACCGGCTGGAGGTGGATGCCGAGGGCTGGGTCAGCGCCGTCGACACCGGGGAGCGGGAGGTGCTGGCGGCCGATCTGGTCGTGCGGGCGGTGGGCTACAAGGGCCTGCCGCTGATGGGCCTGCCGTTCGACGAGCGCCGCGGGATCATCCCCAACGACGCCGGGCGGGTCGCCGGGGCGGACCGCGAGTACGTCGCCGGCTGGATCAAGCGCGGTCCGACCGGAATCATCGGGACGAACCGCAAGTGCGCCGTGGAGACGGTCGCCACGCTGCTGGCCGATGTGGCCGAGGGCCGGCTGGTGCACCACCCGGGGGCCGGCGGCGTTGACCCGGTGGGCGAGGCCGAGTCCTGGCTGCGCGAGCGCCAGCCCGAGCTGGTGACGGAGTCCGGCTGGCGGCTCATCGACGCGGCCGAGCGGGCGTCCGGGAAGCCGGCGGGCCGGCCGCGGGTGAAGCTGACCACGCTCGACGCGCTCGTCGACACCGCGCTCAACCGCACCCTGACCGTCTGACCCGGCGACCCGGTGACCGGGTGGCTCGGTCCGGTGCCGGCTCCGGTCCCGCCGTGCGGGGGGACCGGAGCGGCCGGTCAGCAGCGGATCGCCGCTCGGATCAGTTCTCCACTCAGTTCTCCACGCAGACGGGCTTGTCCCCCTTGGGGGTCGTCAGCTTGCCGCCGACGACCTTGGCGTACCAGTTGCAGGCGCCGACCTGGTTGGGCTGGCCCTTCGTGAACTTCAGCGGGGGCGACCACTCGCCGAGGGACTGGCCGCTCAGCGCGTACAGCCCGTCGAGGATCTCGGCGCTGGTGGGCGTCGCCGAGACGTTCTTCGCCGCGGCGGCGAAGAACAGCCCCGCCTGCCAGCCGCGGCTGGCGAAGCCGTCCGGGTCGTTCTTGGTGTACTGCTTCAGCGCGGCGGTGAAGTCGGCCAGGTAGGGCTTGTCACCGAACCACAGCGGGGCCCCGGAGGTCAGCCACGCGCCCTCGCTGGCCGGCTGGATGAGGTTTTGCTGGAACACGCCGCCGGAGAAGATGTAGGTCGGCTGGAAGCGCTGCGTCGAGCAGTCCTTGATGAGCCGCTCGGTGACCTGGGCGGGCACGTTGGTGATGACGGCCTTCACGCCCGCGCTGCGCAGCGACAGGCACTGCGAGGTGTAGTTCGGCGCCGAGGCCGAGGCAGTCTGCACGCCCGCCGAGGCGATCCCCAGGCGGGCGGAGATGCCGGAGATCAGGCCGTTGGCCTCCGCGCAGGCGGCCTGCTCGGCACAGACGATCGTGCCGAACTTCGGCGAGCCGGCGAGCTTCACGCTGTACACCTCGCCGGTGAGGTACTCGACCGAGTTGGACGTCGCGGCGAAGAACATCGGCGACTTGCCGTACTGGGCCGTCGTGGTGATCCCGCCGATGACGGGGATGTTGTGCTGCTCGACGTAGCTGCGCCAGGAACCGTCGGTGGCGCCGGCGAAGTTGCCGACGAGGGCGATGACCTTGTCCTGCTCGACGAGCTGGTGGACGGCGGCGATCGACTTTGTCGGGTCGCCCTGGTCGTCTCGGCTGATCACCTCGACCGGGTGGCCGGCGAGGCCGCCGTGCGCGTTGACCCACTTCGACCAGGCGACGAGGGCGTCGAGCCCGCGCTGGTTCTGCGGGCCGAAGGCGCCGCTGTACAGGCCCACGTTACCGATCTTCAACGGTGTTCCGGTGGGTGCTGCTGTGGCGTTGGCGGGCGGGGCGTCGACCTTCGCCCCGCCATCGCTGCTGCCCCCACAGGCCGACACGGTGAGTAATAAAGCGGCGAAGGCCACGATACAGCCGGACAGTGAGCCATTCCCGGC
>NZ_CADCWT010000204.1 GCF_902806485.1 Candidatus Frankia alpina | reverse complement strand
AGACACGGGCCGGCCATCACCGCGACATGTGCGCTCTCCGGGGAGGGCGCGGCACGTTCGTCTGCCCCGTTCGGCGTTGCCGCTGGAGGGCGGGACTACACACCCGCGGACCGATGTTCATACCCAATGTGTCGAACCGGATGTAATCGATCAAGGAGAGCGGAAGGAGCGACCAGCCTGTGCTGGGCCTCGCGCTGAGTTTCGTGTTCATCGGTATCTGGGCGTACATGATCGCCGACGTGTTCGGGACCCCGTCCGATGAGGTACGCGGTATGTCCAAACCGATCTGGATCGTGGTCGTGGTTCTCTTTTACGTGCTCGGCGCCGCTGCGTGGTACTTCTTCGGCCGGCCACGGGCGCATGGTCTCGGAGCGCGCCCGCCGCGGCGGGCGGTTTCGGATCATCCTGCCTTCGGCGAGCGGTCGACCTGGGACGTCGATCGCCGCGAGGGGGGCCTGGGACGCCCCGGCTCGCGGATAGGGACCCGGCCCAAGGGCCCCGACGACGATCCGGAGTTCCTCCGCGAGCTCGCGGACCGCATCCGCGGCGGCGACGCCGAGCCGCCGTCCGCGCGCGGCTGACGCCGCCACACCGAGCACCGCCACACCGAACGAACACCGCCACACCGAGCCTTACCAGACACCACCGGACGTCAGACACCACCGGACGTCAGACCGCACCGCGCAGCGGGCCACGCCGCGCAGCCAGGCCACATCGCTTTCGCGTGGTCTGCTGCTGCGGCGGCCGACGAGCCTCCAGCCCGGCCGCGGGACCCCGGGCGGTGACCTGTCAGCCAGGCCCACCCACGGTCCCGCGGCCGCAGGGTCAGTCGCTCGCGTAGTCCGCCGGGTCAGACGCCCGCGTAGGAGTGCAGGCCGGTGATGACGAGGTTCACCAGGTAGTAGTCCACGAACAGCGCGGTGAAGGCGACCAGGGCGATGGCGGCGGCCCGCCGGCCACGCCAGCCCGCGGTCGCCCGCGCGTGCAGGTAGGCCGCGTAGCAGACCCAGGTGATGAACGACCAGGTCTCCTTGGGGTCCCAGCCCCAGTACCGGCCCCATGCCGACTCGGCCCAGATCGCCCCGGCGATGATCGCGAAGGTCCAGATCGGGAACGCGAACGCGATGATCCGGTAGGACAGGGTGTCGAGCGCCGCGGACGACGGCAGGCGCATCACGATGCCGCCGCGGCTCTGCATCGCCCGGCTGGCGTCGGCCCGGCCGGCCGCCACGTCGGCGAGCCGGTTCTCCCAGCGCTCCTTGACCAGAAACAGCACCGTGGTCACCGCGGAGATCAGGAACACGCCGCTGGAAGTGATCGCGGCGACCACGTGGATCTTCAGCCAGTACGAGTTGAGCGCGGGCACCAGCGGCCCGGGCGCGACGTAGAGGACCGTGCCGGCGAAGCCGAGGTAGAGCACCACCGGCACCATGACGAAGACGCCCAGCCAGCGAACCTTCTGCCTGGTCAGCAGGGCGAGGAACGTCGTGACCGCGATCAGGCAGATCATCGACGAGAACTCGTACATGTTGCCCCAGGGCACCCGGTCCGCCGCGATGCCGCGGGTGATGACCGAACCCAGGTGCAGCGCCCAGCCGACCACCGTGAGCAGCACGGCGATCCGCCCGATCCACCGGGCGCTAGCGGGCACCTCGATGTCGCCGTCGTTGCCGGCGACCAGGGTGTGCGCGACGGTGTCCCGCTGACGCACCGCCTCGATCTCGCGGGCGCGCGCGGCCGCGAGCGCGGCGGCGGCCGGATCGATCTCGATGCTGGACCCGGCGTCCGCCGGGGCACCGGCCCCCACGAGCACAGCCGGCCGGTCATCCGCCGTGCGGGCGGCGGGAACCTCCGCCGACAGCTCCACGGCACCGCTGCGCGTGCCCAGGCGGCTGAACGCGAACTCGGCCGCGTAGCCGAGCATCGCCGCGGCGTACACCGCCATGCCACTACCGAACAGATGATCGGAGAGGCTGGCTATGCCCTCGTTGACCGCCATCAGTGCTCCCGTTCGCTGGCGTTCGACGCGGCGCCACCGGCTGCGGTGCCGCGCGATTCCGTAGTGCTCGGCGCCGCGGCGCCGCCTCCCGCGGCGGGCTCGCCCGGCCCCACCGCCGATTCGGGCTGTACCGCCAATTCGGGCTGCGCCGCCGGTTCCTGCCCGCCGGCCGGGCCGGTGGCCTCGCGGACGAGGGTGGTGAGCTGGCTGAGCTCGACGGCGAAGCCGTCCCCGTGTGACCGGGACAGTCCGCCGATCTCGACGACGGAACCGCCGCCGGGTGCCGGGCGCGCCCGGACCCACAGGCGGCGACGGTGCACCCGCAGGCTGACGATCAGCCCGGCGATGATGAGCACCGCGAAGATCAGCGCCTCTTCCTTGAACGGGTCGGACTTCACCTGGAAGGTGGCGAACTCCGCGACGCTGTCCGCCTCCAAGCTCAGCCCGCCGGGCAGCCCCGTCAGGGTCCGCTGCCGGGAGTTGTTCAGGGCGAGGACCTGGGCCTGGCGCGCCGTTCCGGCCGGACCGTTGAGGGTGAGCTGGCGCATGTCCTGGGTGTCGACCGTGTACACGTTCTGCGGCACGCCCTCGTTGAGGTGGAGGTTGCCGACGAAACCGGTGATGGTCAGGCCGGGCGCGCGAGCCGCCGGGAAGGTCGAGACGTAGCCCTGGGTCGGGTCGAGGTGGGTCGTCGGCGTGAACACCCCGCTGAAGGCGAGCTGCTGGGGCTCCTTGCGGACGCCGAGCGGCGCCAGGCCGGTGTCGGGAATCTTGACCGTGCAGGTCGAGGTGAACATCCCGTCCCGCGGAGTGCAGGGCACGCTGCCCTGCCAGACCGTCCGGCGCTGGGCGTCGCGCAGGACGAAGTGCGGGGCGTACCCGTGTCCGATGAGGTAGATCTTGGCGTTGCCGAGGACCAGCGGGTGGTTCACCCGAATCGTCGCCTGGCGGGTCGGTGAGTCCAGGTCGGGCGAGTAGGACACGGCGGCGCGGAAGTCCGAGGGCTCGCCGTTCGGTTCATAGGCGGCGGCGAAGCGGTTCAGCGTGAGCGAGAAGGGGCGCAGCTTGGCGGTGTCGACGAGCTTGCCGCCGCTGAACTGGTCGTAGGAGATGATCGTGTTGGCCATGCTGTCCCCGGTGACGACAAGCGTGGTCCCGGAGTAGCCGAACCAGGACCCGAAACCGATCGCGACGAGCAGCCCGACCAGGGCGACATGGAAGACGAGGTTGCCCGTCTCGCGCAGGTAGCCCTTCTCGGCCGAGACGGAGTGGTCCGGCGAGCCGTCCGGCCGCCGCGTCCCGGCGGCGGCGACGCTGGCGCGGAACCGGCGCCGGCGTAGCGCCGCACGGGCCCCGGCCGTCGCGTCGGCCGGGGCCAGCGGGCTGGCCCATGCACTGCCGCCGGGCAGCCGGCCAGGTCGCGCCGGCGCCTTCGGCGGGGCGGTGAACAGGGCCTTGATGTGCCAGCGGATACGCGACGACAGGCAGCCGATCAGCGAGATGAACAGCAGCAGGTAGATCGCCGCGAACCAGGGGGCGGCGAAGACGTCGAAACCCGACAGCTTGTCGAGCAGGGGCCCGAAAGTCGGGTGGCTGGACAGGTACTGATCGACCCGCATCGGGTTGATGTTGCGCTGCGGCAGCAGCGACCCGGGCACGGCGGCCAGCGCCAGCAGGAACAGCAGCAGCAGCGCCGTGCGCATGCTGGTGAGCTGCCGCCAGGAGCGGACGGCGAGCGCCAGGGCTGGATGCCGCCCGGCGGGGGTTGCGTTGGGGGCGCCCGGGCCGGCGGCGTCACGGTCCGCCGATCGGCGGACCCCCCCGGCCCGTGCCCGGCCGGCGTCGGGCCCGTCAGGCCCCTCGGACCCGTCGGGTTCGCCGGGTCCGAGCGGCGCGAACGCATCCGGCGCGACGGCGACGCCGGCGACTCCGGCGCCGGCGTCGCCGTGTCCCTCGGGTAGGCGGCGCCCACCGGAGGAGTCCGGGTCGAACCCGACGGCTTCGTCGTCCGCGGTGCCGGCCGGATCCATGGCACCGGCCGGAACGAACTCGTCCGGGTTGCCGAAACCTGGCTTCGGCGCGAGGCCGGTGGCCGAGCCGGTGGGCTCGTGGGAACGGGTGGAGGAGGTCACAGCGGCGTCTCCGAGAAGCCGGAGGCATAGGGCCGCAGGTTCGCGATCAGGTCGGCCCACTCCCCGGTAAGTTGAAGCACCCCGACCGCGACGAGCAGCACGCCACCGGCCAAGGTCAGGGCGCGCGTGTGCCGGCGCAGCAGGTGCAGGGCACCGACGGCCCGCCGGAAGGCGAGGCCGACGGCGAGGAACGGCAGCCCGAGTCCGAGGCAGTACACGGCGGAGAGGAACGCGCCCCGCCCGGCCGTCGCGCTCGTCACCGCCAGCCCTTGCACCGCCGCCAGCGTGGGGCCGAGGCAGGGGGTCCAGCCGATGCCGAACAGCACGCCGAGCAGCGGCGCGCCGAGCAGGCCGGGGCGCGGCAGCCGGTGGATGCGCCACTCGCGGTTCGCCCAGGACATCTGGGAAAACAGACCGGCGAACGCGAGACCCATGACGATGGTGAACGCTCCCAGAACCTGGCTGACCCCGACCTGGTGGCGGATCAGCCCCTGGCCGAGCCCACCGAAGGCCGCGCCCTCGGAGACGAACACCGCGGTGAACCCGAGCACGAACAGTCCGGTGCCGGCGGCGACCCGCCCGCCGACGCGCAGTCGGCTCAGCCGCGGCCGGAGACCGGCGAACCGCCCGTCACCCCCGTCGCCCCGGTCACGCCCATCGCTCCGGTTACGTTCATCGCCCCGGTCACGTTCGCCGGACTCGACCAGGCCGCCGCGGCCGACCTGCAGCGGCGCACCGGCCGGTACCGGCAACGGCGGCGCGGTGACCGCGGCAGCCATGATCGGCGCGGGCGCGGGCGCGGGCGAACCGGCCGGTGGGCGGGCGGGGCGCCGCTCGCGGTCCTGGAGCTCTTCGCCGGACAGGCCGGTGATGAAGCTGAGGTAGCCGGGCACGAGGGGCAGCACGCACGGTGACAGGAAGGACAGCAGCCCGGCGGCGGCCGCGACCGGGGCGGCGAGCAGCACGGGCCCGTCCGTGACGAGCTCGACCACGCTCAACGCGGGCCCCCCGTCCGGCCCGGCCGCCGGCCGCTCACGCCTCGGCCTGCAACCGGGTCAGCACGGGCTTGAGGTCGTCATCGGGCACGACCGGGCCGGTGAACCGGGCCGCGATCCGCCCGTTGGCGTCGAGCACGAAGGTCGATGGCAGCCCCGGGGCCACCGGCCAGCCCGCGGCGAGCGTGCCCAGCCGGTCGACGACGCTCGGGTATGGCACGCCGTTGTCGCGCACGAAGGCTTTGGCGCCCGCAGGGTCCTTCTCGTTGACGCCGAGGAACGCCACCGTCGGGTTCGCCTTGGAAAGCTGCACCAGACCGGGCGTCTCCGCCCGGCAGGGCGCGCACCACGAGGCCCAGAAGTTGACAACGACGATCTTCCCTCGCATGGACGCGACGTCGATCCTGGTGCCGTCGAGGTTCTTCCCGGCCAGCTTGGGCGCCTCGTGCCGGCTTCCGGCCGCGACGAAGTCCTTGCCGGCGGACTGCTGGACGAAGTTGAACCCCCCGCCACCGGTCGCGTCAACCGTGCCGCCCCCGCCGGAACAGGCCGCCGCCAACCCCGCCACCGCGAGCATCACCGCGGCGGCTCTGACCCGCCCTACCCGCCTCCGCTGCTGGCGCCCCCGCGCGAACCGGTCCCGGGCAACGCCTGCCACCAGCGTGTCCGACCTGTCACCCGACGCGGACCGCCGTCCCATCTCCGCCACGCGAACCAGTATGTGCCCTGCCCCTTCCCGCCTCGGCACCCGTCTACGACCAACTGTAGAACTCAGCTCAGCGTAGGCGGCGAGGCCGGCGGGCGCGCGTGGAGTTCGCCACGGCGGACAGCACTGGGCTCGGCGGCTACCAGGTGGGTACCATCCCGCCGTCGACGCGGAGGTCCGCACCGGTGATGTTCCCGCTGCGGTTCCCGGCGAGCAGGACGACGGCGGCAGCGACCTCCTCCGGCGTGCTGAACCGGCCGGTCGCGGAGCTGCCGGCCGCGGCGTCGACGACGCTCGCGGGGTCCACGCCGGTGGCTCGCGAGACGGTGGCGGCAACGCCGTCGGACCCGAGCCACAGGTCGGTGCCGACCGGGCCGGGACTGACCGTGTTGATCCGCACGCCCCGGCCACCGACCTCCCGGGCCAGCGACTTGCAGAAGTTCGCCAACGCGGCCTTCGCCGCGCAGTAGTCGATCACCGCTGGATCGGCGAGGACCGAGTTCACGGAACTGATCGTGACGATGGAACCGCTGCCGGCGGCGAGCATCAAGGGTAGCGCCGCGCGGGTCGCCCGCACCGCGGCGAGCAGGTTCAGGTTGAGCGTTCCCAGCCACATCTCGTCGGTGACCGAGCCGAACCCACCGGGCCGGGCGGGCGCGGAGCCGACGTTGTTGACCAGGATGTCGACCCGCTCGCCGGCCTGCTCGACGAGCGCGGCCGGGCCGTGGGGGGTGGCCAGGTCCACCAGGTGCACGCGCACCCCGCCGGAGGCCGCCAGCTCGTCGAGCTCGGGCGAACTGCGACGGGCTCCGGCCACCACCGTGGCGCCCTCGGCGACCAGGGCCTGTACCACCGCCAGGCCGATACCCCGGCTCGCCCCCGTGACGACGGCGATCCGCTCGAGCAGTCCCATGTCCATTCCGAACCTCCATTGTCGGCAGAGCCATCCGGCCGTCGGCCGTAACCGGTCCTTCATCCACGCGGCCGGTAGCACCGGACCACAAGGCGGACGGTCACGGCGGCCTGACGCCGCGGCCAGGCCGTCTCGGCCCGATGGCGCAGGTCCTCGGCCGTACGGTGGTGGCCGGTTGGGCCCATCAGGGCCAGGTCGACGGCCTCGTCGGGGGACAGCACAAGCGGAATGTCGAAGCGTTCGAGGCCGGCCGGGGCGAACCGGTCGGCGGTCCGCTCGTCGAGTCGGTCGCCCTTGTCCGGCTGCATTCCGACCAGCCCGAGCGGGCCCCGCAGCTCGGCGAGATGGCCCGGTTCGGGGGTGACGACGATGAGCAACCCGTCCGGCCGGAGCACTCTGCGCATCTCCGCCGGGTTGCGCGGGGCGAAGACGTCGAGGAGCACGCCCACGCTCGCGTCGGCGACCGGCCACGGACCGGCGGCGTCGAAGGCGACCGCTCCGATCTTGGGGTGGGCCCGGGCGGCCCGGCGCAGCGCGTACTTCGACACGTCGACCGCGACCCCGACCGCCCCGGTGGGCAGCGCGGCGAGCACACCGGCCAGGTGGTGGCCGGTTCCAGCCCCGATCTCGAGCACCACCGGCCCCGAACCGGCCGGCGAGGCGGGGTGGCAGGTCGTGCCCGGGCCCGCGTCCCAGGCCGGGTTCGGAGCCGACCGGGCGCCGGGCGGGCTGGCGGCCGCGAGCTCGGCCAGCCGAGTGGTGAGCGGCCGGTAGTGACCGGCCCCGAGGAAGGACTGCCGCGCGGCGACCATGGCGGCGGTGTCGCCGGTGACCCGGCGGGCGCGGCCGGTCCGCAGGTTCACGTAGCCGCCGCGCCCGATGTCGAAGCCGTGCCCGGCCGCGCAGCGCAGGGCTCCACCGTCTTCATGCAGGGCACCGTCCGCATGCGGGGCACCGCCTTGCCCGGCGGGCGGGGCGCCGGTGCACACCGGGCAGCGCAGGACCGGTAGCACCGCCGCCAGCCCCGTCCCGGCGGGGGCCACGGCCGCCCCGACGCCACCGGCTGGTTCGGGTGACGCGGCTGGGGCAGGCGGCTGGGGCGGGGTCCAGCCGGTCAGGCGCCGACCGATCCGGGCAGGTTCGCGGTCGGGCCGTTCGGTTCGGCGTACTCGACCCCGATGAGTTCCCGGCCGCGGTAGACCGCGGTGGTGACGCTGGCCAGACCGCACTGGCGCCGGTCGGGACGGTGCCACAGGTGCAGCCCCTCCAGCGCCCGCCGGGTCGTCCACACCGGGAGCTGATGGCTGACCAGCACCACGTGCCGCCCGGGGTGGACGTCGCGCCACTCGGCGACGGCGGCGAGCATCCGCCCGGCGATCTCGGTGTACGGCTCGCCCCACGACGGCCGGAACGGGTTGGCCAGCAGCCGCCACAGATGCGGGTAGCGCAGGACCGCCGGTCCCGCCTCGAACGGCTTGCCCTCGAAGGCGTTGCGGCTCTCGATCAGCCTCGGGTCGACCTCGATGGGCAGGCCGTGGGCGGCGGCGATGGGAGTGGCCGTCTGCTGGGCGCGGTCCAGAGGGCTCGCGACCACGGCGGCGACGTCCAGCCCGGCGAGGAACTCCGCGGTCACCTTGGCCTGGCGGTGGCCGGTCTCCGACAGCCCGTATCCGGGCAGCCGGCCGTAGAGGACCTTCTCCGGGTTGAAGACCTCCCCGTGGCGGACCAGATGCACCCTTGTCAGCGGCCCCCGCTCGGCGCCGCCGTGCGGTCCCGGTCCGGTGACCCGCGGCTGGTCCGGCGAGGTGCCCACCAGCTCATCGTCCACCGGCTCCTGCGCCGGGCCCGTCATGATCGGCCTGCGCTGGCCGCGGGCATGGGCGTTG
>NZ_CADCWT010000203.1 GCF_902806485.1 Candidatus Frankia alpina | reverse complement strand
ACGGCGACGGCGACGGCGACGGCGACGGCGACGGCGACGGCGACGGCTTCCAGCGCCGAGCAGTCGGAATGATCATCGGGGTGCCCGTCTCGGGATCAGGGATCACTCGGCAGGCGAGGCCGAAGGTCTCCTCGACCAGCTCCGCGGTGACGATCTCGGCGGGCGGGCCCTCGGCGACGATGCAGCCGGCGGCCATCACGACGAGGTGCGTCGCGTACCGGCAGGCCTGGTTGAGGTCGTGCAGGACGGCGACCAACGTGCGGCCGTGGTTCTCGTGCAGGTCCGCGCACAGGTCCAGCACGTCGAACTGGTGGGTGATGTCGAGGAAGGTGGTCGGCTCGTCGAGCAGGAGGATCGGCGTCTCCTGCGCCAGCGTCATCGCCAGCCAGACCCGCTGGCGTTGCCCGCCGGAGAGCTCGTCGACGAACCGGCTCGCGAGATCGGTGACGCCGGTGACCGCCATGGCGTCGCGCACGACCTGTTCGTCGCGGGTGGACCACTGGCGCCAGATCGTCTGGTGTGGATACCGGCCGCGGCTGACGAGGTCGAAGACGGTGATGCCGTCCGGCGCGATCGCGGTCTGCGGGAGCAGGCCGAGGCGGCGGGCGATCTCCTTCGACGGCAACGACGCGATCTGCGCGCCGTCGAGACGCACCGTGCCGGCGGTCGGGCGCATCACCCGGGCGAGGGCGCGCAGGAGGGTGGACTTCCCGCAGGCGTTGGGACCCACGATCACGGTGAAAGCCCCGTCGGGGATGCGCACCGCGAGGCCCTCGGCGACGATCCGCCGGTCGTAGGCGAGGGTCAGCTCCTCGCCGAGCAGCCGAGCCGGCGGGCGACCGGCGCCGTCGGAAGCCGGCGAGCCATCCGTCGCGGGCGCCTGCGAGGCCGGCCTGGGCTGGGTGAATCTGGCCGCCGGGTCGCGGCGCCGCCAGGGTGCGAAAACCACCCGTCCTCCCCCGTTGTCGGGCTGCAGTTGCCGGGTCCGCGCCGCCGACGGTGGCGCCCGCGCCTCGCGGATACCCCTGTCGACCAGCCGAAACCCCCGAATATTTGGTTAGGTTACCTTTAACCGACGTCGACGGCGACCTGATCGCCGAGGCGCACCGCCCCGGGCCGCACGACCCGGGCGACGACGCCCAGGATGATCCCGTTCGGGCCGCGCCGACGGGCCAGCGCGCGCAGGCCGTCCCAGTCCGGCGTGCCGGTGTCGGGCGAACGGGTGATGACGACGCAGCGCCCGAGCAGCTCGGTGACCGCGACGACAAGCTCGCCGATCCCGACGCGGCGGCCGACCCAAGTGTCCTCCTCGAACGGCGCGGTCCCGGCGACGGTGACCGTCATCCGGAAGCGGCGCAGGTCCCGGCCGGCCGAGGCGGCGTCCGCGACCAGGTCCACGGAGCCGGAGCCGAGCATGGTCACCGGGCCCTCGTCCCAGCCGACGCCGATCCGTTCGGCCAGCACGAGGTGCACCGGCTGCCCCAGGTAGTCCAACAGCGCCTCGGCCGGCGCCCCGGGAACCACCCGACCAGCCCGCCGCTTGCCGAGGAACGTCCCGGCGACCTGCCGATCGGACGGCGTTATGGGCCCCACGGCGACGGAACCGTCGGGAAACCCCACCGCGATCCGGCCCGCCGCCAGATCCAGATCCGGCCGGACAGACACCAACGCTGGAAAGTCGCGCAAAGTCACGATCTTGCCGGTCGGGGTGATCAGGAACAGCCGCCGATCCTCGGCGACTCCGTCCGGCCCCACCGACAGCTCCGCGCGGAAAACCACGGCCAGGGCCTTGACCGGAGCAATCGCCAGACCGCTCACGGTGAGCACCAATACACTCTCCGTCCTTTAGGGGACCGCAACCGGCTCTTCCGGCTACCCGTAACCGATCACATATGGTGTAAGTCACCAATCGGGAGACCGCCTCGAGTCGTCCGAGCCGGTTGTGTGACGTCCCGATTCAGTCGTTTGTAAAGTACACCTAACTTCAATGCGGAGATTCTTGCCGGGCGCGACCTCCCGGGTCTGCTGGCCACCTCGCGGCACCGCTACCAAGGTCCGCGAAGACACCGATCAGGCGGACGCGGACGAGGTGACCGTTCAGCCCGGGGGTCGTCGACTCAGCCCCGGGGTCGTCGACGCTTCCCCCGAGAAAGCGCCCCCGCCGTGTAACACCCGTCCGATCGGATCCTCTCGGCCGGCGCACCGTCTCCGAGAAGCGGATGCAATTCCGCGGTGGCGTCGGCGAGTTTGTCAGTGCTGCTTACAAGCAACCCAAGACGTCGAACCAGCCTGGTGGAGAGAGCCACGAGGCGTGCGCCGGGCCGAGGGGGCGGGAGCATGTCGGTCGCGGACTCTTCGCGACGGCCCTGGCCGAGCAGATCAACAAGAAGCTGCCGGGAACGACAGCCACGCCGCAGGCAACAGATGGCGGCGCGGACAACCTCTACCGCAGCTGTGATCAGGGCCAGCATCGGATTGTCGTCCTGGTCGATCCCGACGGAGAGGACCTGCACCCCCTCCAGCCCGAACAGACGCGTCGTATCGTCGGTCAAGCCCGTGGCCTCTCGGTGGCCCTTCAAGCGTTGCAACTCGAATGATCACGGCGCACATTCGTCCGGCTGTCTGGCTCGTCTGTGCAAGCTGTCGCAGTGTCGCGGTACGTGCGGTCAATGGGTCGGCAGGCCGGCAAGTTCGGGTTGCTCGTTGCCATGGGGGATGTCGATGCGTTCCTCGCCGGTGCGCAGTGCGCGCAGGATGATTCCTGCGCCGTAGTCGGAGCTGTGCGCGATAAAGCCTGGGCGGGTGTGCCGCCCTGAGGTGAAGCGGCCTGCCCCGAACTCGGTCGCGGTGGTGGAAGGCAGCACCACGCTCACACTCACCCCGGTGCCTTCCAGCTCTTTGCGGGCGACGGCAGAGAGCATGTTCACGGCCGACTTCGTCGCGGCGTAGGCCCTGATGCCGGGGAGCACCATCCCGGTGGTGCCGGAGCTGATGTTGACGATTCGCCCGAAACCCTGGCGGAGCATGGAGGGCAGCACGGCCTGCATGAGGCGGATGACGCTGACGAGGTTGAGGTCGAGTACCTGATGGAACTCGCCCAGGTCGAGTTGCTCGATCGTCGTGTCGTGCAGCGCGCGGGCGGTGGCCGCGCCGATGCCTGACGAGGCGCCGGTGACGATCACTGTACGGCCGCGCAATTCCAGCGTGTCGTTCATTTCTTCTCCTCGAAGTGGGTGCGCAGGAAGGCACCCGCCCCGCGTAGCGCCGCCTTGCCTTCGTCCAGGACGGCGGCGAATGTCTGGAAGACGTGCGGCACTTCGGGAGTGACCTGCAGCGTGACCTCGACGTCGTGCGCGGCAGCCTGGGCCGCGAGCCGAACGGCGTCATCGAGCAGAATCTCATGCGAACCCACTTGGATGAGCATCGGCGGCAGGCCGCTGAAATCGGCGAAGATCGGGCTGATGTCAGGGGTCGCCGGGTCCATGCCGCCGAGATAGTCGGGTACACGGATGCGCAACCCCCGGGGGGTCAGTACCGAGGGGTCGATGGACGCCTTGCTCGACATGCTCTGTCCGCTCAGGGTCAGGTCCACCCACAGCGAGAGCGTTACCGAAGACGCCGGCAGGGGAAGGCCGAGTTCCTTGAGCCGCAGCAGCAGCGCTGCCACGAGGCCGCCGCCCGCCGACTCACCCGAGAGCGCAATCTGCGAGCTCGGGATCTGCTCCAGGACGGCCCGGTAGACGGCCAGTGCGTCATCGATCGCCGCGGGATACGGATGTTCGGGGGCGAGCCGGTAGTCCACTGAGATCACCCTGACCCCGGCATGCCGGCCAAGCGCCGCAGCCAGTCCGGCTCCCGCGCGGGCTGAACCCAGGACGTAGACGCCGCCGTGGAAGTGCACCAGCACCTTGGAGGAGTCCACGCCGTCGACATCGATGGTCAGGACGGGGACCCCGCCGAGTTCACCGGGTGTCGTAGTGACGTCCCCGGGCAGGGGTATCGCGGTGAGCGCCGCCTCCATGGCCGCGCGCTGCTCGGCGGGATCACCGGCGATGGTGAAAGGCAACTGCCGGAAGATCCCGGCCAGTGCGAGTCGCTGCTGCTTGCTCATCGTGTTCTCCAAGTTCGCCCTGGCGCCTCGGCGCCGTGGGTCGTGTCGATGTCCCGCTAGCGTTGGCCGGGCGACGGGTGTCGTAGCCCGGCCGGTGGCAGGCGAGCCCGGCTCCTTCCGAGGCGGCTGCCCCGCGCCGAGGGCGCGCCCACCAGCCAGGAACCATACTACTATGGCACTAATATAGTTAGCGCTAATCCATGTTGCGGCGAGAGGCACCGATGGATCTACGACGAGTCTTCGACGACCTGGTGCGTTTCGAGACCGACCTGTGGAACGAGATCGATGCGCGGCTCCAGCAAGAGTGCGCTCTCCCCCTGGGGGGCATGAACGTGATGCTCGTCATCGAGCGCACGCAGTCCTGCCGGGTCAACGACATCGCCACCGCCCTCTCGATCACGGTCGGAGGCGCAAGCCAGGCAGTCGATCGGCTCGAAAAACACGGGCACTGCGCGCGACGCCCCCACCCGGCCGACCGCCGCTCCTCCATCGTCGAGCTCACGGCCGCGGGCCAAGGCGTGCTGAACACCGCCGGTCCGATCTTCGACCAGGAACTCGAGAGGCGGCTGGGCGCGGCGCTCTCCGACACGGCGCTCTGCCACCTCGGCACCGCGCTCGCCGCACTGCGCGCCGCCTCACCGCATACCCCACGCCCCGACGAGCAGCAGTGACCACCACCCGCCGAGCCCGAGGCCGCCTCGGCACCCATACCAACGGACCCCACAGCCCGCCGTCGCGCCGGTGGCGGCCCGCAGCGTCAGGTCGAGTTCGCGACGTTTTTCGCCGTCCACCTCGGACTCGCGGACTTGCGGCCGCCGGCGCGCAGCCGATCACCGCGCCACATCAGTTTCTGGAAGCGGGTGCGGAAGCGGCGCACGGTGTGGGTGCCGAACTGGTCGGTGGCCCAGATAGCCAGGTAGCCAGGTAGCCGGCGCCGAGCATGCCGACACCGAAGGCCTGCGGGTAGCCGGCACCGCGGGCGAGCTCGTCGTCGTGGTGCATCGGGTTCAGGTCACCGCTCGCGCCCTGGTAGCGCACGATGTCGGTCATCGTCAGCGGCCCGAACCAGCGTTCGGGCAGGTCCCCGTCCAACGGCAGCTGCTGGGCCGCGGCGGGCGCGGAGCCACTGACCGCCACGCGGCATCGGCTCGGGCCGTCGTCACCCCTACCCAACCCCGGCGATTCACGGTCGGGGCGGCGGATGGCGGACGGCAGGTGCGGGCGTCGCGACGTCCACGGGCGGCCGGTCGATCGGCCAGGGCACGCTGATGACGACGACGCCGGGCTGGAACAGCAGCCGGGCCTTGATCCGCAAGGCACTCTGGTTGTGCAGAACGTGCTGCCACCAGTGGCTGACGACGTACTCCGGGATGACGACGGTGACGATGTCGCGGGGGCCGGAGCGACGCAGGGACCGGACATGCTGGAGCACCGGGCGGGTGATCTCCCGGAACGGGGAGTCGAGGATCCGCAGCGGGATCTCGACGCCGTGCCGTTCCCAGTCCTCGAGCAGCGTCTGCGCCTCCTCCCGGGAGACCGCGACGGTCACCGCCTCCAGGTCGCTCGGGGCCAGCGCCCGGGCGTAGGACAGCGCGCGCACGGTGGGCAGGTGCAGCCGCGACACCAGGACGATCACGTGGTTGCGGCTCGGGCGGGTGAGCTGGACCGCCGCGGGCACGCGCAGTGCCTCGGCGAGCCGGTCGTAGTGCCGGCGAATGCCCCGCATCAGCGCGAACAGCAGCGGCATCGCCACCACGACGATCCAGGCGCCCTCGAGGAACTTGCTGGCCAGCACGATCACCAGGACCAGCGCGGTGACGGTCGCGCCGACGGCGTTGATGGCCTGGGAACGCCGGATCCGCCGCCGGGCCGCCTGGCCGACCGATCCACCCACGCCGGCCACGCCGCCCGCGGCGGTCAGCTCCCGCTGCCAGTGCCGAACCATGCCGGCCTGGCTGAGGGTGAACGAGACGAACACGCCGACGATGTAAAGGTGGATCAGCGACTGGGTGCTGGCGTCGAAGACGATCAGTAGCAGCCCCGCGGCGGCGGCGAGCAGCACGACGCCGTTGCTGAACACGAGCCGGTCGCCGCGGTTGTACAGCTGGCGCGGCAGGAACCGGTCGCGGGCGAGGATGGAGGCGAGCGCCGGGAAGCCGTTGAACGCCGTGTTCGCGGCGAGGATGAGGATCCCGGCGGTGAACACCGTGTTCCAGTAGAAGAAGAACGTCCGGCCGAACACCGCGGCGCCGATCTGGGAGATCGCCGTGGGCACCTGCGTTCCCGGCGGCAGCCCGATGTAGTCGGCCGAGTTCTCCGCCATGTGGACGTGGCTGACCAGCGCCAGGATCGTGATGCCGACGAACATGGTGATCGCCAGTGCCGCCATCGCAGCCAGGGTCGCCGCCGCGTTGCGGCTCTTGGGCCGCCGGAACGCCGGCACCCCGTTGCTGATCGCCTCCACGCCGGTCAGCGCGGTGCAGCCGTTGGCGAAGGCGCGCAGGATCAGCAGCACCGCGAGGACGCCGGTGGTGCCGCTGGACTCCCGCAGCCGGTAGCCGGCGGTCTCGGCCCGCATCGGCTGCCCGGCGATCCCCTTGTACGCCGCCCAGGCGAACATCACGTAGATGCCGACGACGAAGCCGTAGGTCGGGATCGCGAAGATCCGCCCGGACTCCCGCAGCCCGCGCAGGTTCATCAGCATCAGCAGGGCGACGAACCCCAGCGAGATCGGCAGCGCGTCGCCGGCCAGCCCAGACGCCGCCGAGATGATGTTGCCGACGCCGGCGGCGACGGACACCGCCACCGTCAGCACGTAGTCGACGAGCAGCGCGCTGGCCGCCGCGAGCCCCGCCGTGCGCCCCAGGTTCTCGGAGGCGACGACGTACGCACCGCCGCCGTTGGGGTAGGCGTGCACCGTCTGCCGGTAGGAGGTGACGACGAGCAGCAGGGTCAGCGCCACCCCGGCCGCGACGTACGGCGTGGTGTGGTAGAGCGCCAGCCCACCGACGGCCAGCGCTACGAGGATCGACTCGGTCGCGTACGCCACCGACGACAGCGGGTCGCTGCAGAACACCGGCAGCGCGAGCCACTTGGGAAGCTCGGTCTCGGCCAGCCGCTCGCTGCGCATCGGGCGGCCCACCAGCAGCCGCCGGGCCAGGTCACCGGCCACGGCCCGCTCCCTGTCCCCCCACGGCCGTCGAAGAAGCCGCTCCCCTGAGGCGCATCGGACTCCCGGTTCCGTCGAATCGCATCAATGGGAGTCAACTCCGGCGCCGGCTCGGCGCGTCAATCTCTCACAGGATGCTAACGCCGCCCCCGCGTTTTCTCACGCCGCGCTAACGCCGCCGCCCGCCCGGCGCCCTTTCGTCGGGTGATCGCACCGGACACGGTAACCGGGCACCGAGGCGATTACGGTGCGCTGGTCGCGTTGCGGTACGCCGGGCACGGTTTCGGGCGGTCGGACCGGAAGAAACGCGGCGCGGGCGGGCATGTGCACTACGTCGAGCTGGCCCAGTTCATTGGCCCGCATTACCTCGTCACCGTGCACGGGCCAGCGAACCCGACCGTCAGCCTGGCGGCAGTGCTGCGCGAGACCGGCGAACGGCCGGCTTCCCGGTGGCCACCTGTCCACGGAGGCCGCGAACCCCGCACCGCCCCTGCCGCAGACTTCGCACTTGCATGCCCGCAAATCGTGTACTCGAGGCTTCGCGGATCTTGTAGTGTCGCTGTATGGCCACGTCAAGGTACGTGCCGCGGATCGCGGACGCGCCGCTGGCCGGCCTGCTCGCCGAGCTGCCCGCCATCATGGTCACGGGCCCGCGAGCGGCGGGGAAGACCACCTCGGCCCGACGGATCGCCAACGACGTCCTGCGGCTGGACGACCCCGCGGTCGCTGCGGCGGTGGCCGCGAATCCGGACGCTGCCCTGCGCCGCACGCGTGAGCCCGTCCTTCTCGACGAGTGGCAGGAGGTCCCGGAGATCCTGGGCGCGGTCAAGCGCGCGGTCGACGACGACCCGCGCCCCGGTCGTTTTCTCCTCACCGGTAGCGTCGAAGCCGACTTCGCCACCCGCCAGTGGCCGGGAACGGGCCGCGTCGTCCGGTTGGTGCTGCATGGGCTCACCGAGCGGGAGATCTCCGGTTCCGTCGCCCAGCCCTCCCTGCTCGACCTGCTCCTGAACTCCGATCTTTCCCGCCTGCATGTTTCCGGGCCGCCCCCGAGCCTGGACGACTACGTCGATCTGGCGCTGCGCAGCGGTTTCCCCGAGGCCGCGCTGAACCTGAGCGCACCGGGGCGGCTCGCCTGACTGGACGCCTACATTGATCATGCCGTCACCCGGGACGTGCTGGCGGCGGGGGAACAGCGCGATCCCGTCCGGCTGCGCCGCTACCTCGAGGTTCTCGGGCTCTCGACGGCCGAGCTCCCCCCCCCGGCGGGACCCTCTACCAGGCGGCCGGAATCAACCAGCGAACCGCGGACGCCTACGACTGGATCCTGGCCGCTCTCTATCTGATCGATCTCGTTCCGGCGTGGTCGACGAACCGGCTGAACAGACTGACCAGGCGGGCGAAGCGGTACCTGACCGATCCCGCGCTCGCCCTCGCCGCCGCCCGGGTGGATGAGCGCAGCG
>NZ_CADCWT010000202.1 GCF_902806485.1 Candidatus Frankia alpina | reverse complement strand
ACACGAACACCGTCCGGCTCGACCAGGCCTTCACGGAGGCAGGGCGTGCGGACCGGGCATCCGGCGCACACCGTCCGCGCCTCGGCGGCCTGACGCTCCGCCGGGCCGGTGGTGCCCTCGGGGAAAAAGATCTCAGGGTCCACCTCGGGGTCAGCGCACGCGGCGGTGTGCCGCCACGACGGGACCGCGTGGGCCGAGGTAGCGACCGCGTGGGCCGAGGTAGCGGCGGATGGGGTTGGGGCAGGATTGCCCATGGGTCTGGACCTCCGGTCGTATCGGGGGTTCGGATCTGGCCCTGGCTGGTGCTCGAACACCAGCCAGGGCCGCTTGCGTTGCCCCCTCCGTCCATCCCATCTAGATGGTCTGGACAATGGCGACAGTGCCGAGAGTGGCACTGTCGCGCCACAGGGTCAAGGGGGTCGGGCTAGATTGTCTGGACAAACTCAGCCGTCAGCAGATAGGCAGGATGCTGTGAGCGCCCTACGCCGCACCTCGCGGCCCGTGTACCAGCAGATCGCCGATGAACTCCGTGACGCGATCAGCGGCGATGACATCGGGCCGGACGGACGGCTGCCTACCGAGGCCGAGCTGGTGGAGCGGTACGGCGTGACTCGCGGGACCGTCCGCCAGGCGCTGGCCGTCCTGGTGAACGAGGGCCTGGTCGTGTCGGACCGGCCGCGAGGCTACTTCGTCCGGCGGCGACGGCACATGACCTATCGGCCTCAGCAGGAGCTACTGGTCACCGACGGGGCGCCCGCCATGGACAGATTCCACCGGTCCGTAGCGGAGGAGGGGCGGACCCCCTCGCAGACCATCGACGTGTCGATCGTCGTGCCGCCGCGAGAGATCGCCACACGACTGCGTCTCAACGCTGGCGAGACAGCCGCCGTACGACGTCGTGTCAGGTCGATCGACGGCGAACCGTTCAACATCAACAACAGCTACTACCCGCTGTCGATCGTGCAGGGCAGTGAGATCGTGCTGCCGCACGACATCGCCCGGGGTGCGAACAGAGTCTTGGCCGAGCTGGGGCACCGCCAGGTCGGGCTACGTCATCATCTGATCTCCAGAATGCCGACCCCCAGCGAGCGGCATCGGCTCCAGCTCAGCCCTGGCACGCCTGTCACCGTCCACTACCTCACCGGCTACACGGCGGAGGGGATTCCAGTCCGGGCAGTAGAGAACGTCCTGCCGGGAGACCGTCACGAGGTCCTCATTGAGGACGGCCAGGTTCCCCCTGACAACGAGTCGTCCACGTGACCTACCGGATCCGTCGCGCGGGTCTGGCTGACGTCCCTGTGGTTCTGGACCTCGTGGCGGGCGCAACGGCCTGGCTGGCGATGCGCGGCTCGGACCAGTGGCAATACTCGCCGCGGGTAGACAGGATTGAGGGCAGCGCTGCTGCCGGGGAACTGTGGCTCGTCGACGATGCGGTCGGCCAGCCGATCGCGACCGTCACAGTTGATCGCAACGCCGATCCTGAGTTCTGGGACGAGAACGACGTTCCCGGAGACGCCCTCTACCTTCACCGCTTGGTGGTAGACCGGGTGGCTGCCGGCCGCCATCTGGGCGTCGCTGTACTCGATTGGGCGTCGCGGCGTGCGGCTGCGGCGGGAGTGCGCTGGCTCAGGCTCGATGCCTGGGCCTCGAACACCGATCTACACCGGTACTACACCGACCAGGGGTGGATCCACGTCAGGACGCTCACCCTTCCACATCGGGGTAGCGGCGCTCTTTTCCAACGACCCGCCGGCGAGCAGACCGGGTCAGGGCCTGAGATCGTCGAGAAATGATCGGCTTCACTTTGATCAGGCACGATGGCTGACTGGACGTTCTCCGCCGCCTCCGAACCAGGCGATCTATCGATCCCGAGGGCTGCGTCATTCGATGGCACCCTGCCATCGCAGCACCGTCATGGTGATGGCACATCGCCATCAGGGGTCAACGGCTGCGGAGGATGCGGCGGAGGTCGGCGGCCTGTTCCGGGTCGGCCCGGACGTATTCGAGGGCGTAGCGGACGACGTCGGCGATGGAGGCGGGATGGCCGTCGTCCTGGGCTGCACCGACCTCGGCGGCGATCCAGTCGTAGAGCTGCTGGGGGAGGTAGGTCGTGAGCTTGTGCCGGCCCGGAGGGGTGCGCCGTCGCGGTGACGTCACTGTGCCATCACTCTGCCCTCGCAGTGATGGCGCGGTAACGGCGGGCGGCTGCTCGGTGCGCTCGCCTCTCTTCTCTGCCTCGCCGGGTGTCTCGTCGGGCTGAACCCGGGGGATGGGTGCCGGCGGTGTTGGCCGCCGAGACGGCGGGTGGAACAGGTCGTTCAGGGCGCTGTCGGGAACGCCAGCCTTCGAGGTCATGACGCGGGCCGTCCGGCACGTCGGCGAAGCTCGACGGCGAGGGCACGGTAGTCCTCAGCGACTGGGGAGGTCGGTGCGGAGAGCGTGACCGGTCGGCGGTGGCCGGGTGCCTCGCGCAGGCGGACGTTGTCTCGGATCACGGTGGTCAGGACCTGCTCCCCCAGTTGGCTGTGCAGGGTGTCGATGAGCTGCCGTGCGATGCGGGTGCGGTCCACGCGGACGGGGAGCACCATCACCTCGGTCAGGCCGGGGTTGAGGCTGGCCCTGACCTTGTCGACGGTTTCGAGCAGGGCGGCGAGGCCCTTGACCGCGTGGATCCCCGCCTCGGTGGGGACCAGGACCTCGCCGGCCGCGACCAGCGCCGAGATGGAGATCAGACCGAGTGACGGCGGGCAGTCGAGCAGGATCACGTCCCACCGGCCGGGAGGCACGGCGGCCAGAGCCTGGCGGAGCACGGTCTCGGCTCCGACCGGCTCCCGGGCCATCGCGCGTTCCACCCCGGCGAGGTACCGCGTGGCCGGCACGATGGACAGCCCGTCCACCTCGGTCGGGACGGCGAGGTCGGTCAGTGTCGGTGCGTCCGGGGCCGCGGTGAGCAGGTCGTAGAGGCCGTCGTTCTCCTCGGCTCGCAGCCAGTCGGTGGCATTGCGTTGGGCGTCCAGATCGATCGCGAGGACCGGCACGCCGGCCTCGGCCAGGGCTGCGCCCAGGTTGACGGTCGTCGAGGTCTTCCCGACTCCGCCTTTCTGGTTCGCGATCGCGATGGTTCGGGCCATGCGTCTCCTCCGTGCCGTCGCTGTGCCATCACGGTGACGGTCATGCGCCATTGGTGGGCCATCGCGTCGATGGCGATCCGATGGTGTCGCACGGTGAGAACCAGGACCAGCACCAGGCTCCGAAGCGCCATCGGAGTGCCATCACGTTGATGGCACAGTGCCGTCAGTCCGGGGGCGTTTTCTCGCCATCAGGCCAGTCTGGGCGCAGGGTGACGTGCTGCTCCACATGACCACCGGGCGGGACGGTCGCGCTCTGGGACACGACACCGCCAGACGGCGGGTGCACGGTCTGCGCGGAGTGCAGGGGAGCAGGGGCCCGCCTCCAGCTCGACGTGGGTCTCGGCCTCGGCTCGCAGAGCAGGCATCCGGATCGTCTGGCGTATCCCCGTGGAGGTCACCACCCGCATGACGGTCTCGTGGTAATGGCGGGCGGCCAGCGGCGCGGCGCCGGTGTCGTCGGGGCGCCACCACGCGACCACCAGGACCTGGCGGCAGGTCTCGCAGGTGACTTGCCCTGCCGTCCAGAGTTCCATGTTGTCCTCGACGACGCCGTCCCGGTTGTCCACGTCTCGGATGATGCCCCTACCTGCTCACCCCGGCGCCATGCCGCCGCCCGCAGGATCACCGACAGGCTCACAGAACGCCGTCACTGTGCCATCACAGAACCGTTGTAGTGATGGCAGAACAGCGGCAATGCGATTGCATCGGATCATGCTCGCCTGGTGCTGGGGCCTGGGATGCACCGGGATTATCAGACCCCACAACGGCCACCGGCCGGCGGCCACCGCGGCCCGCCCGGGTCCGATCCGGTGCGCCCCTGGGGCGTGCCGGCCGACAGACCCCCGCCGCCGCCGGTGCACCGCGACCCGTGCACCGCGGGCAACCGGTGTGCAGGCGCTGTGCACGACCCCGCCCGTGCACAGCCCTACGCGCGCACGCGCGCGCCTGCGCGCATGCCCCGCGGCGTGCACCCACTGCACACACCGGGCAACCCGTCAGGCAACCTGCGCTCCCCGTGCGCCTGGCGCTCGTTGTTGGCCCCGGCACTCCCGATTGGCCCCGCCGCTCCCGCCGACCCGCCGGCGCTCCGAACGGCCGACGCGCCCGGCCGGGGTGCCGAGCGCAGCGAGGCGGGCCCCCGGACCGGCGCGCGGCGGACCCGTTCGGCGCGGCGCCGTGCGCCGCGCGGGGCGGCCCTTGAAACCGTGAAGAAAGTCCGCGACAGCACACCCGCGAGGCGTCGAAAACGCGCGTTGTCGACGCCTCGCCAGACTCCCTACGCCACTCCCTGCGCCGCTCCTCACCGTGGCGAGGGCCTGGCGGCCATCGGCCCAGCTCACCCGGGCTGAGCAACCCGCCCGTGCCCGTCCGACATGTCTTTACCGCGGGTGCGTGTCCGGCCTTCCCCGGCGACCCGACACCGCCGCGGTCCGGCAAGGACTGGCCGGCGGCGACGGTCGCGGTAGCGGCCCACCCGGGGGGGTCCCCGTAGTAATCGCCGATAAAACAACGAATAATCGCTTGCCTATGGCGGACTACATGCATACACCTCCCATCCGTTCGTTCCATCAGATCGAGAGCGGGATAGACCCGGCTGTTCCGATCGTGACGCTGTTCAGCGGTGGCCTCGACAGCTCCTACCTCCTGTTGCGTCTACGACAAGTGGGCCTGACAGACATCCACGCGGTCAGTGTCGACCTGGGTGAGGACGAGTCGAGCGCCTACAAGCAGCAGATCGCCGACGCCCTCGGCATGAAGCTTCACGTCCTTGACCGTCGGCAAGAGTTCGCCGCCTCCTTCGTTGCCCCCGCAATCGCCGCACAGGCGGTGTACTTGGGAGTTCACCCGGTCAGCTCGACCCTGAGCCGGCCCCTCATCGCGCAGTCAGCGGTCGAACTCGCCGCGACCCTCGGAGCCCAAGCGATCATCCACACCGCCAACCGCTCCCAGAACACGCTGCGCAGGCTCAACGGCGCCCTGAGCCTGCTGGGCTATCAGGGCTTGTACGGCAGTCCATACGACCTCGACCCGGTCGACCGCGAGGACAAGCTTCGCGCACTCCAGGCCGCCGGCGTTGACCTCCTGGACGGGCGTGTGGTCAGCGGCGACTCAAACCTATGGTGCCGCGAGTTCGAGTCCGGAATCCTCGATGACCCCGAGGAACACGCCGTCCCGGACAGCATGTACCGCTGGAGCGCCCTGGACACCCAGGCCGCTCCGCGCAGCCTTACCGTGTCCTTCGAGGCAGGGCGTCCAGTCGCCGTCGACGGAGAGCGGCTTCCCTTGGTGGAACTGATCGCTGGACTCAATGACAACGTCGGCCAGTACGGGCTTGGCCGGTACTCCGGCCTTGAGCACCTGGACCACGGCGAGAAGGTACTTGAGATCCGCGAGATGCCCGCAGCCTGGTTGCTGCTGGGGTCCTACCGGCATGTCGAGACCGCATGCCTGGATGCCGAGCTGATGCGCGAGAAGCAGCATCTGGAGCAGATCTGGGTACGCGAAGCGCTCGAAGGCCGTTGGTTTGGAGAACTCCGTCTCGCGGCACAGCAGTTCATCGACGTCTGCGCCGGGCAGACGACCGGATCGGTCACCTGGCAGCTACATGTGGGGGGTGGGGAAACGCGCGCCATCGTCGCACCCCGGCCCCGCTATCTCCGTGACAGGGAGAGGTGGGAGGCGCAGTCCATAGCCCTCGAAGCCGCCCCGTACAGCGCGCCCCTGCCTCCCCTTGTCTGACCCCCTGACCGAAAGGCATTACCGTGTCCGACACCACCGCTGTGACCCCTGACGTCGCAGCCACCGTGAAGGCGCTCTCCACCCATGGCGGTCATCTCCTGCCCGCGGAGGAGCTCTCCCAGATCATCAAGGTCAGCCCCGCCGACTGGGCGCGCTTCGCACGAAACTGGGAGGCCCTCAGACTCGATACGTACATGGCGGACGGCGGCACCTACCGTCACCGCCGGTACGGGCAGTACGAGCTGGATCCGAGCTCGGGTCAACTCACCCTCTTGCCACATGAGCCGTACCGGCAGGAGAGCCACATCAACGCGCTGAACGGCGGTGTCGACCGGCTCTTCGAGCCTCTCACCGGCGCCTTCGTCAATGACCCCCTGCTGCACGAGCTGCTGGTCACCCTCGGCAGGACCTTCAGCGCTGTCGACGGCACTCAGCGGTGGAACATCAAGCTCCACCCCTATCGGATCACCGCTGGCGCCGAGGCAGGACAGCCCGCGCCGGAGGGACGCCACCGCGATGGCGTCACCTTCATCACCTCCCTGCTCATCAACCGGCTCAACGTCACAGGCGGCGAGAGCTCGGTCTACAGCAATGACGGCGAACACCTGCTGACCACCACCCTCGCCGAGCCTGGAGACCTCCTGCTCGGCGACGACCAGCGCACCCTGCACTCGGTGACCCCGATCCACCCCCTCGACAGTGGCGCCCCCGCCCACCGCGACGTCCTGGTGATCGCCTACACCGCTCGCTGATCCCCCTACGGTGAGTTGCGGCCGATCTGGCACACGATCGGCCGCAACTCACCACGCCTTCTCACCTCAGGGAATGCCATGTCTACTCAGCTCAGTTCCCGCAGAGCGTGGCTGATCGATGCACCCGTGCTGATGATCGCCGTGGTCTGGGGCTCCAGTTATCTGGCAACCAAAGAGATCACCAGTGGTGCCACCGTCATCGCCATCCTCCTGCTGCGGTTCCTCCTCGCCATCCCCCTGCTCGGCATCGCGGCCCGCCGCAAAATTCGCGGCCTGACCCCACGCGAGCTGAGCGGCGGGCTCATCCTGGGCCTCATCCTCACCGCCATCTTCCTGCTGGAGACTTACGGCGTCGTCCACACCTCGGCAACCAACGCAGGGCTGATCATCAGCCTCACCCTGATCTTCACCCCGCTCGCCGAAAGCGGACTCAGTCGTGCCCTGCCCAGTCGGGCCTTCCTCGCCGCGGCGACCCTATCCGTGCTCGGCGTCGTCATGCTCACCCAAGGCGCCGGCTTCACCACGCCCTCACTCGGCGACCTGCTGATGCTCCTCGCCGCACTCGCACGCACCGCCAACGTCCTGGTCATCCACAGACTTCCTGCCGTGCGGTCGACAGATGACGGTGCCCTGACCTTCATGCAGCTGAGTACAGCGGTCATAGTCTTCTCGCTGCTGTCACCGTTTGTCGGGACCACACCTTGGCACCTCGCCAGCACACTCACCGGCGCGCAGTGGCTCAACGTGCTCTATCTGTCCCTCATGTGCACCCTCTTCGCCTTCTTCGTTCAGCTATGGGCAGTACGGCGGACCTCGCCCTCCCGAATCAGCTTGCTCCTGGGCACCGAACCGCTGTGGGCCGCAGTCGTGGGTATTGCCTTCGGCGGAGACCAACCCGGGTTCTTGGGATACTTCGGCGCCGCACTTATCCTGATCGGTAGCTTCTGGGGCCGCCGAGCAGTCGGCCACGCCGGGACCAGCCCGCCCCCCTGGCACCAAACCGACCCACGACGCCGTGACGACGGAAGGGCGGACAGCACTCGGAGCTTCCTGAGCCGGAACCTCCGGACTGCCGCCTTGCCCGCCTGTGTCACAAGCATGGATATGACACAGGGGCAGGACCGTTGAACCGTGACCACGTTTCCGCAGGTCGGCCAGTGTCAGAACTCAGTGTCATAAGTCTTGGTCAAAACCCGCGCCACAGCGTCAAGTTCTGACACTGTGGGCGGATGGATCTTGCCTATGCCCGCGTCAGTACGACCGCTCAGGACCTCGACCGGCAGATCGATGCGCTTCGCGACGCCGGTATTGCCGAGGAACACATCTACGTCGACAAGCGCACCGGCGCGAACATGGACCGCGAGGGCCTGACCGCGCTACTCGGCTTCGCGCGGCCAGGCGACCGGATCAACGTGCTCACCCTGGACCGGCTCGGCCGGAACATGCGCGAGACCCTGAACCTCGTGCACGACCTCACCGAGCGCGGTGTCTTCCTGCGCACGCTCGGCGATAAACTTGCTGTGGACACCAGCGCGCCTGGCCCCGGGACGGACATGGCCATCGCGCTGCTGGCGATGTTCGCGCAGATGGAACGGATCTACATGCTGGAGCGTGCCGCCGGCGCCCGCGCCGCCAAGGAAGCCCGCGGATTGCCGACCGGACGGCCCGCGAAGCTCAACGCGACCACCCGCGCCGGAGCCGCCCAACGGATCAAGGACGGCGCGATCCCCGAACAAGTCGCCGCAGAACTCGGCGTCAGCCGCTCCACGCTCTACCGGGAACTGCGCAAGCATCGTGAAGGCGCCTCTGCCGGACCTATCGGTCAGGAAGGCTGATCAACGAGCCAGGCCACATCCGTGCAGGTCAGCGATATTCGTTGTTTTTTCGGCGATTGCTACGGGGACCCCGGGGGGACCGCCGAGATACGGCAGAAAGAGGCAACGGAGGACCGTAGCCCCGGTGGCGGGACATATAGGGGTCGCTGGGTAGCCTGTCGATCACTGTCGGGGGTGCGGGGTGGTCGGTGGCGTCGATCGAGCGGACGGCGTATCCGCGGTTCACGCGGACGGTGTCGTCGCGGGAGCTGCGGGACGCGTTCACGCTGAGCGGGGACGAGGACGAACGCAGTGAGCCTTTCCCGGTAACGTTTTGTCGCTTTGCGTGACATCAATGTGGTGTTGG
>NZ_CADCWT010000201.1 GCF_902806485.1 Candidatus Frankia alpina | reverse complement strand
CCTACTAGGGCGCTGACCCGAACCTTCGCCGACACCTGGCGGGGCCTCGGCCCGAGGCACACGGTGACCTACCGCGACCTGCACACCGACCCGCCGCCGCATCTGAGCGATGCGGCGTTGCACTGGGCGCCCCGGCTGCGCCTGCCGGGAGAGACGCCCGATCCCGCCGCCGCGGCGACGCGGGAGCTCCTGCTGGCCGAGCTGCTCGCCGCCGACGCGGTGGTGATCGGCGCGCCGATGTACAACTGGTCGATCCCGTCGACGCTCAAGGCGTGGATCGACCAGGTGCACGTCCTCGGCGTCACCGCGCCGTTCGACACCCGGGGGCAGCCGCTGGCCGGCCGGCCGGTCGTCGTCGTCTCTGCCCGTGGCGCGCAGTACGGGCCCGGCAGCCCGACCGCGGGCTGGGACCATGCTGTCCCACCCGTCGAGCTGGTCCTCGGCAGTTCTCTCGGGATGGCGGTGACGGTCGTGACGGCGGAGGCGACGCTGGCCTTCCGGGTGCCGGCGATGGCCGAGCTGCGCGACGCGGCGCAGGCGGAGCTCAACGCCGCCCAGCGTTCCGTCGTCGAGCTCGCCGTCCGCCTCGGTCACCAGGTGGCCGCCGTCCGCTAGAGCTTCCGGAAGTCCCAGCTGGTGACCTTCTCGGGGTTGAGGCGGAGCCAGCCGTGGCGGCCGTCGGGCCCGGTCGTGCCGCCGCCGGCGTACTTGTCGGCGAACAGGCGCTCCGGGACCTCCAGTTCGGGGTTCGGTACGTCGGCGCGCGGCGCCTCGCCAACCGGGGCGAACCGGCCGCGCAGCTCCACCCCGCGCAGCTCGCCATAGCCGATCCCGGCGTCGACGAGCACGGCGGTCCGTGGGTCGCGGGTGAGGTCGGTCCACCGCTGGCTGCGCACGATCGACCACAGCCACAGCGCCCGGCCGTCCCAGACGAACCACAGCGGGGTCAGGTGCGGGCCGTCGGGGCCGGTCGTCGCTACCCGGCAGACCCGCTCCTCGGTGAGGAAGGCGTCGACCTCCGCCCGCTCCATGGCGATCTTTCGGCCGCGTCGCTGTTCCTGCATGCACCCATCTCCTCGGGCGGAGCCGCGCTGCCGGCGGCCGGATCGGAAACATCGTTCCTGTCAGCCCAGAAGACTATTCTGTGCCTCCAGCCGGCGCTGGTCATCCGGATCGCGGCCGGGCCGGGAAGCACGGCGGGACGGGGCGTGGATCAGGCGATGACGGACCGGGACGAGCAACGGGTGGACCTCCACCGCGAGGGCCATGTGCTGGTCGTGTCGATGCGCCGGGAGCGTCGGCGCAACGCGGTCGACCGCGCGATGGCCGACGCCCTCGACGCCGCGCTGAACCTGCTCGACGACGACGACCTCTGGGGCGGCGTGCTCACCGGCACCCCGACCGTGTTCTGCGCCGGCAGCGACCTGACCGCCGGCGGCGACTATGTCACCGAGCGGGGCGGGGAGTACGGGGTGGTCCGCCGCCGGCGCCGCACGCCGCTCATCGCCGCGGTCGAGGGTCCCGCGCTCGGCGGCGGCCTGGAGATCGTGCTGGCCTGCGATCTCGTCGTGGCGGCCACCGACGCCCGCTTCGGTCTGCCGGAGGTGACGATCGGGGTCGTCCCCACCTGCGGCGCGCTGTTCCGTGGTCCGCGGGCCCTGCCGCTGAACCTGGCCCGGGAGCTCATCCTCGTCGGTGATCCCTTCGACGCCCGGCGCGCGTACGAGGCGGGCCTGGTCAACGTGCTCGCCGAACCCGGCGGGGCGCTTGACGCGGCCGTCGCCCTGGCCGAGCGGATCTGCCGCAACGCGCCGAGTGCCGTGCGGGCCTGCCTGGCGGTCGTTGACGCCGCCGTCGCCCCCGACGCCGACGGCTGGCAGGCCACCGCCGCCGCGCTCGACGCCATCCGCGACTCCGCCGACGCCGCCGAAGGCGTCCGCGCCTTCCTGGAGAAGCGCCCGGCGGCCTGGACCGGCCGGTAGGGCCCTGCGCGGGACCTCATGGTCCAGCGTGTCCGCCGCCCGCCGCCCGCCGCCGCCGCCCGCCGGCCGGTGGTGGTGCGCGGTGGCGATCGCGAGGATGGTGGAAAGATTGGGATACAGCGGCGGGGATCACGGGGATGACGACGCCCGGCTGCGGGTGGGGGCGCCGGCGTCGTCGGCGGCGGGTCTGCCGGGGGTGGGGCACGCGCTGGGACGGGCCTGGGAGCGGATGGGTCCGGGGCGGTCGGTGCGGACGTTGCGGCTGGTCAATCAGGATCATGGGTTCGACTGCCCGGGTTGTGCATGGCCGGAGCCGGCGCCGGGGGAGCGTTCGGCGGTGGAGTTCTGCGAGAACGGTGCGAAGGCGGTGGCCGAGGAGGCGACCCGCAGCCGGGTGACGGGGGAGTTCTTCGCCGCGCATCCGGTGTCCGATCTGGCCGGCCGTTCGGGGCACTGGCTGGGTAGTCGGGGTCGGATCGTGGAGCCGGTGTATCGGGCGCCGGGGGCGGATCACTACACCCCGGTCGGCTGGGATGAGGCGTTCGGGATCGTCGCGGCCGAGTTGGCGGCGTTGGACAGCCCGGACGAGGCGGCGTTCTACACGTCGGGGCGCACCAGCAACGAGGCGGCGTTCGTCTGGCAGTTGTTCGCCCGGATGTTCGGGACGAATAATCTGTCGGACTGTTCGAACATGTGCCACGAGTCGTCGGGTGCGGCGTTGACGTCGACGATCGGCGTGGGTAAGGGATCGGTGTCGTTGGCGGATCTGGAGTCCGCCGATCTGGTGCTGGTGGTGGGGCAGAATCCGGGGACGAATCATCCGCGGATGCTCAGTTCGTTGGAGCGGGTGAAACGGGCCGGGGGTAGTATCGTCGCGGTCAATCCGCTGCCGGAGGCGGGATTGCTGCGTTTCCGTAATCCGCAGCATGCGCGGGGGTTGTTGGGGCGTGGCACGGCGTTGGCCGACCAGTTCCTGCAGATCCGGCTCAACGGGGATATGGCGTTGTTCCAGGCATTGTCGCGGCGGTTGTTGGCGGCGGAGGACGCTGCCCCCGGCACCGTACTCGATCATGTTTTCCTGGCCGCGCACACGACGGGTTTCACCGAGTTCGCCAAGCATGTTCGAACCCATCTGTCCGATGCGGACCTCGCGGCGGAGCGGGTGGTGGTGTGCTGGGCGATGGGGTTGACCCAGCATGCGAACTCGGCCGCGACGATCCAGGAGGTGGTGAACTTCCTGCTGTTGCGGGGGAACATCGGCCGGCCGGGGGCGGGGGTGTGCCCGGTGCGGGGTCATTCCAATGTTCAGGGTGATCGGACGATGGGAATCTGGGAGAAGATGCCCGACGCGTTCCTCGACGCGCTTGGCGCCGAATTCTCCTTTGCTCCGCCGCGGGCGCATGGCCATGACGTGGTGGAGACGATTCGGGCGATGCGCGACGGCCGGGTGAAGGTGTTTCTCGGCCTGGGGGGAAATTTCGTCGCGGCCAGTCCCGATTCGGCGGTGACGGAGGCGGCGATGCGGGCGTGTCGGCTGACGGTGCAGGTGTCGACGACGTTGAACCGTTCGCATGCGGTGACGGGGCGGGCGGCGTTGATTCTGCCGACGTTGGGGCGCACCGAGGCCGATGTGCAGGCGGGTGGGCCGCAGCAGGTCAGCGTCGAGGATTCGATGGGCATGGTGCACGCCTCCCGTGGCACGCTCGCCCCGGCCGGGGTGGGGCTGCGCTCGGAGGTCGCGATCGTCTGTGGCCTCGCCGAGGCCACCCTCACGGGCCGGGCAGCCGACTCGGCTGGCTCGGTGGACTGGGCTGGCTCGGTGGACTGGGCGGGGCTGGCCGGCGACTATCGGCGGATCCGCGGTCACATCGCCCGGGTGGTGCCCGGTTTCGGCGACTTCGATGCCCGGCTTGCCGCGCCCGGCGGTTTCGAGCTCCCGCATCCGCCGCGTGACAGCCGTACCTTCCCGACGCCGAGCGGGCGGGCGGCGTTGACGGTGAACGTCTGCGAGGTGCTGCGGGTGCCGCCCGGTCACCTGCTGTTGCAGACCGTGCGTTCGCATGACCAGTACAACACGACGATCTACGGGATGGACGACCGTTACCGCGGGGTCCGCCGGGGCCGGCGGGTGGTGTTCGTGCACCCCGACGACCTCACCGCGCTCGGCCTTGCCGACGGTGTGCACGTCGACCTGGTCGGTGTCTGGACCGACGGGGTGCCCAGGCGGGCGGAGAACTTCCGGGCGGTGGCCTACCCGACGGCCCGGGGCTGCGCCGCCGCCTATTTCCCGGAGACCAACGTCCTGGCCCCGTTGGACTCCACCGCCGCCCGCAGCAACACCCCGACGTCGAAGTCACTGGTCATCCGGCTGGAGCCGACGGGCACAGCGGCGGACGGGCCGCGCGGATGGGGCGGGAGACTGCGCGGCGCGTGGTGACCCGGGTCCGGGCCGGGGTCGCCACGGCGGTCCGCCCGAACACGGTGGTCGGCGAGGAACCGCTGGAGATCCGGGTCGGCGGCCGGGCGCTGGCGGTGACGATGCGCACCCCCGGCGACGACATGGACCTGGCGCTGGGGTTCCTGCTCGGCGAGGGCATGATCGGCAGCGCCGCCGATGTGACGTCGATCCGCTACTGCATCGGGCAGGACGGCGCGGTCGGGAGGGACGGCGCGGTCGATGCCGACGGCCGCCCCACTTACAACGTGCTCGACGTGGCGCTGGCCCCCGGGGTTGCCCCGCCGGAGGCCGACCTGACCCGCAACTTCTACACGACCAGCTCGTGCGGCCTGTGCGGGAAGGCCAGCATCGACGCGGTCCGGCTGCGCAGCCGGTTCACCGTCGCCGACGACCCGCTGCGCCTCGACGCGGCGACCGTGACCGGCCTGCCCGACGCCCTGCGGGCGGCGCAGCGGCTGTTCGCCACCACCGGCGGCCTGCATGCGGCGGCGCTCGCCGGTGCCGACGGCGTGCTACGGGCCGCGCGGGAGGACGTCGGCCGGCACAACGCGGTCGACAAGGTGATCGGCGCGGCGGCACGCGACGGCCTGGTGCCGCTGGCCGGGCAGGTGCTGGTCGTCAGCGGCCGGGCATCGTTCGAACTGGTGCAGAAGGCGCTGATGGCCGGCGTGCCGATGCTCGTCGCGGTCAGCGCGCCCTCGACGCTGGCGGTGGATCTCGCCGAGGAGGCGGGGATGACGCTCGCCGGCTTCGTGCGCGGCGACTCGATGAACCTCTACCCCGGCGCCCACCGGGTCACGCTGGCCTGACCGCCGCCCGGAGCCGCGCCGCGTGACGCGGCGCGGCGCGGTCCCACCTCCTGCCGGCAGGGTTTCTCGGCCCCAGGCAGGGAACCAGTGCGTTGATCGCACTGGATGGAGGCCCGTCGTGGCAGTTACGCATGAGATCGAGTGGAAGTTCGCGGTGGAGGAGACGTTCACGCTGCCCGCCTTCGACGGCGTGCGGGGGGTCGCCTCCGTCGCCGACCGCGACGAACGGCACCTCGACGCCGTCTACTACGACACCGACGACCTGCGCCTGGCCCGCAACCGGCTGACACTGCGGCGCCGGGAGGGCGGCGCCGACGAGGGCTGGCACCTGAAGATCCCCGCCGCCGACGGGGCCCGTGACGAGATCGGCCGCCCGCTCGGCGAGCCGTCGCAGATCCCGCCGGAGCTGCTGGATCTGGTCGCCGTGCGGCTGCGGGGGGCGCGACTTCGCCCGGTGGTGTCGATCACGACCGTCCGGCGCACCCGGCGGCTGCGCGACGCCGCCGGCCACGACCTCGTCGAGGTCGCCGACGACCGGGTCAACGCGCGAACGATGGGTGAGCGCACCATCGTGTCGCGGTGGCGGGAGGTCGAGCTCGAGGTGCTCGACCCGGCCGGGGTGGACGTGCTGCCCGCCGCGAGCAAGGCCCTGCACCGGGCCGGTGCGCGGCCGTCGCCGTCGCCGTCGAAGCTGCAACGCGCCCTCGCCCTCGCCGTCGACCTCGGCGCCCCCGATGTCCAGCCCGGCCCGGCGCGGCTCACCGCGGCCGACAGCGCCGCCCGGGTCGTCCACGCCTACCTGGCCGAGCACACCGCGGCGCTGCTCGACCGCGACCCCGCGGTGCGCGTCGATGCCCCCGAGGCTGTGCACGACATGCGGGTCGCGGCCCGACGGCTGCGCAGCACCATCCAGACCTTCCGGCCGCTGTTCGACCCCGAGCGGGCCGCGGCGATCGAGGCCGGCCTGCGCGAGATCGGTGACGTGCTCGGCCGGCCCCGCGACGCCGAGGTGCAGCTCGCGCGCTTCGCCGGCGAGCTCGCCGGGCAGCCCGTCGACCTGGTGTTCGGCCCGGTTGCCGCCCGCCTCCAGGAGGCGCTGCTCGGCGAGCGGCTGCGCAGCCGCGAGGAGGCGCTGGCCTACCTGCGCGGCGAACGGTACCTCGGTTTCGTCGAGACGCTGCTCGCCTTCGTCGCCGACGCCGCCGCCGGGCAGACCGAACGGGCCCGGCGCCCGGCCGGCACCGTGCTGGCGAAACCCGTCGGTAAGGCGGACCGCAGGCTCACCCGGCGGGTCGACCGCGCCCGGCGGGCGACCGCGGGATCCGACCGCGACGCGGCCTACCACGGCGCCCGCAAGGCCGCGAAGCGGCTGCGCTACGCCTGCGAACTGATGATTCCCGTCCACGGCGGTGCCGCGGCGAAGCTCGCGAGGGAGGCGAAGCGGGTCCAGGACACCCTCGGCGAGCACCAGGACTGCGTCGTGGCGCAGACTCGGCTGCGCGAGTTCGCCGTCGCCGCGAACCTCGCCGGCGAATCCTCCTTCACCTACGGTCTGCTCGCAGGGGACGAACGCGCCCGCGCCGCCGCCACCCGGGCCGCCTTCGACGCCACCTGGGCGCAGGCCTCGCGCCCCCGCCACCGCCACTGGCTGCGCGGCTGACCAGTGCCGCGCGCCGGTGCCGGGTGCCGGGCGGCACGGCGGTGCCGTCCGGCCGGCCGGGTGGGTGGATGGCGGTCGCCGGGGCCGGGCTGCTGCTCGCCGGTTCGGGCCGTCGGCGGTCGCGTCGTTCGGGACCGTCCGGGCCGCCGTCCCGGCTGTCCGGCGCCGGTGGCTCCAGGGGTGTGACCAGGGCGACCGTCGCCCAGGCCCGGTAACCCAGGGGCGGACCGCGGCGGCCTGCCGGGGTCCGACCGTGCCCGTCGGGCCGGGTCCGGATGGCCCGGCGGACGTGACGTTCGACAGATGGTGTGTGCCCCATCTCGGATGTCCACTGGGTTACGGGTTCGAGTCGATCGCGTGCGGTTGGCCTCGATGGCCCTGGATGCGAGGTTGGGAGGGTGCGATGACGCGAGCTCTGGTGGCGTTCGGAACCGGGGGTGGCGGGGCTGACGAGCTGGCCGCGGTGATCGGCGCGGCGTTGACCGCCCGCGGTCTCGACACGGAGGTACTGCCGGCGCGACAGGTGCGGGAGGTGGCATCCTACGACGCGGTGATCGTGGCCGGGGCGCTGGACGCCGACCGCTGGGCCCGTGACGCCTGCCGGTTCGTCCATCGGCGTCGCGCGGGGCTGTCCCGGCTACCGGTGTGGCTGGTCACCGGTGACCCGTGGGCTGGCGATCCGTACGCCGGCGACCCGCGTGTCGGTGGGACTGAGCCGGCTCAGCCTACTGCGCAGGTCGCCGAACTCGCCACGCTGATCGGGGCCCGTGGCACGGTGACGATCGACGGCCCGTCCGGCGCGACCACGTGGGCGCTCGTGGGGCCTGGGCGCCACCCGGAGCAGCTACACCACGTTCGTCGACACCGTCTGGCCGCGGTCCCGCCCCGCGTACTGCGCGCCGTGCCCGCCTGGGGCACCGGCTCCGGCGAGGGAAACGGTCGGTGCGGACACCGGCCGGTCCGGATGCGACTGGTCGGCGCGGATCCGCGCAGCGGGGCGCCGCAGGCACAGATTCCGGCGTCCGCGCGCAGCACCGAAGTCGGATAATCAGGTAACCCGGTAACCGGATACCTCGACATGGACCACCGACCGCCGCGGGCCGGTCTTCCACGCTGGCGGAAAACCGGCCGGGCTCGGTCAGTCCCGGGCGAGGATGATCTCCTCGCCGAAGCGGCGCACCGTCTCCTCGGACGCGCCGGGATCGTCGCCGATCACGTTGAAGATGAGCCAGTCCACGCCGAGGCCCTCGTATTCGGCGATGTGGGCGCGGACCTGGTCGGTGTTCCATCCCTGACGGACGTCGAGGAGGGGCAGGACCCCGCTGAAGGCGACGGTGACCTCGGCCGGGTCGCG
Source organism: Candidatus Frankia alpina (assembly GCF_902806485.1). GTDB lineage: Bacteria > Actinomycetota > Actinomycetes > Frankiales > Frankiaceae > Frankia > Frankia alpina. The sequence continues at coordinate 552 of NZ_CADCWT010000201.1, read as the reverse complement.
CCCCGCGGCGGTCGTGGCGTCGCGCAGCTTGTTGATGCGCTCGCCGACGGCGGCCGAATCGGGCGCGTGGGCGGTCCGGATGGTGTCGGCCAGGGTCTCGGTGGTGAGGGTGAACAGGGCGCCACCGCCGAAGCGGGCCGCCCGGTCCAGGCCCCAGCTGCTGTTCGCGTGCACCCACAGCGGTGGGTGCGGTCGCTGGATCGACGGCGGCCGCAGCGCGGTGCCAGACGTCTCGAAGCCGATTCCCCGGTGGGAGATCTTCTCGACGGCGGTGTCCGCGGTGAGAATCTCCAACGCCTCGTCGAACAGGGCGCGTCGCCGGTCGAAATCGGCGCCGGAGGCGCGGAACTCGCCCCGCAGATATCCGGTGCCGACGCCGACGACGAGTCGCCCTCCGCTCAGCCGGTCCAGCGTGCGGATCTGGTGTGCGGTGAATAACGGATTACGGTAGGGCAGCACGGTCACCAGGGTGATTAATGTGATGTCCTCGGTCACTGAGCCTTTCCCGGTAACGTTTCGTCGCTTTGCGTGACATCAATGTGGTGTTGGTGT
>NZ_CADCWT010000200.1 GCF_902806485.1 Candidatus Frankia alpina | reverse complement strand
CGTTGCCGACGAACCGGCGCTGACCGATTTGCCAAAGCTGGGCGAGCCGGCGAGTGCCGCGCGCGTGCTCCAGATCGGACCACATAGGGCGCATCACGGCGTGGTAGAAGGTCACCAAAGGCTCGGCGATGCGGAACTGCGTGCGGTTGTCGCGGAATGCGTCTGGCTCGCGAGTGATCAGTCCGCAGTCGGCCAGGACGGTGAGTGGATGGGCGAGGTCGCCCGACTTCCGCCCGAGGTAGGAGGCGATGCCCCCCCGCGACGCGTTGCCCTCGGCGATCGCCGTGAGGACCGAGTGGTAAAGCGCGGTGTCGCGCAGGTCCGGTTCGTCGGCGAGCAGGTAGCGACCCTCACGGAAAAGCGGGCTGGTCGGCGAGAGCACGGTGCGGGTGACCCAGGCGTCGAAGTCGTCGGGGCCCGCCGGGGTGTCGTCGCGGGCAAACTCACGGCGGTAGGCCGGGGTGCCCCCGACGATCGCGTTTACCTTCAGTGCGGTGACGGGGTCGTCGATTCCCCAGAACCGGGCAGCGAGCTGGTGGTCGAGTGTCGGGACGACGAGCTCGAGACCGGACCGGCCCCGCAGCGGCGCGTTGCCCGCGAGCAGACCGCCCATGAACAACATCGCGGACCCGCAGAGCAGCAGGCGCGTTCGGCTGTCGTCCCGCAGCGCGCGTCGCGGTGCCAGCGCGTTCTGAATGATCGACGGCAGCCGCGGATTCCCCCGGACAAGGTAGGGAAACTCGTCGATCACCACAGGCACAGGACCACCGCGGCCGAGCTCGAGCAACGCGTCGAACACCGGATACCAGTCGTCGAACGCCAGCGGCGCCGGCGCACCCAACCGGTCGGCCAAGACGACGCCGATCCGACGCAGCGACTCGCCGTCCGTGGCCTCGTCTGCCCCGAAGAAAAACCCGCCGGTGGCCTCGCACAACGCACGCAGCAGAAACGTCTTGCCCTGCCGACGCCGGCCGGACACGACCCCCAGCGTCGCGCCCCCCCGCGGTGTCGGTCGCGAACCGCGTCAACGCGTCCCACTCGAACTCCCGGTCGAACATGTCTACCGGTCGTCCCAGCGCGACCACTTCGCTACCGCCTCCCAGCTTTCATAAGCACACTTATCATAGCCGTACTTATGGATGTCCGGGGGGGCCTGGCCACCGGGCTGCAGGTCGATGATCAGCTGGGCGCGTTGCGCGAGCAGGGCCTTCTCGCGCTCGCGCGCCGCGGTCACGGCGGCGAAGTCGCCCCCGTCGATGGCGGCGTCCTTCTCCGCCCGCACCTGGCCGAGCTGCACGGCGATCTCACGAGCCCGGGCGTTGGCTCTGGCGATCGCGATGTCGGCCCCTGGCTGGCGGAGCGGCTCGGGCGGAGCAGCTTCCTGCGTGGCGGCGATGGCCGCGAGAATTTGACGGCGACCCGCCTCGGAGCCGACGCCGCATCGGGTGAGAATGTCGGCGGTGACGCCCTCGTTCTCGTCCAGCAGCCCGAGCAGAAGGTGCCCGGAGCCGGCGAAGGTGTGGCTGAGCAGCTGAGCCTCCCGCACCGACCTCTCCAGAACGTGCTTCGCGCGCGCACCGAACCGGATGTGCTCTGGCGGCGGATGCTCGCTCGCGCCGCCAGCCGCCACGACCGCCGACCGGGCGTCGGCCAGGGTGAGGCCGGACGAACCCAACACGGCACCCGCCGGGCCGGTGTCCTCGTGGAGCAGGCCGAGCAGGAGGTGCTCCGCGCCGATCCGGTCGTGACCGAGTGCCCTGGACTCCTCCTGCGCGTGGGCGATGGCGCGCCGGGCGCTGTCGGTGAATCGCTCGAACATCTGGCGGCCATCCTCGGGTTCCCTACCGCTCGGCACCGACGCGGTCGACGCAATCATCTCTGCTCGCCGTCACGCCGACGGTCAATCGCTCGATTCCGGCTGTCGTTCCTGCGCGGTCACCTCCGGCGTGGGCAGCACGGCCACCTGAGTCTGGTGCAAGGTCGGGGTTTCGGCCTGGTCCGCTATGGCCCGCGCGAGCTCGTCATAGCCGAGCACGCCCTCGACAAGGCGGCGGTCGAGCGGCGGTTCGACGAGAACATAGCCCGCCGCGTCGGCCGCGCCGTCGGCCTGCAAACCGGCCGGTGGGGTGACGACCAACCAGTCGAGGTCGGACGCGCGGCGGCGCAACGCGGGCAGTTCACGGGCGTGCGCCCGCGCGAACGGCAACAGCCACGGGGGAAAGACGGCGGGGTCGTCCATCACCGTACGCCCGTCAGCAATGGTCAGCGTGGCGAACAACCCGATCGTGACAAGCCGGGTGGCCGGCGATTTCCGCGCGGCGCCGACGACACCGGCAACAATATGTTCGTAGAATGCCTCGTCAAAGCCATCGAACGAGGGCGGCGGCGCCGAGAAGGGCGTCACCGCGACCACGATGACATCGGCGTCACGCAGAACGTCGCCGAGGTCGGCGCCGCGGGTGGCATCCGCCTCGGCCACCTCGACACCAAGATCTCCCAGCGACCGGTGTCGACGGGCGTCGCGTACCACGCCGGTCACCTGATGTCCCCGGGCGACGAGCTCCTGGCTGACGGCGCGTCCCGCGCGACCACCGGCGCCGAGCACGGCGACCCGCGCTGGTGCACCCGGTCGGGATACCGCCCCGAAGGGCTGTGTTCCTGTCATGGTGGCCAAGGTAGGGGGCGGTGGGCCGGTTACCGCAACGTGACCGGCTACCGTTGGCGGTGTGGAGAAGACGGCCGACGCCCCGACATTCGACCCGGCCTGCCCGATGAGCGCCTTCCCGATCCAGATCGGCGACAAGTGGACCGCGATGGTCGTCCTGTGCCTCGAGGCCCGACCACGGCGGTTCACCGAGCTCAGGCAGCTGCTCGGCCCAGTGAGCGCGAAGGTCCTGACCGACACCCTTCGCGCGATGGAGCGAGACGGCCTGCTGAACAGAAGCGCCTTCGACGAGAACCCGCCCCGGGGGGGAATACCACCTGACCGCCCTCGGTCGGACGTTGCTGCAACTGGTCGAAGCGGCCCGCAGCTGGGCCCGGGACAATCTCGACGACCTCCTGTCCGCCCGCCGCCGGCACGACGACATGCTTCTCCACGGTCACGAGACCGTCGCGCTCGCCGCGGAAAGGCTCGATGGTCGGCCATCACCTGCACCTGCACCTGCCGCACGTCAGTCCGGGGAGCCGAACTCGCGGACGGCTCGGCCGATGCGGCGGTCAGGGACGATCCAGATCAGCGCGACGATCGTGTAGCAGCCGGTTCCGATGATGACGCCGAGCTTGCCGTGGGTGTCGACGAACAGCGCGGACAGTATTCCGACGAGATAGAACAGCGGCGAGATCTTGCCCTTGAGATCCCATCCGATGACCTGCCTGAGCTGGGAGTCGGGCCCGTGCGCCTGGATGACCACCCATTGGAGCACGACGTAGGCACAGGCCGCAGCCAGCAGGTTCGCACCGAAGAGGACGACCGGGAAGCGCGCATAGTCCGTCTCGTCCATCCAGGCGGTCGTGAACGGGAACAGCGACAGACAGAACAGCAGGCCGAGATTCGCCCAGAGAACGCCGCCGGTCACCCTGCGGGCCAGCTGGAACATGTGATGGTGGTTGTTCCAGTAGATCCCGACGTAGACGAAACTGAGCAGGTAACTGAGCAGGCCCTTCCCGGTGGTGTGCCACAGGTCCGCGAACGTGTGCCCCTCGGGGATCTTCAGCTCGAGAACCATGACCGTGATGATGATGGCCAGCACACCATCGCTGAACGCCTCCAGACGACTGGTCCTCACCGGACTGCCCCCGCAACGCCGCGACCGACCATCGCCGTGCGCGCAGCCGCACACGTTCCCCCTGTCCACATACCGCTATGAGACCATCTCCCCCGACCAGGAGCCGCGGCGGTGGTGGCGATGATGCAGGTTTCGCGTTCTACTGCCAGGTGGTCCTACTGCCAGGTGGTCGACAACATCACGCTGGGCGCCACGCCGGTTCGGCGACCGTCAGGGTGCGATCGAGGCGCAGGGGGCGCGCAGCGGCTGTGCGGTGTGGGCCGCGCGGATCATCCGGCACGAGGGCGAGGCCGGTGCCGGCCAGGAGGACGGAGTCGCGCGGACGGCGAGGTCGAGAACCCGTGGCTGGCTCCGTCCCGGCGACGAACGCGGCCAACGTGGGTCGCCCCAGCACCGAGGAGAAACAGATGGCCAAGTACCTGCTGCTCAAGCACTACCGTGGCGCCCCGGCCTCGATCAACGACGTGCCGATGGACCGGTGGACGCCGTCTGAACGTCCATCCGGGCCGCACCGATCGGGTCGTCGTCGGCCGCTCATCTCGTGCAGAGCGTCACCGGGTCGGGATAGCGTACGAAATCAGCCGTCGCTCCGGCGGCCCTGGACGCCGGGCCGATGCCTGTCGCCCAACCCGAGGTGAGGAGCGCACAGATGCTGCGTGTCGGCGACACCGTGCCGGACTTCGAGCTGCCAGACGAGAGCAACACCCCTCGCAGGCTTTCCACTCTCCTGACGGACGGTCCGGTCGTCCTGTTCTTCTACCCGGCGGCGATGACCAAGGGCTGCACCGCGGAGAGCTGTCATTTCCGGGACCTCGCGGCGGAGTTCGCCACAGTCGGCGCCCAGCGGGTCGGTATCAGCACGGACACCGTGGCCAAGCAGAAGGAGTTCTCCGACAAGCACTCCTTCGACTATCCGCTGCTTTCGGACGCCGACGGCAGCGTGTCGCGCGCATTTGGCGTGAAGCGGCCGCTCGACCTGCTGCGGGTCAAGCGCGCCACCTTCGTGATCGGTACGGACCAGGTCATCATCGAGGCCATCAGCAGTGAACTGAACATGAACACGCACGCCGACAGGGCGCTGGCCGCGTTGAGCCGATAGGACGGCCGGCACCTCGGGGTGGACGGGGCCGAACACGCGGGTCGGGATCGACGCCTCGAGCTCCCAGCAGGTTTCACGGTCGGCGGCTGACAGGTCGCCTCGAGCACGGAATAGTAGATCTGGTCGCAGAAATGTGCCGAACCCTGGTCACAAGTGTGTCACTCCTGGCAACACCCCAGTCGGGCCCCACCTCAGGCACGTCACGTCGCCGCGTACAGGTCGGCTGGACCGACGAGCGTGATATCCGGTGACTCGGCAGCGGCCGTCGCGGAAGAGCCCGCTGGTCGGCGAGAGCACGGTGCGGGTGACCCAGGCGTCGAAGTCGTCGGGGCCTGCCGGGGTGTCGTCGCGGGCGAACTCGCGCCGGTAGGCCGGGGTGCCGCCGACGATCGCGTGCACCTTTCTATCACCACCGGGACGGCACGATCGCTGCCCAGCGCGAGCAGCGCGTCGAACACCGGGTACCAGTCGTCGAACGCCAGCGGCGCCGGGGCGCCCAGCCGGTCGGCCAACGCGGCACCGACCCGGCGCAACGACTCGCCGTCCGTGGCCTCGTCCGCCCCGAAGAAGAACCCGCCGGCTGCCTCGCACAACGCCCGGAGCAGGAACGTCTTGCCCTGCCGACGCCGACCGGACACCACGCCCAGCGTCGCACCCCCCGCCGGATCGGTCGCGAACCGCGTCAGCGCGTCCCACTCGAACTCCCGAGCGAACATGTCCACCGCCCGGACCGCGCCGGTCGTGTCGCTGTTCCCGTGGACATACAGGGCATTGGGACGACCTACCGTAGCGCCAAGACACGGATAGTAAACAGTGTCGCAGAACTGGCGGAAAGCGGCGCGCCTCGGATAGTTACGCTACGTGCCCATGAGGCTTGCGGTCGCGCTGGCGCCCAGCTTCCAGCACGCCTCACGGCGGCCTTACCGCCTCGGGCACCGGCGCCGGCTGTCGCCGCCGGTCCTACTGGTCGGTGAAAGCCCGCGGATCGACGTGCCGCAGCCGGTCGGGATGGGCGAAGACGTCGATTCGCGCGATGCGCCCGGCCTGAACCGTGAAACCCAGGACCGCGAAGACCGCTCCGTCGGGCGAGATAACGACGAGGCCGGGCCGACCGTTGACCAGCGCCGCGCGACCGTAGGGGGCCAGCGGCGCGAAGGCCGACACCTGGTTGACCACCGCCCGGGCCCCGCGCGTCTCGCCGGACGCCGCGCCATCGGCGTCGGCCTGCAGCACGACATCGGGAGCGAGCACCTCGAGCAGCCGAGGCAGGTCACCGTCGCGGGCAGCGGCCTGGAACGCCTCGACGAGGCGGCGCTGCCGGACCGGATCGACCTCCGTGCCGAGCTCCGGGCCGACCTCGGCGCCGCGCAGCCGGCGGCGGGCCCGGCTGGCGAGCTGGGTCGCGGTGGCGGTGGAGCGCCCGACGATCGGGGCGATCTCGTCGAACGGCACGCCGAACAGGTCATGCAGAACGAAGGCGAGCCGCTCCGCCGGCCGCAGCGTGTCGAGGACGACCAGCATCGCCATGCCGACCGCGTCGGCCAGCAGTGCCTCCTCTTCCGGGTCGGTGCTGCCCACCCAGCGGCTCGGGCAGGCGCACACCGGCCGGCTCCTCAGGACGGGAGCGGCGCGCACGCAACTGGTCCAGGCAAATACGTGCGGTGACAGTTGTCAGCCATCCGGGCAGGTTGACGACATCGCTCCGGCCGGCCCGGGTCAGGCGCAGCCAGGTGTCCTGAACGGCGTCCTCGGCCTCGCTGAACGAGCCGAGCATGCGATAGGCGACGGCCCGCAGCCGCGGCCGTTCCACTTCGAACATCTCGGCCAACGCATCCGTCATGTCTCTCCTCCCACGTCCGTCATACCGAGTGACGAACGGCGAGCGGCCGATCTGACGAATCCTGGTCGGCCCGACGGAGGGAGCATCCGGATGAAACTCACGATCTTCGCGGCGACCGGCGGTATCGGCCGGAGGCCGTATCGCCGTCTCCCGGACGCGTGCTGGCCGCCGACCTCGCGACGGCCGACGCGGAGGACCTCGTGCCGGCGGTGGCCGGCGCGGACGCCGTCCTGTCCACCCTAGGCGGACGGAGCCGGGACGACACCGGGGTAGCCACCCACGGCACCGAAGCGATGATCGCCGCGATGCGGGTGACCGGCGTGACCCGGGTCATTATCGTCAGCACGGCGCCGATCGGCACAGTTCCCTCACCGGCGCGGCCGCACCCGCCGCGCCACGACCCCGGTGACAACGGCCTCATGCGTTACGTCCTTGGCCCGGCGGTCAAGAGGGTGCTCCGGGGCCACTACGCGGACCTGGCCCGGATGGAGGACGCGCTGCGCGCGAGCGCTCTCGACTGGACGATCGTGCGCCCGCCCCGGCTCACCGACGGCCCGCTGACCAGGATTTACCGGACGGCCCACGGCCAGAACCTGCGCGGTGGTACCTCGGTCTCACGCGCAGACGTCGCCGACTACATGCTGCGCGCCGCCCGCGACCACGCCGACGTACAGCAGATCGTCGGGATCGCGCAGTAACGTATCCACGAAGGGTCCGAAGGCCGGGCCGGCCGCCGCGTCGGGGGTGCCCTTCTTCACGTCGCGCGTCTCGACGGGTACCGGCCAACCCCATCCGGCGCTCCTCACGTCAGGCAGCACGGCGTCGACAGTCACCGGACGGTGAGTACCACCTTGCCTGTGACCCGGCCCGCGTCGCCCAGTTCGTGCGCCCTGGCGGCCTGCTCCAACGGGAAGGTGGCTTCGACGACCGGGCGGAGTGCGCCGCTACTCACCAGATCGGCCACCGCGAGCATCCCCGCCTGGTCGGCCTCGACCAGCATCAGCCGGTGGTGGACGCCGAGTTGCGCGGCCTCCGCTGGCATAGGCCGCGTGTCGGAGAGCGCGAGGGAGACGAGGACTCCGCCCGGTACCAGTGTCCGGAGGGAGCGAGCCGTGTAGTCGCCGCCGACGGCGTCAACGACCACGTCGACCTTGCCGGTCACCTTCTCGAAATCCACATTGTGGTAATCGATCAGTTCGTCGGCGCCGAGCGTGCGGAGCAGATCGTGCTTGGGTGCGCTGGCGGTGCCTATCACGTGAGCACCCAGCGACTTGGCGATCTGTACGGCGAAGTGGCCGACACCGCCGGCTGCGGCATGTACCAGCACGCGCTGGCCAGGCTGGACGTCGGCTACCTCCACCAGGGCCTGATGAGCCGTCAGGGCGGCCAGCGGGACCGCGGCGGCCTCGACGTGATCGAGTTCAGCGGGCTTACGGACGAGAGCACGTGCGGGGGACGTGACGTACTCGGCGCAGGCACCGTGGCCATGCGGGTACGGCAGCATGCCGAAGACCTCGTCGCCCACCTCATGGATTGTCACGCCGACGCCGAGCGCCTCGACCACGCCGGACACGTCCCAGCCCAGGACCAGCGGAAGCCGCCCGAGAAAGCCGGGGATCTGCCGGTGCTTCCAGTCGGTCGGGCTCAAGCCCGCCGCATGGACCCGCACCAGAACCTCGGACGGTCCGGGGACGGGACGCTCGATCTCGACCTCACTCAGCACGTCAGGGCCACCCAGTTCGTCCTGGCTGATAGCCCGCATCGTTGGAGTCGTCATGCGCCCAGCCTGCCGCCTCAGCCGGCAGCTCAGACAGTGGCCTGAAGGTCATGATGTGCAAGGATCGGGCCACGCATCGTGTCGTCGTACTCGCCGTGGACGGCGTGATCCCCTTCAAACTCAGCCTCGCCTCCCGGATCTTCGGCACCGCGCGCACTGCCGACGAACAGCCGCTGTACGAGGTGATCACCTGCACGCTGGACGGTGACTCGGTGGTTACCGCCGCCGACTACTCCGTCGCGGTCGCCCATGACGCGACGGTGCTGGCCACCGCCGACACCGTCGTCATCCACCCGTCCGAGGCGATGGTCAAGATCACCCACCCGGAAGCGCTGCCACCCACAGTGAGCCATTCCCGGCGTCGATTTGTGAGGTTGGGTAATTGTTGCGGGGTGTGAG
>NZ_CADCWT010000199.1 GCF_902806485.1 Candidatus Frankia alpina | reverse complement strand
CCTGGATGCCCGCAACCAGCTAACCCAAGATCAAACAAATACCTGACCAGTTACACTCGGCGTATCGCGCGGGATTTCTTACCCGGGGGTTTTCTCGGGCGTTGACGATCGGCCATCCTGGCGGGCTAGCAATACGGAGCGTGCCGGTATGGTCCGGTGCGTTCGAGGAGGAATTCGTGTTGCGTTCTCCCACCCGACGGGCTGTCGGGATGGCGGCGTCCGGGCTGGCCCTGTCCGGACTGGTGGCGGTCTCGGCCGCCACGCCCGCGGTGGCCGGGTTACCCGAGCACACCCGGTCCCCGGCCCGACACGTCCTGCTGCTGTCCGTGGACGGACTTCACCAGGCGGATCTCAGCGCGTATGTCCGTACGCATCCGGGTTCGGCGTTGGCCGGCCTGGTCGGCACCGGTGTCTCGTACACCCACGCGTCGACCCCGGTGCCGTCAGACTCGTTCCCCGGGCTGATCGCTCAGGTGACGGGCGGCAATCCGGCGACCACGGGCATCTACTACGACGACACCTTCAACCACAGCCTGCTGCCCGCCGGCACGACGTCCTGCGCCGGGGTGAAGCCGGGCGCCGAGGTCGCGTTCACCGAGGGCGCCGACCGCGACCAGAGCTCCCTCGACGCGGGGCAGGGTCTCGCCTGGGCTGCCCGGCAGCATCCTGTCCCTGACCGGGTCGCCCCAGACGCTGCTCGACCCGAAGACGCTTCCGGTCGACCCGTTGACCTGCAAGCCGGTCTACCCGCACTCCTACCTCACGGCGAACACCGTCTTCGAGGTGGCACGCGCCCACGGGCTGGGCACCGCCTGGTCGGACAAGCACCCCGCCTACGAGATCCTCAACGGCCCGTCGGGCACCGGCGTCCAGGACCTGTTCACCCCTGAGATCAACAGCACCGCCCTCGGCTACCCCGCCGGCGACGACTGGACGAAGGACAACGCGGCCACCGAGCAGTACGACGCGTACAAGGTGACCGCGGTCCGCAACGAGATCGACGGGTACGACCACGGCCGCACCCACCGGGTCCCGACCCCGACGATCTTCGGGCTGAACTTCCAGACGGTCTCCACCGCGCAGAAGCTGCCCAGCTCGGACGGGCTGACCGGCGGTTACCTGCCGGGCGGCACCGAGCCGGGGCCGCTGCTGACCCGCGCGCTCGACTTCGTCGACCACCAGCTCGGCGCCCTGGTCGCCGAGCTGAGGCAGACCGGTCAGGCGGACAGCACCGCGATCATCCTGTCGGCCAAGCACGGCCAGTCGCCGACGGACCCGAACGCGCTGACCCGCATCGACGACGGCGCCGTCATCAAGGCGCTGAACGCGGCCTGGGCGAAGGCGCACCCCGGCGCGGCCGACCTGGTCGCTTTCTCCACGGACGACGACATCCTGCAGCTGTGGCTGAGCGACCGGTCGCAGGCCGCCGCCGACTTCGCGCGGGCCTTCCTGCTCTCCCACGACGCCACCGGCAACACGATCAGCGGCGCCAGCCGCACGCTGCCCGCCTCCGGGCTCACCACGGCGTACGCTGGCGCCGCCCGCTACTTCGGCGTCCCGGCGAGTGACGTCCGCCATCCCGACGTCGTCGGCATCGTCGCGCACGGCGTGGTCTACACTGGCGGCAAGAGCAAGATTGCCGAGCACGGCGGCGCCGACCCGCAGGACCGCAACGTCCCGCTCGTCGTCATCCGGTGCCGCCGCCCACTCGGGCCGGGTCGACCCGGCTCCGGTCGAGACCACCTCGATCGCCCCGACCATCCTCGCGCTGCTCGGGCTCAACCCGAACGAGCTGAGCGCCGTCCGTACCGAGCACACCCGAACCCTGCACGTCGCACCGGCCATCCACTAACTCCTCGCGGACCCCAGACCAAGCCACGGGCGGGGTGGCTTGGTCTGGGGTTTACCCGCCGCAGCTTCGCATGGGCCGGTCGGTCTGTTCTGCCGGTGGCACACTGTGAGTGTGACCAACGGGGGCAGTTCGGCCGGACCCGCCGATGGCGGCGTGGTCTGGGACTTCTTCGTCTCATACACGCAGGCGGACCGGGGTTGGGCGGAATGGATCGCCTGGCAGTTGGAGGACGCCGGCTACCGGGTGCTGGTCCAGGCGTGGGACTTCGTCCCGGGCTCCAACTGGGCTCGAGGCATGGACGATGGCGTTCGGATGTCGGCGCGTACGGTCGCGGTCCTGTCTGGGGCCTACTTCCGGTCGGTGTTCGGCACGGCGGAGTGGCAGGCCGCCTGGGCGGCCGACCCGCTCGGAGAACAACGCAAGCTTCTGGTGGCCCGCGTCGAGGACTGTCCACGCCCGGGCGTGCTCGCCCAGGTCGTGGGCATCGACATCTTCGACAGATCGCAGGACCAGGCCAGGACGGTGCTGCTCCAGGCCGCCGAACTTGCCATCACCGGTGCCAGGGCCAAACCACCGACTCCTCCGCCGTTCCCAGCGGACACCGCGCCGTCGGCCGGCGCCACGGGCGCCACGGGCGGAATCCAGGTCGGCGACGTGTCCGCGCCGGACGGGCAGGCAGTCGGGGTCAACTACGGCCAGGTGGCCCAGATTCGGACGCCGCAGACGCAGCAGGGAAACAGCTAGCACCGGTGGCCACCGAGCAGGATCGGGTGACCGTTGGGGACGTGTCCGCGCAGGGTGGGCAGGCAGTCGGGGTCAACTACGGGCAGATGATCCACCAGTGGTTCGCGGGCGCGTTTCAGCTGCTGCGGCAGGCCACGATCCCGCTCGACCCGCTTCCCGGCGACCTGGCGCTCACCGATCCAGCCGAGCCGGGCAACCCGGTAGCCCGGTTCCGGGGACGCGCTGAGCTGATCGACCGGATCACCACCTTCCTCGCGTGGAGCGTGGCCCAGCGCCGGGGCGGCTACCTGCTCATCGAAGCCGAAGCCGGGATGGGCAAATCGGCACTGGCGACCTACCTCGCCTTCACCAGGGCCTGGCCGGCACACTTCACCCGTCTGGCCGAAGGCCGCACGCCCCAGACCGCGCGCCTCAATCTGGCCGCTCAGCTGATCGCCCGCTGGAAGCTCGAAGACGCCGCCCCCGGCGGCATCCTGCCCGACAAGGCGGACTCCACGGCCTGGTTGTACGGCCGGCTGTGCGAGGCCGCCGAACGTCGGGATCAGGTTGAACCCGGCACGCCGGTGGTGCTCCTCGTCGACGGCCTGGACGAGGCTCCAGCCACCGCGGCCGGCGAGCTTCCACTCGGTCTGCCGCCGAGCCTGCCGCCCGGCACGGTCATCATCGCCACCACCCGGCCGCGGACTGTCGCCATCCCCGCCGGGGCACGGGTGATCGAACGGATCGACGTCGAGAGCACGGCCAACCACCGCGATCTCCTCGACTACCTCGTCACCGTCACGACCACCGATCCGGCGATCGACAACGTGCTGCGGATGGCCGGGTTGGCGGCCGACCGGTTCTGCCGAACCCTGCTGGATCGTGCCGACGGGGTCTGGATCTATGCCCTGTCCGTGCTCGACCAGATTCGCGGCCATCGCCGCAGCCCCGCCGACGTCGACCAGCTCCGCGAGGGACTCGCCGGCTACTACGCCGACAACCTCACCCGCTGGCGCGCCGAACTCGGCGACGACGACTGGCGAACTCACGGCCTGCCGCTGCTGGCAGCGCTCACCGCCATCCGCGAGCCCCAGCCGGCCGCCACCCTCGCCACCTGGGCGGGCGTCCCCGAGAATGTCACCCGAAACCTCCTTCGCGGAATGTTCCGTCCATTCCTGGTAGTCCGACCGGACGGCGATCCCGACCGCTACCTGCCCCGCCATCAAAGCCTGCGCGACTTCTGCGCCGGCGCCTTGCTGCGCGACTCCGACGACGAGGACCTGCGCCACCTCGCGTTCGAGCTGAGCGCCGCGAGCCGCGCCGCCCACGGGCGCATTGTGGCCGCGTTCATCCCCGATGGGCCCGTCGACGCACGGGTTTGGCCCGAGGCGACGGGCTACGCCCGGACGAACCTGCCCGAACATGCCGCCCTCGCCGGGCTCCTCGACGATCTGGTCAACGACCCAGGATTCCTACGGACCTGTGACCCGGCAGTCCTCCTGCGCCATCGACGCGACCTGACGACGGCCGCCGGGATCGCCGCCGTCAACGCCTACGAACGGGCGATCGACGAATGGCCGGTCCACCCCGACGATCCGCTTGTCTGGTGGTTGCACATCTGGGCGTCCAGGACCCGTGCGACCGTTCTCGCCGAAACGGCGGCGCGCCACGCCAACCGGCCCTGGACCGTCGAGACCGCCATGTGGGCAGGGACCATACATCGCACCCTCGACGGGCACGTGTGGGCGTTGGCGCCGGTACCCCTGGCTGACGGGCGCACGCTGCTCGCCTCCGCCGGGGGGCATGACGGAACAGTGCGCCTGTGGGATCCCACCAACGGCCAACCAGTCGGCCCGCCGCTGACGGGGCACAGCGCCGCCGTGCGCGCGCTGGCCCCGATGCACCTTGCCGACGGGCGCACCCTGCTCGCCTCGGGCGGACATGACGCGACGATACGACTCTGGGGCCCGATCGACGGCCAACCGGTCTGTGCGCCGATGGATTGGTCACGGTGGGACGGTGCGCGCGTTGGTGGCGGTGCCGCTGGCCGATGGGCGCATCCTGCTCGCCTCGGGCGCTGACGACAAGACGGTGCGATTCTGGGATTCGGTCAGCGGCCACCCGGTCGGCCCGCCGCTGACCGGCCACGGCGGCCCGGTGGAGGCGTTGGCGGCCGTTGCGCTGGCCGACGGGCGCGCTCTGCTCGCGTCCGCGAGCCGCGGGTTGGTGCCGCCTGTGGGATCCGGTCAGCGGCCACCAGGTCGGCGCGCCGTTCGGCGGCGCACGCCCAGTCTGGACCACCAGATTGGTGGCGCTGCCGCTGGCCGACGGGCGCACCCTGCTCGCCTACGATGACGCGCACACGGTGCGGCTGTGGGATCCGGTCAGCACCGCGTCGGCCGGCACGCCACTGTCCGGCCACTCCGGATCGGTGAACACGCTGGCGACGGTGCCCTTGGCGGACGGGCGCACCCTGCTCGCCTCGGGCGGACGCGACGGGACGGGACGACTCTGGGATCCGGTCAGCGGCCAGCCGGTCCACTCACCGCTGACCGGCCAGGACGACCACGTTCAGGCACTGGCGGTCGTGCGGCTGGCCGACGGGCGCACCCTGGTCGCCTCCGCGGGAGATGAGTGGGACGCCACCGTGCGGCTCTGGGACCCGGTCAACGGCCAGGCATTCGGTATGCCCATGACCGGCCTCGACGGATCCGTCGAGGCGTTGGTCTCGGTGCCGTTGGCCGATGGGCGGACTCTGCTCGCCTCCGCCGGCTACGACGAGGTCGTACGACTATGGGATCCAGCCACCTGCCAGCCCGTGGGTACCCCGCTGATCGGCCACACCCGATCGGTGAACGCGCTGGCGACGGTGCCACTGACAGGCGGGCGCACCCTGCTGGCCTCCGCCGGAGGTGACAGGGTCGTACGGCTGTGGGATCCGGCCATCGGCTAACCAGCCACCGGTCGGCCGATGGTGGGCCACGCCGACCCGGTGCGGGCGTTGGTCGCGCTGCCGCTGGCCAGCGGCCGGACCCTGCTCGCCTCCGCCGGCGACTATGACGGCACTGTGCGCCTGTGGGATCCCACCACCGGCCGACCAGTCGATACACCGTTCAGCGGCCGCTCCGGGTCGGTGAACGCCTTGACGGCCGTTCCGCTGTCGGGCGGGCGCACGCTGCTCGCCTCCGCCGGCCAGGACGGAGCAGTCCTGGTCTGGGCCCCAGCCGCCTCTGGCACCCCACCGGTGCCGTAGAGCCGTTTCCGCCAGGCCCGCCTTCATCGCGGCTGCGACCTGCAAGAGCACCGCAAACATGGGCTCCGGTAGTTCGGCGCGCTCCCCGGCGCGCACATCGCATTCACCCGTTCTCCGACGGCACCGACGGTACTGGCCGCACCGGCCGCTACGCGTCGTCGCCGGGCGGGGTCTCCCAGCTGGCCAGGACCGCGGCCGGCTCCGAGAAGGCGGAGAAGTCGGTGGTCGCGCGGAAGGCGGGGAGCTGGTACAGGGCGCGGGCGTAGGACCACAGGTGCGGGTAGTCCGACAGCGGTGGCAGGGTCGCCAGGTCGTGGCGGCGGCCGCGGTAGCGGACCAGGGAGACCCACAGTCGTACGTCGGCCTCCGTCAGTTGGCCGCCCGCCAGGTACGGGGCGTCGGCGAGCCGGGCGTCGAGCCTCGCGAACGCGTCGAGCAGCGTCGCGCGGACGGCGTCGTCGTGCGCCGCCCGGTGCGCCCCGTGGTTCACTGCCGGGCCGATCCAGGAGTCGAGCTCGGCGATCTCGGCGCGCAGGTGCTCGGGGTAGGTGTCGGCGCCGTTCGACCAGCGGCCGAACTGGGTGGCCAGGTCGATGCCCAGGCTGGTGAAGTCGTTCGACACGACCTGACCGGTCTGGCGGTCCCACAGCGTCGGGACGGAGACGTGGCCGTCGAAGCCCGGCTCCGTGCGCTCGTAGGCGTCGCGCAGCAGGGTGAAGCCGTTGACCGGGTCCGGGCCGTGGCTCTCGCGGAACCCCCAGCCGCGGGTGTCGCGGGTGCCATCGACGTAGGAGACGCTGATGACGTCCTCGAGCCCGTGGAGCGCGCGCTCGAGGGTGACGCGGTGTGCCCACGGGCAGAACCAGCCGGCGTAGATGTGGTAGCGGCCCGGCTCGGCCGGGAATCCGCTCGACCCGTCCGCGGTGATCCGCCCGGTGAACCGGTACAGCGGCCGGGTGTCCGCGGGGTCCCATCTGATCGTGTACTCGCCGTAGGTCGCCACATCGGTCGGGCTGGCATACACCGGCCTAGTGGTCTGGGAGACGGCGGCGGCCTGGGACATGGAGCGTCCTCCTGGGGGCGCTGCTGGAGCGGCCATGCCGGTCGCGGCCCGTCCTTCTCAAGGCCGACGAGCTTTCCGCTATTCCGATCGGCCGGGCAGAGATGCGTGGACGGTGGCAATGGCCTGCAGCGCCACCAGGTCGGGGCTCGGCTGGTCGAGCAGCATGACCGTGCGCCACCTGCGGGTGCGCCGAACAGACGACGATCGGCCGGACCGGTCGGGCGGACATTGCCGTCGGTCCGGTGTCGATCCGGCGGTCGTCCGTTCGTCGGTGAAGATGAGGGGCCCGGCGAAGCGGGTCGCCGACGAAGGGGATCGCGTGATGGCGCAGTATCTGGTTCTGATCTACGAGGACGAAGCCGCCTCCGAAGCCGCCTCCGAGGCCGCCGGCCAGGCCGGCTTCGATCAGGTGATGAAGGAACACATCGCCTTTGGTGAGAACAACGCCGCCGTCATATGGGGCGGGAACGCCCTGCAGCCGGCCGGCACGGCCACGTCCATCCGCAAGGACGCGGCGGGCACCTTCACCGCCACCGACGGCCCGTTCGCGGAGACGAAGGAGGCCCTCGGCGGCTACTACCTGATCGAGGCGGCCGACCTGGACGAGGCGCTGGCCGTGGCGAAGCAGGTGCCGGCGCTGTTCGGCGGCGTCGAGGTGCGCCCGGTGAGGACGTTCGACTGACTCGTGCCTCAGGAGGCTTGAGGCGATGGTCGGGGACGGGAACGGGGCTGGTGCTGGGGACGCGGCTGGTGCTGAGGTGAATGCCGCGGTCGCTGCCGCTGTGGCGGACGCGCACCGCCGCGAGTGGGCCTTCGTGCTCGCTGCGACGGCGCGCGTCAGCCGCGACCTCGACGTCGCGGAGGAGTGCGTGCAGGACGCCTACGCCCGGGCCCTCAAGGTCTGGGCCGACGAGGGGATCCCGGCCCGGCCGGGGGCGTGGCTGACGACCGTCGGCGGGCGCTGGACCTGCTTCGCCGGGACGCGACGCTGCGGCGGGCGCTTCCGTTGCTGGTGGAGGACGCCGTGGAGCCGGAACCCCAGGTCCCCGACCCGGGCGACCCGCTGCGGGTCACCGACGACCGGCTCCGGTTGATCTTCATCTGCTGCCATCCGGCGCTCGCGGTCGAGGCGCGGATCGCCCTGACCCTACGGCTGCTGTGCGGCCTGACCACTGCGGAGGTGGCCCGGGCGTTCCTGGTCACCGAGACGACGATGGCGGCCCGGATCACCCGCGCCAAGAAGAAGATCGCCGCCGCGCGGATCCCTTACCGGATGCCCGCGGCACAGGAGCTGCCGGCCCGGGTCGATGCCGTCCTCGCCGTCGTCCACCTGCTGTTCACCACCGGCCACACCGCGCCGGCCGGAGCTGACCTCGTCCGCCGTGACCTGGTGCAACGGTCGCTGAACCTGGCGAGCATGCTCCGCACGCTCATGCCCGCCGACCCCGACGTGGCGGGCCTGCTCGCCCTGATCCTGCTGACCGACGCGCGCAGCGCCACCCGGGTCGGCCCGGACGGCCGGTTGCTGCTGCTGGCCGAGCAGGACCGCGGCCGGTGGGACCGGGCCGCGATCGACCAGGGGATCGGGCTGGTGCGGGAGGCGCTGCGGCACCGGCCACCGGGCCGGTTCGCGCTCGCCGCCGCCATCGCCGCGGTCCACTCCGACGCGTCGAGCTGGCCCGACACCGACTGGCGGGAGATCGTCGCGCTCTACGACCTGCTCGTCGCGACCTGGCCGTCCCCGGTGGTGGCGCTCAACCGCGCGGTGGCGGTCGGATTCGCGGACGGTCCGGGCGCCGGTCTCGCCGCCCTCGACATGCTGGCCGTCGAGCCGCAACTGGCCGGGTACGGCTACCTGCCCGCCGCCCGGGCGGATTTCCTGCGGCGGCTGGGACGCTTCGCCGAGGCGCGCGATGCCTACGAGGAGGCGCTGCGGCTCACCGACAATGCGGTGGAACGGAGCTTTCTTCGTGATCGGCTGCGGGAGCTCGATGACTGATGCGGTCGGGGCGGGTCGATCATCCGACCCGCCGC
>NZ_CADCWT010000198.1 GCF_902806485.1 Candidatus Frankia alpina | reverse complement strand
AACGATCTTCCCGGGGCCCTGAAGGACGGGACCGTCATGCCAGTAAGGGAGTGTGCCCATCTTGGGCCGCTCAGCGACTCGCGCCTGACTTCGCCGACGTTCGAGAGTCTGGTTGGGATCGGACATGCTGGCTCCGGATCCGAAACGGTCTTCCTGCTCGGGCTGGGCTTTGAAACAGTCCAGCCGTTATCTCTTCCGTTACTAGTACGGGAGTTTTGCCCGGTCGGTCGCGGCCGGGTAGCCGGGAGGAGTTTCACCTCCCGGCTACCACAGATCCGGACGCGAGGCGAGCCTCTCGACTCATCCGGCTCGCGCCACCTACTGACCGTCACTTTCTGTGACCAGTGTGCAAGCGGATCCGGAGCGTGGCATCGGAGATTCGCGAGGAACCTCCACCTCCACCCCGGACGTCCACGAAACCGGCTCTTTGCAGTTGACCGGAGGTCGTGTCTAGTCGCTGACCGTCTGCGATCGCAATGGGTGGTAGAACGTTACCGGCCGAGGGGTGCGCAGGGGGACGCACCCACCTGCCTGGAAAGATCGTTTCTTGTCTAGGGAAATGATCGCCGGGAGACGGGTGCATCGTGGTTGAGGGTACGGTTATGTGCTGGCCGAGTTGCTGGGCCTGCCCGATAACGCGCCGGATCGGGCAGAGCACCGAGATCAGTCCGCACGCCGCCGGTCGCCGACGACCGGGTCGGTGGACCGGCGGAATGGCAGCACTTAAACGGCATAGTCGAGCGTCTTGTGTTGGCCTTACGGCTGGTAGCGGTAGCCCATGCCGGGTTCGGTGGTGAGGTGACGGGGGCGGGACGGGTCGGGTTCGAGTTTGCGGCGCAGGCGGTTGACGTAGAGCCGCAGGGACGAGGTGTCGTCGGCGTGGCCGGAGCCCCAGACCTGGTCGAGCAGGGACCGCGAGCTGATCAGCTTGCCGGGTTCGCGGACCAGGGTCGCCAGCAGCCGCCACTCGGTCGGCGTCAACCGCACCGCCTCGGGTGGCTGGCCGGACTCGTCGGCCGGTCCGGCGCCGTCGACGGCAACGCCGTCAGCTGGCGCGCCGTCACCGTCG
This sequence comes from Candidatus Frankia alpina, assembly GCF_902806485.1. GTDB lineage: Bacteria > Actinomycetota > Actinomycetes > Frankiales > Frankiaceae > Frankia > Frankia alpina. Next base: position 8,300 of record NZ_CADCWT010000198.1, on the reverse strand, counting down.
TCCTCGCTGGTGGGCGAAGCCTGGGCCGCGGAATCCGGCGGCGGGTCGGGGAGGGTGGTGACGGCCTTGGCGGCGAAGTCGATGCGGTGGCGGCCGATGGTGATGACCGGGCCGGTCTCGGCGCCGCCGGCGCGGCGGGTGACGGCACGGATGCGGGCGAGCAGCTCCTCCACGGAGAACGGCTTGGTGACGTAGTCGTCCGCGCCCGCATCCAGGGCGGCGATCTTGTCGTGGCCGGAGGTGCGGCCGGACAGGACGATGATCGGCACGCGGGTCCAGCCGCGCAGGCCGCGGATGACGTCGATGCCGTCGAGGTCGGGCAGGCCGAGGTCGAGCACGACCAGGTCGGGTGGGTAGCTCGCGGCCTCGGTGAGCGCCTGGCCGCCGTCGACGGCCGTGCGGACCTCGTGGCCACGGCTGCGCAGGTTGATCCGCATCGCGCGCAGCAACTGCGGCTCGTCCTCGACGATCAGGATGCGTCCCACCAGGCTGTCGCTCCCCTCGCTCCCCTCGCCACCCGACCCGGCCGACGGGCTCACCGTCGCGCCGGGGTGAGCGCGTCCAGCGCCCGGTTGAGATCAAGCACGTTGACCGCCGGTTCGCCGAGGAAGCCGAGGCTTCGGCCGGCCGTGTGATCCCGCACGAGCGCCGAGACCTGGCCGGTGGGCAGGCCGCGGACCCGGGCCACCCGACGGACCTGGAGGTCAGCGTAAGCGGTGCTGATCTGCGGGTCGAGGCCGCTGGCGCTGGCGGTCACCGCGTCCGCGGGGACGGCGGGGTGCGTGGGGGCGTCGCCGCGGATGACGACGCGCTGGCCGGCGACGATGTCGTCGGTCAGCGTCCGGCAGCGCACCGGCACCCCGGCGTAGGTGGTGAGGAACGGCCGGGCCGGGCACAGCTCGTTGACGCTGACGACCCTCGTCACCCGGCCGTCGTACCCGGGTCCGGCGTGGTAGACGGCGAGCACGGCGCCGACTCCGGAGGCGGTGCAGTACGGCCGGCGGCCGTCGACGCCATCGAGCGCCCCGACGGCCTGGCTGCGGGCGCAGACCTGGGTGAGCAGGCTCTGCCGGGACTCGTCCGTGCCGCGCATGGCCGGGTCGTCGAAGGTGTCGACGACGTCCTCCGGGCCGAGGTTCGACGCCGAGGTGGACGTCGGGTCGTAGCCGTCGCCGGCGGCCGACGGCCGGCTCTGGAAGTAGCGGGCGATCGGGTTGCCGTCGGCGTCGGTGAAGGACTGGCCGATCAGCGACGAGCCGACCCGCTGGCCGTCGGCGCGGGTGACGAACGAGCCGTCGGCACGGTGGTGCAGGCCGGGGAGCTGGGCGACGGCGAGGATCGCCAGCGGGTAGGCGAGGCCGACGACGACGGTGAACACGAGCAGGATCCGCAGGGCGGCCAGGTGCTGGCGGGCCCAGCCGGGTAGTCGCGCGAACATGGGCTAGCCCACCCCCGGGATGAACTGGACGAGCAAGTCAATGATCTTGATGCCGACGAACGGCGCGATGATCCCGCCGAGGCCGTAGCGGGACAGGTTGCGCGAGAGCAGGGCGGAGGCGCTGCTCGGCGTGTAGCGCACGCCGCGCAGCGCGAGCGGGATCAGGGCGACGATGACGAGCGCGTTGAAGATGACGGCGGACAGGATCGCCGACTCGGGGGTGGCCAGCCGCATGATGTTCAGCCGGTCCAGCCCGCCGTAGACGCCGGCGAACATCGCCGGGATGATCGCGAAGTACTTGGCGACGTCGTTGGCGATGGAGAACGTGGTCAGCGCCCCGCGGGTGATGAGCAGCTGCTTGCCGATCTCGACGATCTCGATGAGCTTCGTCGGGTCGCTGTCGAGGTCGACCATGTTGCCGGCCTCCTTGGCGGCAGACGTGCCGGTGTTCATGGCGACGCCGACGTCGGCCTGGGCGAGCGCGGGGGCGTCGTTCGTGCCGTCGCCGGTCATCGCGACGAGCTTGCCGTCGGCCTGCTCTGCGCGGATCAGCGCCAGCTTGTCCTCCGGGGTGGCCTCGGCGAGGAAGTCGTCGACGCCGGCCTCCTGCGCGATCGCCTTCGCCGTCAGCGGGTTGTCCCCGGTGATCATGACGGTGCGGATGCCCATCCGGCGCATCTCGTCGAACCGTTCCCGCATCCCGCTCTTGACCACGTCGGCGAGCTGGATGACGCCTAGCACCCGGGCGTGCGCCGCCGGGCCGGTGCCGGTGACCTCCCCGACGACCAGCGGCGTCCCGCCGGCGGCGGAGACCCCGTCGACGATCTCGCCGAGCTCGGCGGGGATCGTCCCGCCGGCCTGGCGCACCCAGGTGATCACCGCGCTGGCCGCGCCCTTGCGGATCTGCCGGCGCATCTCACCGCCGGCCCCGCCCACGCCCGCGCTCTCGGCGCCGCCCGCACGCTCGGCGCCGGCGGCCGGGTCGGCGAGGTCGACGCCGGACATCCGGGTCTGCGCGGTGAAGGGCACGAACGTCGCCGCGCGCAGCTCGCCGGGTGAGCGTTCGCGCAGGCCGTGGTGCTCCTTGGCGAACACGACGACCGAGCGGCCCTCCGGCGTCTCGTCGGCGAGCGAGGACAGCTGGGCAGCGTCGGCGAGGGCGGCCGCACCGACCCCACCGACCGGGAGGAACTCCCGGGCCTGCCGGTTGCCGAAGGTGATCGTCCCGGTCTTGTCGAGCAGCAGCGTGTTGACGTCGCCGGCCGCCTCGACCGCCCGGCCGCTCATCGCGAGCACGTTGCGCTGGACGAGCCGGTCCATCCCGGCGATGCCGATCGCCGAGAGCAGCGCCCCGATCGTCGTCGGGATGAGGCAGACCAGCAGGGACGCCAGCACGATGCCGGTGATCCCGTGGCCGGTCAGGGCCGCCGAGTCGGGGATGGCGGGCTGCTGCGCCTTGGTGAAGATCGCCAGCGGCTGCAGGGTGGCGACGGCGAGCAGGAAGATGACGGTGAGCGCGGCGAGCAGGATGTTCAGCGCGATCTCGTTCGGGGTGCGGCGCCGGTCGGCGCCCTCGACGAGGCCGATCATCCGGTCGATGAAGCTCTCACCGGGCTGCTGGGTGATCCGCACGACGATCCGGTCGGACAGGACCCTCGTCCCGCCGGTGACCGACGACCGGTCGCCGCCGGACTCGCGGATCACCGGCGCGGACTCCCCCGTGATCGCCGACTCGTCGACGCTGGCGATGCCCTCGACGACATCACCGTCGCCGGGGATGAGCTCGCCGGCGGCCACGAGGACGGCGTCCCCCCGGACGAGCCTGGGCGCGGGCACCTCCTCCACCAAGACGCGCTCCCCCGCGGCGATCTCCCCCGCGGCCGTGGCTCCCGCGGCGATCTCCTCGGCGGTGGGGGCGGCCTGGCCGGACGACCAGCCGGTCAGGCGGCGGGCGATCGTGTCGGTGCGGGTGCGGCGCAGCGCCGCGGCCTGGGCCTTCCCGCGGCCCTCCGCGACGGCCTCGGCGAGGTTCGCGAACACGACCGTGAGCCACAGCCAGACGGTGATCAGCCAGCCGAACACCGACGGGTCGGCGATGGTCAGCACGGTCGTGAACGCCGCGCCGACCTCGACGATGAGCATGACCGGGTTGTGCCACAGGGTGCGGGGGTCGAGCTTGCGCAGGGCCGCGGGCAGCGAGCGGCCGAGCTGACGCGGGTCGAGCAGGCCACCGCCGACCCGCCGCGGCCCACCCCGGCCCGGACGCGACGCGGCGCCGGGCGAGGCGACGACGGTGGTGGTGCTCATCAGTGGATCCCTTCCGCGAGCGGGCCGAGAGCGAGCGCGGGGAAGAACGTCAGCGCGACGATGATCACGGCGACGGCGCCGAGCATCCCGGCGAACTGGGGCCGGTGCGTCGGCAGCGTCCCGGCGGTCGCCGGGACCGGATGCTGACGGGCGAGGGAGCCGGCCAGCCCGAGGACCAGCAGCATCGGCAGCAGCCGGCCGAACAGCATCGCGAGGCCCAGCGCCGTGTTGTACCAGGTCGTGTTCACCGTGATGCCACCGAACGCCGAACCGTTGTTGTTGGCCGCCGAGGTGAACGCGCAGAGCACCTCGGACAGGCCGTGCGCCCCGGAGTTGAGCATGCCGGCGCGCTCGCCGGGCAGGCCCATCGCGACCCCGGTGCCGAGCAGGGCGATCGCCGGCGTGGCCAGAAAGTACAGAGACGCGAACTTTATCTCCCGGGAACCTATCTTCTTCCCGAGATACTCGGGTGTTCGCCCGATCATCAACCCGGCGACGAAAACGGTGACGATGGCCAGCACGAGCATTCCGTAAAGGCCGGATCCGGTGCCACCGGGCGCGACCTCGCCGAGCATCATGTTGAACAGCAGCGTCGCGCCGCCGATGCTCGTGTAGGAATCGTGGAAGGAGTTGACGGCGCCGGTGGAGGTGAGCGTCGTACTGCTGGCGAACAATGCGGAGTCCGGCACGCCGAACCGGGTTTCGGTGCCCTCCGTCGCCGCGCCGACCGCGACCGGCACCGTCCCGTGGTGCGCGGTTTGGAAGGCGGCGTTCACCGCGAAGCTGCCCAGGGCGAGCACGGCCATGACCGCGACGATCGCCAGCCCCTGGCGGCGGTCGCCGACCATCCGGCCGAACGTGCGCGGCAGCGAGAAGCCGATCGCGAGCAGCAGGTAGATCTCGAACAGGTTCGTCCACGACGTCGGGTTCTCGAACGGATGCGCCGAGTTGACGTTGTAGAAGCCGCCGCCGTTGGTGCCGAACTCCTTGATCGCCTCCTGGCTGGCGACCGGCCCGCCGGTGATCGTCTGATGGCCGCCGGCCAGCGTGGACACCACCCGGTTGCCGTGCAGGTTCTGGATCGCCCCGCCGGCGATGAGGACGACCGCCACGACCACGCAGACCGGCAGCAGGATCCGGATCACCGTCCGGGTGAGGTCCACCCAGAAGTTGCCGAGCTCGTCGCCGGTGCCGACCACGTCATCTCGGCTACCGGCACCCCGTCCACCCGGCCCACCAGGTCCACCCGCGGCGACCGGCGACCGGCGCCGTGCAAAGCCGCGCACCACCGCGATCGCCACCGCGATGCCGACCGCCGCCGAGACGAAGTTCTGCACGGCCAGGCCCGTCATCTGCACGGTGTGACCCATGGTCGACTCGCCCGAATACGCCTGCCAGTTGGTGTTCGTCATAAAACTCACCGCGGTGTTCCAGGCCAGCGCCGGCCCCACCGCACCGAATCCCAGGTTCAGCGGCAGGTGCTCCTGGAGGCGCTGCAACAGATACAGCAGCAGGACGCTGACCAGCGAGAAGGCCAGCACGCTGCGGGCGTAGACCCCCCAGCGCTGGCCCGCGTCGGGGTTCACCCCGGTCAGTCGGTAGATCGCTCGTTCGACCCGCAGGTGCCGTTTCGCGGTGAACACCCGGTACATGTAGTCGCCGAACGGACGGTAGGTGACCCACAGCGCGGCGACGAGCAGCGCGACGGCCAGAACACCGGCGACGGACGAGGACATCAGAACCGCTCCGGGAACAGCAGGGCGACGACGATGAAGATTCCCAAACCGATCGACAGCACCAGGCCGGCGACGTTCTCCGCGTTCACAGCCTTTCGATCCCTCGCAGTACCAGCGCCAACAGCGCGAAACATCCCAGCGTCAGCAGGACGTACACCACGTCTTGCATGCGCTCCTCCTTCATCCCGGCAGGGGCCCAGTAAAGCGCGACGACACCCGAAAATGGCGATCGCTCACACGGTTCTCGCGGCGCCCGGCCGGTTTCTCACGGCCCACTAACACCGATCATGAAATAGCGGCCGAAACCGGCTTTCAGCTGGTTCCCGCACAGGTGCGGACAGGAGCACCATGGGTGGCGTGCCACGTGGAACACTGCGCATCTACCTGGGGGCAGCGCCCGGGGTCGGCAAGACCTACGCCGCCCTCGACGAGGGCCGCCGCCGTCTCGACCGGGGCACCGACGTCGTCGTCGCCTTGGTCGAGACGCACGGGCGCCAGCACACCGCCGCGATGCTCGACGGGCTGGAGGTGATCCCCCGCCGGTTCGCCGAGCACCGCGGCGCCACCTTCACCGAGATGGACCTCGACGCGGTGCTGGCCCGGCGCCCCAAGGTCGCGGTCGTCGACGAGCTCGCCCACACCAACGTCGCCGGCGGCCCCAACACCAAACGCTGGCAGGACGTCCAGGAGCTGCTCGCCGCCGGCATCGACGTCATCTCCACCGTCAACGTCCAGCATCTGGAGTCGCTCAACGACGTCGTCGAGACGATCACCGGCGTGGCCCAGCGGGAGACCGTGCCCGACGCGGTGGTCCGCGAGGCCGACCAGGTCGAACTCGTCGACATGGCCCCCGAGGCACTGCGGCGGCGGATGGCCCACGGCAACATCTACGCCCCGGACAGGGTCGACGCGGCCCTGGCCAACTACTTCCGCCCCGGCAACCTCACCGCCCTGCGCGAACTCGCCCTGCTGTGGCTGGCCGGCAAGGTCGACGACCAGCTCGATCGGTACCGGGCCGAGCACCACATCGGCGGAACCTGGGAGACCCGGGAGCGAGTCGTCGTCGCGCTCACCGGCGGCCCGGAGGGCGAGACCCTGATCCGCCGCACGGCCCGGATCGCCTCCCGGACCAAGGGCGCGGAGCTGCTCGCCGTGCACGTCGCCCGCTCCGACGGGCTCACCGGCGCCGACCCCGCGGCCCTGACCGGGCAGCGGTCCCTCGTCGACAGCCTCGGCGGCAGCTTCCACCAGGTGATCGGCGACGACGTGCCGACGGCGCTGCTCGACTTCGCCCGCGCGCAGAACGCCACCCAGCTCGTGCTGGGCGCCAGCCGCCGCGGCCGGCTCTCCCGGATCCTCAGCCCCGGCATCGGCGTCACCACCACGAACCTGTCCGGGCCGATTGACGTGCACATGGTCACCCACGCCGAGGCGGGCACCGGCTGGCGGCTGCCGCGGGTCCGCAGCGGCCTCGCCCCGCGCCGCCGGCTGATCGCGACCGTGCTGACCCTGGCCCTCGTCCCCGCCCTGACCGCCGGCCTGGTCCAGGCCCGCGGGACCTTCAGCCTCGCCACCGAGATGCTCGGCTACCTGATCATCGTGGTGACGGTGGCGCTGATCGGCGGGTTCTGGCCGGCGCTGCTGTGCGCCCTGGCCAGCTCCCTGCTGCTCAACTACTACTTCACCCCGCCGCTGCACCACTGGTCCGTCGCGGAGGGCAACAACGCCCTCGCCCTCGCCGGCTTCATCCTGGTCGCGACGATGGTCAGCCGCGTCGTCGCCATCTCCACCCGCCGCTACGGCCAGGCGGTGCGCGCCTCCGCGGAGGCGGCGACGCTGTCGATGCTCGCCGGCAGCGTGCTGCGCGGCGAGGACGCGTTGCCCGCCCTGCTCGAGCGGGCCCGGGAGACGTTCGCCATGACCTCGGCGACCCTGCTCGAACGCGACGGCGACGGCTGGCGCACGGTGCTCAGCGTCGGCCCCGACCCGTGCACCCGGCCCGAGGACGGCGCGGTGGACGTCCCCGTCGGCGACACCCTCGCCCTCGCCCTGACCGGACGGCCGCTGCCGGCGGCGGACCGCCGCATCCTCGCCGCCTTCGCCGCCCAGGCCGCCGTCACCCTCGAACAGCGCCGCCTGGCCGAGGCCGCCGCGCAGGCCGTGCCCATCGCCCAGGCCGACCGGGTCCGCGCCGCGCTGCTCGCCGCCGTCAGCCACGACCTGCGTACCCCGCTCGCCGCCGCCAAGGCCGCCGTCACCGGCCTGCGCTCCGCCGAGGCCGTGCTCAGCCGGGACGAACGCGACGAGCTGCTCGCCACCGCGGAGGAGTCCCTCGACCGGCTCACCCGCCTGGTGGAGAACCTGCTCGACATGTCCCGGCTGCAGGCCGGGGCGCTGAGCGTGTTCCCCCGCCCGATCGGGCTGGACGATGTCGTCCCGCACGCCCTCGACGAGCTCGGGCCGCCCGCCCGGCACATCGCCATCCGCATCCCCGACGACCTGCCCACGATCGACGCCGACCCGGCGCTGCTCGAACGGGTGCTGGTCAACCTCGTCGGCAACGCGCTGCGCCACGCCCCGTCCGGGCGCCCGCCGGTGATCACTGCGAGCAGCCTAGCCGACCGGGTGGAACTACGCGTCGTCGACCACGGCCCCGGCATCCCCGCCGCCCACCGCGACCAGGTCTTCCAGCCGTTCCAACGGCTCGGGGACCGAGACAACACCACCGGCGTCGGCCTCGGACTCGCCCTGTCCCGCGGCCTCACCGAGGCGATGAACGGCACCCTCACCCCCGAGGACACCCCCGGCGGGGGCCTCAC
>NZ_CADCWT010000197.1 GCF_902806485.1 Candidatus Frankia alpina | reverse complement strand
GGTTGACCGCTGGTTGACCCTTTGTCTCTGCCGGTGGTGGCCGCCGTACCGCGCGCGGCCGACCAGGACCGGACCGCAGTAGGCGGAAGCGTGGAGAAGTCGCAGAGATGATCCGCATTCGCGGCAACTCTGCGGATTTCTCTGCCGATCTGCGGATTCATCGCTACGATCTGGCTATCCGTACAGTCGCCGATCAGCCGCGGGCCGCGGCCGCACGTCCGGCGAACTTCCGCACCCACGAAAGATTCGGGGAAATGGTGTCCCACCTCGCCCGCAGAATGTCCCGTCCGCGTGTCGTCGCGATCGTTCTGGCCTTGGCCGCGATCCTCGTCGTCAGCCTGCTGCCGACCTGGCGCGCCGAGGCCGCCACCCCGGCCGCGACCCCGGCCGCGGCGCCGTCCGGGGCGATCTCGCATCCCCGTTCCCACCCCGGCGGGGCGGGTGCTGATCCTCGGGCGGATCGCGTACCTGCAGCGGCTGACCGTCGCCGACCTCGCCGCGAAGTACCCGCAGCACACCCAGAAGGTGACCTTCCAGAGCGGGGTGGGCCCGCAGACCCACACCTACACCGGCCCCACGCTTTACGACGTCCTGCAGGCGGCCAAGCCGACGTTCCGCAGCGACGTGAAGAACGACGCGCTGCGCTACGCCGCGGTCATCCACGCGAGCGACGGTTACGAGTCGGTCGTCTCGTGGGGTGAGATCGACCCCGGTTTCGCCGGCACCGAGGCGCTGCTCGCGGTCGCCCAGGACGGTGTGTCGCTGGCGAAGGAGGGGCCCCGCCTGACCGCCCCCGGCGACACCAAGGGCGGCCGGTACGTCTCCGGCGTCACCGCGGTGACGCTGGTCCGCGCCGGGCTGTAGGCCGCGGGTACCGGGCTCGTCGGGGCGGTCAGGCCGGTCCGACGAGCCCGGCGACGATGCCGGCGGACAGTACGACCAGCGGCAGGCCGCCGCCGGGATGGGTCGACCCGCCGACGAGGAACAGGCCCGGCACCCGGGCGGCGTTCGGCGGGCGCAGGAACGCCGCCCGGGCTCCGTTCGACGACCCGCCGTAGATCGACCCGCCCACCGAGCCCGTGCGCCGCGCCAGGTCCGCCGGGGTGATCGTTTTGTACTACTGCAGCCGGGATCGCACGTCGAATCCGCGGGCGGCGAGGACGTTCAGGAGGTGTCGGGCGTACCCGTCGGCCAGGCCCGGCTGGTCCCAGTCCAGCCCGCGCACGCCGGGCCGTCCCGCTGCCGGGGCGTGTGGTGCGGCGTTGACGAGGACGAACCATGCCTCGGAGTCCGGCGGCGCGCAGGCCGGGTCCGCCGGGACGGCGAGGTAGACCGCCGGGTCGTCGGCGAGGCGCCCGGCGAACACCGCATCGAACTCGCCGTCGTAGTCCGCGGGGAAGGTGACCGTGTGGTGGCCCAGCCCCGGCGTGCGCCCGGACAGGGCCAGCAGCAGCACGAATCCGGACATCGACCGGGTGGCCCGCTGGACGTGGCGCCGTCCGCGGCGGTCGTCCACCAGCTGTCCGTAGAGCGCGGCGGCGTCGACGTTCGCGACGACGATGTCGGCGGGCAGCTGGCTGCCGTCGGTGACCCGTACCCCCGTCGACCCGGCCGCCGGGGGTACGGGTCACCCGCAGTACCCGGGTGTCGAGCAGGACCCGGGCCCCGCGGTCCTCGGCGCGGCGTGCGATCGCCTCGCCGAGGCGGCGCAACCCGCCCGGCACGTACCACCCGCCGAAGCGGCGTTCGGCGTGCACGACCGACACGAGGGCGGCCGGGGCGCGTCGGGGATCGGAGCCGGAGTAGGTCGCGTAGCGGTCGAGCACCATCCGCAGGCGCGGGTCGCGCAGGTAGCTGCGGCCCAGGCCGCGCAGGCCGCGGCCGGGTGCGACCGCCGCGACGTCCCCGGGCGAGGCCCAGGCCAGCCGGGCGAGCCCGCCGGCGCGCACCGGGCTGGACAGGAACGGCCCCTCGGCGGCGTCGAACACCCGCGCCGCCCGGTCGGCCAGCCGGCGCCGGCGCCGAGGCGCTCGTCGAGTTCGGCGGCGAAGGCGTCGTCGTCCGCGTGTGCGGCCAGCGTCGTGCCGTCGGCGAACCGGTAGGAGGCGATCGGATCGAGGCGGCGAAGGTCCAGCTCCGCGCGCAGCGGCCCGCCGGTCGCGGCGAACAGGTCCTCGAACACACCGGGCATGGTCAACAGGGACGGCCCGGTGTCGAAGCCGTAGCCGTCCCGCTCGTACCAGCCGAGCTTCCCACCGATCCGCGACGACTGCTCGCAGACGGTGACGTCATGCCCGGCGGCGGCCAGCCCACCCACCCCGGCGCCGATCACCACCACCCGGGCCACGGCGACGACTCTACGAGCCGGCCCGCGGGCCGCGCCGCGGCGGGGCCGCCGTGACCGGTCGGCCCTTCCAGGTCGCGGTGCCGCGTCGCCGCCGCCACCATGACAGCGCGGTGAGGTATCCCAGCAGGCCGACCGAGACCGGGTGGGCGGCGGCGTCCGGCCAGCTCCGCCCGCCGGTGCGGCGGGCGGCGACCACTCGGCCGGCGACCCCGGCGAGGTAGCCGGCCAGCCCCGCGCGGGAGCCGCGCGCCGCCGCGGCGGCCGGCAGGACGAACAACCACCACAGCAGCCTGACCTGTGCGGCGCTTGCTGCCGGGTGGCCGCCGGCCGCGGCCAGCGACTTGGCGTAGCCGTCGCGCAGCTCCGCCCAGCCGGCGTACATCCTATTGGTCGCCAGGGTGGTGCCGTCGACGACCACCCCGCGTCCCCCGGACCGCTTCACGGCCCGCAGCAGGGCGATGTCCTCGAGGATCTGGTCGCGGACGGCGGTGTGCCCGCGGCTCGGCGGTACGCCGCCGCGTCCACGGACAGGAACTGGCCGCCGGCCGCGGCCAGCTACGGCCGCGGGGACCGCTCGGCCGCGCGCAGCGGCAGCAGGGCCAGCCACGACCACGCCAGCAGCGGCTGAACGAGCCGCTCGGTCGGGCTCGCCGCGACCTGGCGCGGATACGGCGAGACCAGGTCCAATCCGCTGTCGCGCAGCAGCAGAACGGCTCGGGCCAGCCCGTCCGCAGCGAGCGTCACGTCGGCATCGACGAAGACCAGCACGGTGCCGGTCGCGGCGGCCGCGGCCCGGGCGCAGGCATGCGGCTTGCCCAGCCAGCCGGGCGGTGGACCGGCGCCACGCAGCGCGACGATTCGCCGGTCGCGCCGTGCCCAGCCGGCGAGGAGCTCCCTGGTGGCATCGGTGGAGTCGTCGTCGTAGACGACGATCTCCAGGTCGGGGACGCCCCGCGCGGCCGGCAGCGCCGCCAGAGCGCCGTCCAGGCGGGCGGCCTCGTCGCGGACCGGCAGGATCACGGACACGCGTTCCGCCACCGCGCCGGCCGGCGGCGCGACCCGCAGCAGCCGGGCGTTGACCACCGTGTGCACCGCGATGCCCGCCGACGCCACCGCCGCCACCCGTACGGCGCCCGCCCGCACCGCCCGCACCGCCCGCACCGCTGCCACCGCCGTCACGGATGTCCGCACGGCTCGGGAGCGTCCGGCGACCGGTCGGCGTGCCAGGGCCGCAGGGCCACGGCCAGCACCGCTCCCATCGCGACGCCGCCGGCGAGCGCGACGCCCGGTTTGCCGAAGAAGGCGAGGTTCACCAGCACCGACGACAGGTAGGACCAGGCCAGCAGGGTCAGCGGGATGCGCTCGTCGCGGCGGGCGCGGTCGGCCGGGTCGGGCAGCGCGAGCAGGGCGGCGGTCATGACCGTCCCGACCAGCAGCCAGCCGAGGAGGTTCGTCAGCGGAATCGCGTTGAGCGCCGGGCCGCCGCCGAGCCACCGCCAGTGCCCGGCGGTGACCATCTGCGGGTCGAGGAACAGATCCCAGGCGGCCAGCACCAGGCTGCCGAGCACGGCGGCGCGGACCGGGGCGCGCCGGTGCCGCCGCACCAGGACGTAGCTGGGATAGGTCATCATCGCCCAGGTCAGCGGTACCACGATGGGGACGCCGAGCAGGCGGGGCCCGAGCGCGCCGCCGTAGGCGTAGCGCCCGAACGGGATACCGGTGTGGACCCCGAGCACCTCCACGACGAGCCCGCCGCCGACGGCCACGGCGAGGTAGCCGGCGGTCCACAGCAGGCCGCGGGTGGCCAGGGCGTGCACCGCCGACGTGACGGCGAGGAGCAGCACCGCGACGACCGACAACGCGCTGCGCTCGACGCCGTCGACCAGCGGGTAGGGGATCTGCACCGCCACCGCGGCCAGTACCAGGATCCATCCCCAGGCCAGCGCCCGGCGTGTGGGCGGTTCGCCCGGGATGCTCCGGCCACCGGGCCGGGCCGACCCGAGCGCCGTGAACGCCGGGTCGTGGAGGGTCACCGCACGGGCTCCGGCTGGCCGGCGTCGCCGGCGAGCTCGCCGGCGGGGCTGATGGTGGACGGGCCCCGCAGCTCCTTGCCGAGCACCGCGTAGGGGGTGAGGGTCCCCGGGAACTGGAAGTCCGACAGCAGCGGGACGAATCCCTCGCTGGTGTACAGACGGCGCGCGCGGCTGCCGGCGGGTTCGAGTGCGGACAGCGCCGCGGTCCGCTGCGGGACGTCGCGCAGCAGTTCCCGCAGGAGCTGACGGCCGATCGTGCGGCCCTGGTAGGCGGGCAGCACGTGCAGCTCGACGATCTCCAGGCAGTCGTCGAGCCAGTGCGCCGCGGTGGCCGCCGAGGCGGCCGCGACCGCGTCGACGACGACGTCGTGCCACCACTGACCGGGCTGACCGGGCAGCGCGTAGGTGATGCCGACGAGGGAGTCGTCGGGGGTGACGGCGGCGACGGCGAGCAGGCCGCGGCGGTCGAAGTGGCGGCGCGCGTGCAGGGCCCGGTCCCGGGCGGCCCGGATGGGGTCGGCCTCGTGATGATCGAGGAACGCGGCCTTGTAGACGGCGATCACATCATCGAGGCGGGCTCGCATGCTGCTGGGCGACCAGCGGACCACGGTCACGTCCCCGTCGGTCACCGGCGTCGCCTCCTGTCCGTCCCTCGGCGCATCGACCCCGGTCCCGCGAGTGGGTCTGGCGAGCCAGGAGGTCGGGGCACACCGTCACGTTGCTCGACGATAACGCGATCCTTGCAAGGCGCGCCGGTCGACGGGAGTGCCTGCCACGTAACGTCATCACTCTGATGCACAGGGCGCCCTGTCTGGGATGTGCGGTAGACCGGTCCGGTCGCTTGCCAGCGCGAGGCCCGCGCTGCGGGGAGTTCCGTCGAGCAGATCCGTGACCAGCATGGCGACCGCCGGTGCCTGCACCACACCGCCCGCATTCGTCCCCGCGGCCACCAGGACCCGCCCGGCGTGGCCCGGCGCCGCGCAGACGACGGGAAGCCCGTCCGGGGTGGCGGGACGCTCGCAGACGCGCACGTCGTGCACGTCGAGGACGCCGTCGGCCCGCCGGAGCCCCGGAAACAGGCCGGCGATGGCCCGTTCGGCGACGGCCCGCAGCGCCGTGATCCCCGCCGTGGCGGTCTGGCGCCCGGCCCGGCCCGGATAGCCGAAACCGCTACTGACATGAATGAGCGTGCCGTCGGGGGACAGGGTGATGTTCATGACGCCGAGAGGATCACCGGAGTGGATCTTCAGTGGGCGGCGCAACCCGGGGTTCGGCAGGGTCAGCGACAGGCCGAGCAGGTGCGCCACCGCACCGGCCCCGGACCAGCCTGCGCCGAGCAGCCGATCCAGGTCGTGGCCCCCGGTGGTGATCACGATCCGATCCGCCGACAGCTCGGAGCCGTCGTCGAGGCACAGCCGAACCCCCGGGGCTGGCCACCCACCCGAACCGCTCCCGGCCCCGGAGCCGCCGTTCATCGCGGGCTGGCCCGGATCGAGTCCCCGCACCCGGGCGCCGGCCCGGACCTCGACGCCGAGATCCGCGAGCCGCCCGGCCAGCGCCGTCGCCAGATCGTGGATGTTGACGGCGTAACCGTCCACCTCGACCGCACCCGAGATCTCCCGCGCGCCGCCTGGCAGCGGCACCGAGGAGCCCAGGCCCGGTCAGTCCCGGGCCAGCACCTCGGCGGGCAGGCGCACGGCACCGGTGCCCACCGCGCGCTGGAGCCGTTCGCCTGCGGCGAGGTCGGCGGCGCCGAGGTAGATCCGGGCGAGCCGGCCGTCCCGGCGCAGGCCGGCCAGCCAACCGGCGCCGTCGACGGCGAACAGATGCTCCCAGCCGCGCAGCCCCAGCCGGTTGAGGGCGATCACCAGGTCCTGGGCCGTCGCGTGCAGCCCCGGCCGGTCGGTACGCCGGTCGAATGCCTCGGCCCAGGCGAGCTCGACCGGGCTCAGCGAGGCGGGGTCGCGCAGCCGCCAGCCGCCGTTCGCCGGGTCTCGGTCGAGGACGCCATCGTGGCCCACGGTCGCCGGTGGCAGCGTCTCGGTCGCCGACAGATGCCGCGCGTTGGCACCCCCGAACGTCGTGCCCTGCCGGTCCGGGTCACGGCGATCCGCCGGCGCGGCATCGAGCACCCGGACCCGATGCCCCCGCAGCCGCAGCAGCAGCGCGGTGGTGAGTCCGACGATCCCGCCGCCGACGACCACCACGCCGTGGCCGCCCGCGGCAGGATCATCCTGTACCGGGTCCTCGTCGACCCGGCGGTCGGTGTCTCGGCCTGCGCCAAGATGATCCGCCCGCCCGCCCCGCTGCGGTCGGATTGGTCGGATCGGGGGTGTTCCGGCCCGAGCAGGTCGGCACCGGTCAGCTCGTCCAGGTCCGCCCGGCCGACCACGGCGAGCATGGCCTGATCCAGGTCGTCGTCGCAGGCGGCGGAGCGCATCGCCGTGGAGCACAGGGCGAACCCGGGTCGTGGGGCGCCGCCGTCACCGTCGATCCGCGCCGCCAGCAGCTCTCGCACCGGGGCGAGCAGCCGGGGAGCGTTGTCCAGGACGACGGTGAGATCGCGCCGGTCGTAGGCGTCGAGCAGGGCACGCTCGGTGAACACCTCGGGCTCGCTGACCGAGACGATCCGCTCACCGGTGAACGTCTTGAGCTGCCGATCGTCGATCATGCCGGCGCTCGCCCACTGCCCCGCATGGAGGAGCGGCACGGCGACGGCGACCGCGTCGGCCGCCTCGAGGACCTCCTCCACCGTCCGGGCGACGCGCACCCGGTCGATGGGTAGCCGGTGGTGTCGCGCCCAGGCGGCCCCCGACGTGGGATCGGTGGCGAGGGAGGGGGAGTGCACGACCAGGCGCCAGCCCAGCGCGCCGCCGGCCCGGGCCACCCGTCCGTTGATGTTGCCGGCGCCGAGCAGGCCGAGGGTGCCCGGCCGCCGCGGCGCCCGCTGCCGAGAAGTCGGCTGCTCCGAACCCGCGGGGTCGAACAGGCGATCGGCCACGAACCGTGCGACGTGGCGGGCGTTGACCTCCGGCGTGTTGCGTACCTCGATCCGCAGCCGGGCGGTGGCGGTGGTGTCGACGGCGGCCAGCGAGGTGCCGCGGCGGACGAGCAGGAGCTCCCGGTCCGCGTCGCAGCGCCCCGGGCCCGCGCGGACCGCTGCGGCCCATCGTCCCAGAGCGGCGGCGTCCACTGCGTTCGCGCCGATGACCAGCGTGTGCGGGCGCAGCTCGACCAGTGCGTCGGCGAGTTCGGCCGGGCGGGCGGCCAGCTCCGGGCGCAGGACCGCGGTGCCGGCTCGGGTGAGAAGGTCCGCCACGCGGGCGCTCACCGCCGTGGCGATCAGCACCCGGCGGTGCGGGGCCCACGCGTGAAACACCGGCGCGTGGGGGACCGAGGGGTGCGGTACTGGACCGCAGGGCATCGCCATTCGGTTCGCTTCATCCGATTCGTCGGGCTGGCTCGTCCGGTTCACCGCCGGACCTCCCCACCGTGGCGGACGCCCGTCAACGGGTTGTCAAAACCGCCGAGCCCGCTGCCGGGCCGGGGTGGCCGGGCCGGACCGGAATCTTCAATGCGCCGTCAACGTGGGGTCGGGGAGCAGGGCCAGCAGCGGATCACGTCCGCCGAGGGTGCCGCGGGAGCCGAGGACCGCGAACCGCGCGAACAGCTCCTCGCTGTACCAGCCGACCTCTGGGGTGCGGCGGACGACCTCGCTGTGCGCCGGCCGGCCGTAGGCGAACCGGCGCAGCGCCACCGCGTCCTGCCAGAGGCTGAACGTGCCCTTCAGGCCGATCGGCGCCTCGCCGATGCCGGCCGCGAACAGCAGTCCCTCGGTCTGGGCGAGGTCCGCGACCACCGGCGGGACCGCCCGGCGGAAGGTGAGCGTGTGCCGGGCGGCGACCCGGGCCCGCGTGATCACCGTTACCTTCGTGCCGGTGGCGGTCGTGCTCGGCCCGGCCGCGGCCGCCGAGTCGCCGAAGGGTTCCCGCCGCGACCACCGCCCGCGCGAGGACAGCGGGTGCAGGTCGATGCGCCACCGCTCCTCGGCCAGCACCGACCAGGCCCGCACCTGCGCGGAGCGTTCGAACGACCGCGCCGCCGACGGTGTCTCCCAGACGGCGACCATCGCCCACTGGCAGGGGTCGGCGTCGCGCAGGCCGAGGCTGCTCGCCGAGCCGGTCCCGAGCATCTTGGCGAACGTCAGCCCGGAGACGTGCCGCAGTGCGGAGCGGTCGGTGGCCACCCGGGCCAGGGCGTGGCCGATCCGGCGGCGGGGAACCCGCCAGAAGTCGACGGTCACCAGCAGGGCGGCGGGGTTGGCCGGGTTCATCGCGTTCAACTCCGCACCGAAGACAGTCGCAGCAGGCCGTCGCGGACGGCCCCGTACTTCTGCGTGAAGGCCGTGGCCACCACCCCGGCGCCGGCGTCGTCCCGCAGGGGTACCACCCGGGCGTGGCCGATGCCGGACAGCGCGTGCCGGCCGTTGCCCGCCACCACCGAGACCAGGCCATCCGGGCCGCCGCTGCGTAGCAACGCGGCCAGTTCCGGGGCGGCGATGTACACCACCCCGTCGAGGCGGACGAACTCGGCACGCACGTCGAGCGTGCCGGCGTCCGCCCGGACGACCTGCAACGGCACGCGCAGGTAGTCGTCCAGGGCGGTGCTGCCCGCCGGGCTCCACAGCCGCTCGAAATGCTGCTCGACGAACTGGACGAGGGTCGAGGAGATCGTCGCCTCGTGCTGGGCGGCGGCGGCGGAGTAGCCGACCGGGAAGCTCGACACGAGCGCGCCGGAGTCCCAGCGGTGGTAGGTCGTCAGCGGCTGCTCGGCGTAGAGCCGAACGGCGAGGCGGGGACGCAGGACCGGGGTGAGCCGCTCCCGCAGCCCGTCCAGAATCAGCAGGTTCGCCCGGATCTCGGCGGGTACGTCGACGCGGTGCGACAGGTCGGCGGCCCGCGCCGCCGCGGCCGGCGAATCCGGGTCGAGCAGCAGGATCTGGACGATCGTTGCGACGGCGAGGTCGCACAGAGTGAGTGAGACCGGTGGATGGAGGACCGAGGGACGGT
>NZ_CADCWT010000196.1 GCF_902806485.1 Candidatus Frankia alpina | reverse complement strand
ACATTGATGTCACGCAAAGCGACGAAACGTTACCGGGAAAGGCTCATTGCGGTACGAAGCGTACGGTTCGCCGGCTCAGACCGTACAAAACGCACCGCAACCGGCCCCGGCTCAGCCCCGGCCCCGGTTCGGACTCACGCGTCGAGGCGTCCGTCGGGGGGGTCGGCCGGGGCGCCGCGTAGGCCGGTGAGGAGCAGGCCGGTCAGGGTGGCGAGCACCTCGGCGTCGGAGTAGGCCGGCGCCGGCGAGCGCAGCAGGGCGAGCGCCAGCGAGGACAGCATGCCGCCCATCGCCGCGGCGATCAGGGTGGGATCGCCGGGCAGCTCGTGCCCACGTCCGCGCAGGTGCTCCAGGTGGTCGCGCAGCATGTCCGTCTCGGTGACGAGGGTGCGCCAGGCCTGCTCCGGGGCGTCCCCGCCGGTCAGCGTCGCCTCGTGCAGCGCGACGACGACCGGCAGGTTCTCCCGCATGACCCGCCACGCGACGGCGAGATGGTCGTGGAGCTGGCCCGCGTCGGTCAGGTCGTGGTCGGGGGGATGTGCGTGTTGCGGGCCGCGCATCTGCGCGGACGCATCCCCGCGCAGGTCGGCCAGCAGCGCCGCCAGCAGTACCTCCTTACTGGCGAAGTGGTCGTAGAACGACCCGGTGGCCCGCCCGGCCGCGGCCGCGATGTCGCTGATCTTCGTGTTGAGGTAGCCGCGCTCCACGAACAGCCGCCGCGCCGCCTCCTTGAGTGCGAGTTCGGTCTCGGCCGCCCTCGCTCTGCGCGCACCCATCGCGACCTCCCTGATTGACGCTCTCGTCCGTCTCTGATCATACTGAGTGCCAGTTCACCGAATATAGATTCGGTGAAACGAGATTCAGGGAGCGGGCATGAGGGTCGTGGTGCGGGCATGAGAGCCGTGGTGGTCGGCGGGGGAGTGGCCGGGGCGGCGGGCGCGATCGCGCTGCGGCGCATCGGCGCCGAGGTGACGGTCCACGAGGCGTACGACGAGCCCGCCGGGCTGGTCGGATCGTTCGTCAGCCTGGCGGCCAACGGGCTGCGCGCCCTGGCCGTGCTGGGCTGCCTGCCGCAGGTGCGCGCGGCCGGGTTCGCGGTGCCATGGCAGCGGATGTGGTCATCGGCCGGCAGGCCGCTCGGCGAGGTGGCGCGGGGCCGGGCTCGGGGGGAGGAGATGGTCAGCGTCACCCTCATGCGGGCCGACCTGGTCGCCGCGCTGCGGGCCGAGTCGGTGCGGCTCGGCGCCCGCATCGTGACCGGCAGCCGGTTCGACGCCGCCCGCGTGCGGACCTGCCCCGATGGCGACGGCGTCGGCGTCGATCTGATCGTCGGCGCGGATGGGATGTGGTCCGGCGTTCGCGAGGTGCTCGACCCGGAGGCCCCGCGGCCGGTCTACGGCGGGATGTACAGCGTGAGCGGCATCTCCCACGCGAACGGTCCCAGCGCGGACGGTACCAGCGTCGGCATCGGCACCTTCAACATGATCTTTGCCTGCCGTGGCGCCTTCCTTTACCTGGGCGCACCGGACGGGTCGGTCAGGTGGTCGGCGCAGGTTAGCGGCCCGCGCCCGGCGGACGTGCACGCCGTCGGCCTCGACGACCTGATCGACATCTACCGCACCGAGGAACGGGCGGTGGAGATCCTGCGCGCCACCCGGCGGACCCACGGCGCCACGCTGCACCACGTGCTCGCGCGGGTGCCCCGCCACCACCGCGACCGGCTCGTGCTCATCGGCGACGCCGCCCACCCGGTCGGCGCCGGTCAGGGGGCGTCGATGGCGTTCGAGGACGCCATCGCCCTGGCCCAGCACCTGCACGCCGAGGGCGCCGTCGCCTCGCCGGTCGCCGCCGCGGTGGTCGGGCGGGCGCTGGACGGCTACGAGCGGCAGCGTCGGGCCCGGGTCGACAAGATGGTGAGGGAGGCGACCCGCAACCGGGACGTCAAGACGGCCGGTCCGATCGCCCGACGGATGCGTAACGTGATCATGCCGGTGGTCTTCCCCCGCGGCTACGAGGGCGCCACGTCCTGGCTCCACGGCTACGATCCCGGCGCGCTTCCCGCGCAGACTCCCGGTTCGCTTCCGGTGCAGGCCCCTGGCTCGTCTCCCGCGCCGACTTTCGGCGCGCCTCAAGCCTGACTCCGCCCGGCGCGGCGGATGTGGGGTTAGTCGGTCAGGATGGACATTGCCTGGTCGAGCAGGGTGGTGAGATCGGCCGTCCCGCCGGAGTCGCGCCAGACCGTCAGGGCGGCGTCGTAGCAGCCGAGCGCGGCCGAGGCCAGCGCGCGTGGGCGTGGGTCGGCCGTGTCCGTCGGGGGGATGGCGAGGCGCCGGGCGAGCTCGGGGACGAGTAGCCGCTGCCAGCTGTTCTGCCGCTGCAGCTGGCGGCCCTGCAACGACGGCGTGTCGACCACCATCCGGGACAGCCGCAGGGCCCGTTCGGGGTTCTCGGCGTTGAACCCGATGATCGCGTTGAGCGCCTGGCGCAGTGCCTGCCACGGTGTCTCGTCCGCGGGGCGAGCGGCGAGCGCGTCGCGCAGGACCAGGCCGCCTTCCTCCACACCCAGTAGGACGACGTCCTCCTTGGTGGCGAAGTAGCGGAAGAAGCTGCTGCGCGACAGGCCGGCCTCGGCGGCGATCTGGTTGATCGTCGTGCATTCGAAGCCCTGCCGGTCGAACAGGTCGAAGGCGACGGCCGTGATCTCCGCCTGCAACGCCCGCCTCGTCCTACTGCGCAGATCGGTGCCCCGCGCGGGGGTTGCGGCGTCGGCGGGGATTGCTGCGGGGTTCTTCGCCACGAGGCGAGCATACCAGATCTGGTATCGCGGCTCACATGTTGGACTGAGTCTCATCTTTGGGTTAAGGTCTTACTGCGACCATCGGTCGAACTCCCCAGCGAACCGAGCCCCCGGCGTCATCCCGGGCACAGCGGCCGGCCTGCTGGTCCCTGCACCCCCATCGGTCTTCACGCGCGGGAAAGTGACTATGACTTCGGAGACACCGGCGTCCAGCGGGGCGCCCTCGACCGGGCTCGGCCCGTGGATGCGCTTCCGGCGGCAGTACTCCCGGCTCTCGCCGCCGGTCCAGATGATCGGCCTGCAGCTCTGGCTGCCGCTGGTCTTCGTCATCGCCTTCTGTCTGTGCTACATCAACGCCTTCCACCAGCCGTCACCGAAGGACATCAAGGTCGCGGTGGTCGGGACGGGCCCGGCGGCGGTGACCCTCGCCGACCGGCTGGAGGGCACCAGCAACGGCATGCTGTCGGTGTCGGTGGCAAGCTCGGTCGACGCCGCCCGCGGCGACGTCCGCGACGGCGACCTGGCGGCGGCCTTCACCCCCGGCGCGGCGAACCAGCCGGCCCGGCTGCTCGTCGCCAGCGGCGCCCAGTTCCAGTTCGCCGAGGTCGTCCAGCAGACGTTCGCCCCGGTGGCGGCGGCCGAGGGCAGCACCCTTGCCGTCGGCGACCTCGCCCCGCTGCCCAAGCACGATTCCTACGGCACCTCGGGCTTCTACATCGCGCTGGTCTGGACCATCGCCGGCTACATGGTCGGCATGTTCATCGGGATGATGGGCCAGACGCTCAAGCACCGTGTCCGCCTCGGCCTGATCGTCGGATCCGGCTTCGTGCTCTCGCTGCTCGGCACGCTGTTCGCCGGTCCGGTGGTGGGCGCCGTGCACGGCCACTTCCTGTCGCTGTGGCTGCTCGGCTGGCTGACGACGATCTGGTGGTCAACGGCCTGTCCTACTACATCGGCCGGTTCGTCACCGGCGCGGCGCTCATCCTGTTCGTGTTCCTCAACATTCCGGCGTCGGGCGGGGCGTTCCCGGCGGCGTTCGTGCCGGAGCCGTTCAAGTGGCTGCACCCGTATGTGTTCGGCACCGGTGTCCTCGACGTGTTGCGCGGCATCGTCTACGACGTCGGGCCGGGGATCGGCAGCGGCGCGACGATCATCGGCGTCTACGCGGCGATCGGCCTCGTGCTGACCGTCGTCGGCAAGCCGTTCTTCGACCGCCGCAACCGGCTGCGCGCCGAACGCGGCAAGCCGGTGTCGATGATGCTGGCCGCGCAGGGCGCGGCGATGGCGGCCCGCCAGGCCGAGGCCGCCGCCGGTACCCGTCCGCATCACGTCACCACGAGCGAGGGCCCGGGGTGGGACGACGATTCCCGCGGCAACGGCAACGGCAACGGGTCGCGGGGTAATGGGTTGCGGGACAACGAGTTCGCCGACGAGGAGGTCGAGTCCGATGCGGCCGCCGTGTCCGACGCGGCGGCGGGCAGCGGCAGTGCCTGACCTCAGCCGGTGGGCACCGACCAGCACACCCGGGTGCCACCGGCGGGGCCGGGCTCCAGGGCGAAGCTTCCGCCCAGGGACTCGGCCCGGCCACGCAGATTCGCCAGGCCGCTGCGCCGCGTCGTCGGTCCCATGCCGACCCCGTCGTCCACCACGTCCACGCTCACCCGGCCGTTCGCGACGGTCACAGTCACCTCCACGGCGCGCGCGTGGGCGTGGCGGGCGGCGTTCGACAGGGTCTCGCGCACCACGGCGATGAGATGGTCGCCGACGGCAGCGTCGATCACGGTGTCGACCGGGCCGTCGAGGTGCAGTCGCGGGGTGAAGCCGAACGCCCCGGCCATGTCATCGATGATGCCGAGGATCTGCGCCCGCAGGCCGCTGCCCGTCGCCGGCGTCGCCCGGCCGCGCAGTTCGAAGATGGTCTGGCGGATCTCCCGCACGGTCTCGTCGAGATCCTCGACGTAGGTGCTCATCCGCTCCGCGCGCGGCGCCCGCTCCGCGCGCGGCGCCCGCTCCTCGCTGGCGGCTAGGCCCTGCAGGCCCATCGCCACCGCGAACAGCCGCTGCATCACATGGTCATGCAGGTCGCGGGCGATCCGGTCACGGTCCTCCAGCAGCGACAGCCGGCCCCGCGCCGCCCGCGAGCGGGCCAGTTCCAGGGCGAGCGCGACGTGGGCGGCGAACGCGGCGGCGAGTTCGAGGTCCTCGTCGGTGAACAGGCCGCCACCGCGGCGGCGGCCGAGGATCAGCGCGCCGGAGGTGACCTCCGAGGCGATCAGCGGCACGATCATGATCGGGCCGACGTCGAGCTTGTCGCTCTCGGAGCCGCCCAGCGTGCGCACGTCGGCGACGACGAGCGGGGCCCGGTCCCGCACCGCCCGCCCGGCCAGCGAGGTCTCCATCGGCACCCGCTGGCCGCGCAGCAGGTCGGCGTCGTGACCCTCGGCGACGTCGAAGGACAGTTCCCGTGCCGTCGGGTCGCACAGGGCCAGCGCGGTCGTGTCCGCCCGGGCGACGTCCCGGGCCCGTTGGACGATCAGCTCCAACGGGTCGTCGCCGTCGGCGAGCAGATGCCGGGTGATGTCCGCGGACGCCTGCGACCACTGCTGGCGGTGCTGGGCCTCCCCGAACAGCCGCGCGTTGTCGATCGCCACGCCGGCGTTGGCGGCGAGCGCGAGCACGAGTTCCTCGTCCTCGGCCGTGAAGATCCGCCCGCCGCGTTTCTCGGTCAGGTAGAGGTTGCCGAAGGCCTCGTTGCGGACCCTGATCGGCACGCCGAGGAACGCCCGCATCGGCGGATGCCCGGCGGGGAAGCCGACGGCGCGGGGATGGTCGGCGATGTCGTCGAGGCGCACCGGCCCCGGTTCGGCGATGAGCAGGCCGAGCACACCTGCGCCGCGGGGGGTCCGGCCGATCGCCTCGACGCGGCCCGGATCCATCCCGACATGGATGAACTGTTCGAGGTGACCGTCGCGGGCGATGACGCCGAGCGCGCCGTAGCGAGCGTCGACCAGCTCGCAGGCGGACTCGACGATGCGGCGCAGCACCACGTCGAGGCTGAGGTCGGCGGTGACCATCCGGTTGGCCCGCAGCAGACCGCGCAGCCGGCCCTGGTTGGCCAGCACATCCTGGGCCCGCTCCACCAGCTGGGAGAGAAGCTCGTCCAGTTCGAGCCGAGCGACAGCGGGGAAGATCAGATCTCCCGACGACCCTGACGGGGAGATCTCCCCGCAGGCCGCCCCGGAGGTCCCTGCGTCGGTCGGGGCGAGGTCCCGTTCGGACTCCATGCTTCCGGGACGGTAATCGAGCCGCTCGGGGCGGAGGCGGTCGTCCGGACTGCGGCTGAACCGTTCCCGGTGAGGATGGGCCGCGGGTCCCGGCGGCTTCCATCCGTCCGTGGTGGGCACCACGTCATCGCGGAGTTGGCGCGGGTGGTCCCGCGGCGGCTCGCGTCTGTCCGGCTCGTCCGGCTCGTCCCGCGGCCTCGACTGCGGATACCCGCGTCGTCCTCACTTCGCGCACCCTCATCGGGCAGCCTCCTGTCCACCGCGTCGGCCGACCGGCGGCGGGTCATCCGTCCCCGCCATGCTCGGCCCCGCCTCGCCCCGGCGCCCAGGGACCTTCGGCGCCCATCGTGGAGCCCTTCCTACCGTGCGATCCGGACCGTGCCGGCCGCGGATCGACTCCGGGGAGGCCCGTCACCCCTCGCTGCCAGGGCGTGCGGTGCGGATGCCGCCGCTGCCGGTCGTGGTCAGCGGGCCGTGCCCCCGGGGCCGGCCTACCATGCTCGACGGGTCGGCGCGCGAACGGACTGGCCTGATCGGGCCAGCCGAGGTGGTCTCACGGGCCGCGCGGTAGCCCCCGAACGGGGAGGTGGCGGCGGCCGAACGCACCGTTGGCGGCGGGCCGTTCGGACCCCGCGCGTGGGCCCACAGTGCACTCGCCCGCCCGGGCCGCGGCAGGCACCCTGAAAGGGAGAGTGGACGCCGGCCACGGGGGATCTGGAGCTTGTCGTGTCGGGCTGCATCGTGGTGGGAGTGGACGGATCCAGAGACGCCGACGCGGCGCTGCGCTGGGCCGGCGAGGAGGCGTGGCTGCGTCGGGACCACCTCGAGGCGATCCTGGCCTGGACCCCGGACGACTGCCCGCGCGAGGTGCTCGACCGCGCCTACGCGCCGGGCCCCCACACGATCGAGGAAACCGCCCTGGAGCTGCTGCGGGAATGCGTTCAGAGGACCGAGGACCCGCGCCGGCCGGTGCCCGTCACCGAGCGGGCCGTCTACGCCGACGCCGTCGAGGCGCTGATGTCGGCGGGCGCGGGCGCGGATATGATCGTCGTCGGCTACCGGGGGACCAGCCGGCTGCGCCGGTACCTGCTCGGCTCGGTGTCCGTGGCCTGCCTGCACCAGGCGACCCGGCCGGTCGTCGTCGTCCGGGCGGACGGACGCGGCGGCGCCGACGATGACAGCGGCCGGCCCGTGCTCGTCGGCGTGGACGGTTCGGCGGCGTCACTGGCCGCGTTGCGCTGGGCCGCCGAACAGGCGGCGCTGCACGCGGCGCCGCTGCGGGTCGTGCATGCCTGGCAGGCCGCGCCACTGTTGCACTCCGGTCACCGCATCGCGCGCGACCGGGAGGCGTTCGAGCAGGCCGCGTACGCCGTTCTCGACGAATGCATGGCCAAGGGGCTGGCGGGCGGGGTGGACGTCAACCTCGACACCCGGCTGGCACTCGGCGGGGCGGCGCAGAGCCTGCTTGCCGCGGCCGCCGACGCCCTGCTGCTCGTGCTCGGCGCCCGTGGGCTCGGCGGCTTCGCCGGCCTGCTGTTGGGTTCGGCCGCCTACCAGTGCGTGCACCACGCGCGATGCCCGGTCGCGGTCATCCCCGACGCCATCCGCTAGCGGCACCCGGGTTCGGGTGTCGCACCTCGCCGTGGCGGTCAGCCGCCCGGTCGCGGCTCGGAGCCGACGGCCGGGGGTGCCCCGGCATCCGTGGTAGCGCCATCGGCCGGGGCGGGGCTGGCATGGCCCTGCGCGACGAAGTCCTTGCTGCGGATGAGGGCCAGCGCGCAGACCGCGCCGACGAGCGCGACGATCCTGGTGACGATGAGCAGATCGTTGATCGCGCCAGCGAAACCGGACCGGATGGCGCCGGCCAGCGGGCCGCGGGCGTCCGCGGGCGTGCTGGCGAAGAGCTGGTCGGTGCCGCCGTTGCGCAGCGTGTCGGCGATCCGCGCC
This sequence comes from Candidatus Frankia alpina, assembly GCF_902806485.1. Taxonomy (GTDB): domain Bacteria; phylum Actinomycetota; class Actinomycetes; order Frankiales; family Frankiaceae; genus Frankia; species Frankia alpina. The sequence goes on along the minus strand of NZ_CADCWT010000196.1, from coordinate 1,440 downwards.
CCCTGCCCGCGCAGCGCCGGCACCGTTCGCAGCCCGCTGTTGACGCCGCTCTCCAACCGCGCCGCGAAGATCGAGCCGAGGGTGGCGATACTGAGCGCCATGCCGATCTGGCGGAACGTGGTGTTCGCGCCCGACGCCATCCCCGACCGTTCCGGCGGCACCACCCCGACGGCCGTCGAGGCCAGCGGCGGGTTGACCAGCCCGGTACCGATCCCGGCCAGCACGAAGCCCGGGATCAGGTGCGTCCACGAGCTACCCGCGTCCAGGCCGGCCATCAGCAGCAGGCCGACGCCGACCAGTGCCAGGCCGGGGCCGATGAGCCACCGCACGGGCATCACACTGGTCAGCCGCCCGGCTACCGACGCGGCGACGAAGCTGCCCCCGCTCACGATCAGCAGCCGCACGCCCGCCTCGAACGCGGAGTAACCCAGGTCGTTCTGCAGGTACAGGACGAGGTAGACGAACATCGCGAACAGCGAGCCGTTCATCGCGACCGCCGCCACCGAACCGCCCAGGAACGTCGGCGTGCGCAGCAGGGACAGGTCGAACATCGGGTGCGCGACCCTGGCCTCCACGGCGACGAACGCGATGAGGAACGCCACGCCCAGGCACAGACTGACCACGACGCCGGTGTCCGACCAGGCCGTCTCGCCCGCCCGGATCAGGCCGTAGACCACGCCGACCAGCCCGGCGGTGAGCACTGCGAAACCGGGCCAGTCGGGGCGGTGCGCCGCCGGCGGCCGGGATTCCTCGACCTTCCACACCGTCACGGCGATGGCGACGACGCCGATCGGCACATTGACCAGGAAGATTCCCCGTCAGCTGATCCCGCTGGTGATCACGCCGCCGAGGATGGGCCCGAGTGACGTGGCGACGCCGGTGACCGCGCCCCACACCCCGAAGGCGACCCCTCGGTCGCGGCCGCGGAAGCTGCTGGCGAGCAGCGCCAGCGACGTCGCGAACAGCACGGCGCCGCCCACGCCCTGCACGCCCCGCGAGATGATCAGCATGATCGCCGACTGCGAGAGCCCGCACAGTAGCGACCCCGCCGTGAAGATCGTGAACCCGATGGTGAACAGCAGGCGCCGCCCGTAGAGATCGGCGAGCGAATCGGCCGTCAGCAGCAGCGCCGCGAGCGTCAGGGCATAGGCGTCGATGATCCACTGGACGTCGGCGAACCCGGCGCCGAGACCGCTCTGGATCTCCGGCAGCGCGACGACCACGATGGTGACGTCGAGCAGCAGCATGAACGTGGCGCCGCAGACGACCAGCAGCGTCCACCACTTCCGATCCATCAGAGCCTCCCGGGGGGGACTGGCGTCTTGAGCCCACACGGCGCCGTGGCTGCGGGGGCGAGGATGTGCCGGTCCAGGCGTGGCGGCACCGGGCCGCGGGGCGGTGTCAATGATGTGCCGTATGCCCGGTGGTGATACATCGGAA
>NZ_CADCWT010000195.1 GCF_902806485.1 Candidatus Frankia alpina | reverse complement strand
CGGCCCTGGCCGACCATCTCCGGGCCGACGTCGTGCAGGCGCATGAGCTGGACGAAAGTGGAGACCGGCGCCGTCTGCTCGCCCGCGCGGACCGCCGCGCGGCACCGGCGACGCCTCCCACCGGCCCGCCGGTCGAGACGGTGCCGGTCGAGATGCCCCGGCTCGTCGACCGTCTGACGGTGAGTGTCGGGCGACCCGATCGGCCGCTGGCGGTCATCGAGATCAAGCGGGCACCGGACCCGTTCACCGACCAGGACTCCCGCTTCGTCCAGTCCGTCGCCGCTGTGCTCGGCTCGGCGGCCCTGCGCCTGCAGATGGAAAGCGACATCCGCCGCCAGTCCCGGCACGACGGGCTCACTGGCCTGCCGAATCGGACCGCGCTGCTGGAGCGCCTCGAACGGGCCCTGCGCCGGGCCCATCGGGACGGCCGGCGGATCGGGGTGCTCTTCCTCGACCTCGACGGGTTCAAGGCGATCAACGACACCCTGGGCCACCAGACCGGCGACGACCTGCTCCGCGCGACCGCGACCCGGCTCGCACGGGCCGTGCGGCCCGGTGACGTGGTGGGACGGCTCGCCGGTGACGAGTTCGCCGTCCTGTGCGAGGCCGTCGACGGCCCGGCGGATCTCGAGGCCATCGCCGAACGGATCCTCGCCACCCTGGAGACGCCGAGCCGGCTCCTCGGCCACTGTGTCGTGGCGACCGGCAGCGTCGGCCTGGCGCTGTCCGGCCCGGATCTGTAGGACGGCGAGAAGCTGCTCAATGCCGCCGACATCGCCATGTATGCCGCGAAACGTGACGGGCCTGGGCGACACCGGTTCTTCCAGGAGTCGATGCGCACCCGACTCATGGACCAGCTGACCCGCGCCGATGACCTGCGCCGCGCCCAGGACGCCCACGAACTGACCCTGCGATACCAACCGATCCGGACCCCCGGCGGCGCGCTGGCGGGCGCCGAAGCGATACCGCACTGGCAGCAGCCGTCGAACGGACTGCTTCGGCTCGACGAGATCCTCCCCCGGTTGCGGCAGGCCGACCTTCGGGTTTCGATCATCCGCTGGGCGCTGGGCACCGCCGGCCGAGCCGCCAGCGGTGAGCCGGGCTGGCCCGACCCCCCACCGGACGAGCCGCCGCCCCTGCTCATGGTCGCCGCCTGGGGCCCCTGCATCACCGGCGAACGGTTCGTACCGGAGCTTGCCACCCTGCTGCGCGACACCGGCGGCGACACCCGCTATCGCCTGTGCCTCGAACTCGACGAGGACGAGCTTGGGACGGGCCGCCCGGCCGTCACCGCGGCGCTCGCCGACATCAGGAGACTCGGCGTACTCGTGTGCGTCGGCGACTTCGGCGCGAGCCCCGCCCCCCGCGGCCTCATCGGTCTCCCCTTCGACGGCATACGCATCGCCGACGGATACGTCCGCGGCGTCGAACGGGACCGGACGAAGCACGCCGCCGTCGCGAGCGTCATTCACTTCGCCCACCTGCTGGGCGCGCAGGTGCTCGCCGGAGACGTCGAGGACTCGGCCCAGCTGCGCGTCCTCCAGGAGCTGGACTGCGATCTGGTGGAAGGCCCCCTGCTCGACCCGGACGGCCCGCAGCCGTCCCTCCCACGCGGCGACCGACCCGGCGGACCACCGATCTCCGGCCACCCGATTTCTCCTACCGAGAATCGTCATCGTTAGCTGCTGAGGCGCGCACGTAGGACATGGATGGCTCTGTCGAGTCGGTGCTCAGCCCGCGAGGGCGACCTCGGCGAACGCAGCCAGGGCTGTCGCTCCGCATCCGACCTGTCGGAAACGCGACAGTCCATGGTCTGGACGGTCGGCGATCGATGAAACGCGCAAAGATGCTGAAAAGTGGTCGGCCACTGGCGGCTGGAGGTTCCCTTGGCCCAGCACACATCGGCACAGCCGGGTACTCGGATTCCCCATCCGCCCTGTTCCGACTGCGCCCGGACCCTCGATGAACATGCTGGTCGGCGTTTACGCAGAACGCTGTCGAAGCTGTCCGCGGCGCTTGAGACGGGCTCTTCGGGTGTCACCGGCAGGGCCGCTCATGCCGCTCGCCTGTACCGCGACACGCTGATGCGCCTGCTCATCGATGGCCAGCCGCTCGCGGTGTGCCTGTTCACCTGCTTCGATTCCCGCGTGCCGGCCGACCTGCATGCCACGGCTTTCGGTGGCGACGAGGCCCGGATGACCGCGGTTCTGGAGCGAGGCGGGCGGGAGGCGTCCAGCGTCGTCGTGGAGCTGTCGGTTCGCCTGGGATGGCCGGCGGCGCTCGCGACCGCCCGTGGACGCCTCCCGGTCGTGCTCCGCCGCGAGTCGGACCCGGCCGTGCTGGCCGCCGTCCTGCTGCGCTGCGCCGACCTGGGGATGCTCGACCGAGACCTGCTCGCGCAGGCGCTGCACGAGCACTGCGCTGCGGGGGCGTTGGATCGGGCGGCCGAGGTGTGGAGCGCCTTCTTCGCCCACCTGCCGGCCGATCTCCTGCCGCCGCTGTTCGAGGTGCATCGTTTCCTCGGCCGAGGCGCCGACGCCGTCCGGCTGGCAGACAGCGCTGCCCGGGTCCGGGCCGCGCTCGACTGCTGCCTGCGTTCTCCCCGGGTGGAGGACGCGGTGGCGGGTCTGGCCCTGGCCGAGCGTTCCGGCGCGGCGGCGCCGATCCTGCGCGCGCTACGCGAGCACACCGCCGAGCTGCATGTCAGCGCGGGCCGCTACGCCGAGGCGCTGCCGCTGTTCCGGGAGGCCGACCGCCCGCAGCGGCTCAGCGTGTGCCTGGAGGCGCTCGGCCAGATCGCGCAGGCGCTGGAGTGCTGCCCGTCGAACGACCCGGCCCGCATCGCGCGGCTGGTAGACCTGGCGTTGTCGGATGTTGACGCCGCCGTGCACCGAGGCCGCAGGCAGGATCCGGGAGCTGCTTGGCCACCTCGACCGTGCGGCCAGGCCCGCGGATCGGGTCGGGGCGAACACGGCGAACACGGCGACCCTGGCGATCAGCCAGAGCAACCTGGACGCGCAACGGGAGGACGTGGCCGCGAGGTTGACAGCCGTGCAGGTCACCGGTCGCCGCTACTTCGCCGACCGGCTGGGGACGGCTGCCGCGGCGGGGGAGCGGGCCGCGGTGAACGCGGCCCTGAGTCAGTTCGAGGAAGCCAACGGTGACTGGCCAAGCGCCGCGCTGGCCGCGGAGAAGGCCGGCGATCCCTACCGAGCGCACCTGCTGTACCGGCGAGCGGAGCAGTTCGGGCAGGCCGACCGGGTGCTGCGCGATGACACCTCCCCCGGCGGTCTCGCCGCCCGCGCCGCCTCCGCGCAGGCAGGTGGGGACACCCCGGCGGCGGCCCGCCTGTACGAGCAGGCCGGCCAGCACGAACGGGCCGCCGAACTGTTCGCGGCCGCCGGCGAACTCGCCGCCGCGGCGGCGGCGCTCCTGCGTGCACACGGTGACTCCGCCCTGGCGGACCCCCGGCTGGGGGACTTCCTGCGCCGCGCCGGGGACGCTGACCAGCTTGTCCGCCTCTGCCTGCGCGTTCTCGAGCCGTCCGCGTCGAGTTCGCGGGGCGCGGGGGTCGTGACGGTCGCCGTCGAGGAACTGCGGCGGCTGCGCGCCGACGGTCTCGTGCCGACGGCCCTGGCGGGCGAGGCCGAGGCGGCGCTGGTGGCGGTGGACGCCGATCGACGACGTCCGTTCGAACAGCGGGCCGCCGAGTGGGTCGCCGCTGCCCGCGCCGAGGTCGACCGGCGTTACGCCGGCATCTGGGGATTGGATCTGGGCACGTCGACGTGCTCGGCCGCCATCTACGACACCGTGCGGGGAACGGCGGTGTCATGCTCGGGGGGCGGTGAGGCGCAGTTCGCCGCGACCCTCAGCCTCAACGCCGACGGCAACGAGGTGGTCGGGCTCTCCGGCGAGGAGACCCTCACCGACCGCCTGCTCGGCCACATCAGTGGCGCGAAGCGGCGGATGGGCACATCGACCGTCTACCGCATCCGGGATCGGACGTACCGTCCGGAGGAGATCACCGCCCGGCTGATCCGCCATGCTCGCGGACTGGTCGAGGGCCACCTCGCAGCCGAGGTCCGGGAACGGGTCGGCGAGCTCTCGCGGGCGGAGCTGGGGGCCGTCCCGGACGACTGGCTGATCTGGCTGGAGGCCAACCACGACCTGCGGCTGGATCGGGGCCGGGCGGTGCTGACCATCCCGGCGTACTTCCAGAACAACCAGAAGCATGCCACCCGGGATGCCTGCGCGATCGCGGGTGTCGAGCCGGTCCGGCTGCTGCACGAGCCGACCGCGGCGTGCATGAGCGAGGCCCGGCAGCGCCGCCTCGCGGGTCAGGTCGTCGTGGTCGACCTGGGCGCCGGCACCCTCGACGTGAGCGTGCTCGACGTCGACGACGACATGTACGAGGTGCAGGGGGTGACCGGCGACACCGCGTACGGCGGTCGTGACTTCGACGACGCGATCCGGGGGGCGCTCGTCAGCCGTCTCGAACAGCGGGGCATGCGGGCGCCGGGGGCAGGTCGGGCCGGGCAGCGGCTGACGGTCGCGGCCGAGCACCTGAAGATCACCTTGTCTTCCCGGCGGCAGGCCGACTATGCCCTCGTCGGCTTCGATCGCGGCGCGGACGTGTTTCTGGAACTGGACCGGGACGAGCTGACGGAGATCCTCGCCGGGGCGCTGCGGGTGCTGCGCGAGGTCTGCGCCCGGGTTCGCTCGGAGCTGGCCGAACGTCCGCGGCACCTGGTCCTGGTCGGCGGGCCGATGCTGTCTCCCGTCGTGCGCGCGGTGGTCGAGGAGGTGTTCGACGCGCACCAGACGATGGTCGCCGACCCGCGGGCGGCGGTCTGCGGGGGTGCCGCGATCCTCGCCGCCGTTCTCGACGGCCGGCTGCGGGAGCGGGTCCTGCTCGACGTGACACCGCTGCCGCTGGGTATCCGCGCGTTGGAGGAGGACGACCGCGAGACCTTCTCGGTCCTGGTGGAGGCCGGTACCCACATCCCGGTCGAGCGCAGGGGCGTCTACAGCACGCACGCCGACGACCAGACCGCGATCAGGGTGGAGATCTTCAACGGGAGTCTGGCGGCCACCGCGAAGATCGGTCAGTTCCTGCTGGACGGCATTCGGCCGGCGCCGCGCGGGGAGACCCGTATCGAGGTGACGTTCACCCTCGACGCGAGCTGCGTTCTGGAGGTCACGGCCCGGGATGTGGCGACTGGCCGGTCGGAGACGGTGCGGGTGGACGACACCACCCTGCTGCCACCGGCCGAACGCGAGGCCATGGCCCGCAGCTTCGCCCGTCAGCGCGAGCGGGAACGGGCGGCGGCCGAGCGCGATGAGCTGCGGGAACGACTGCAGGCATTGATCGTGGAGGCCCGCTCCGACGACGGCGACGAGCTGTTGCGCTCCTTCGAGGACCTGCTGGCGGGTTTCCGGCCCCCGGCAGCCCCGATCGAGGCGGCCACCCAGGACATGCTCGCCGAGATGTTCAATCCGGCGGTGCGGGCGGACGCGGCGGCGGACCTGCGGCTGGCCGGTCAGGTGCTGCGGGACGTGGCGAGGTCGACGACCGAGTATCTCGCCCGCGGCACGAACACGATCACCCACTCGGGAGAGGGCACGGACGGCGCCGGCGCCGACGGTCGCGGCGCCGACGGCGAGGAGGGACGTCATCTCGCTGCCGAGCTCGAACGGATGCTCGCCCGCCGGCGTGACCTGATCAGGTGGGTGCGCCGGCGGATCGCACTGCTGGAGAGCCTGGCCGCCCGTGACCCGGACCCGCTTGGCCTGTTCCGGATTCGTTTCGGCGCCGGGGACCACCTGGGAGCGCTGCGCGCGCTTGGTGCCGAGCTCCCTGCGGACCCGCGCGATCTGCGCCGCCTGCTGCGCTGTCTGGCCGAGGTCGGTGATGCGGACAGCTACCGGCGGACCCTGCTGGCCGCCGCCGACCTGCTCGCCGTGCCCCTGCTCGACCCGTCCAACCCGGGGGCGTTCGCGGCCCGGATCGCGCCCGCGCTCGTATCAGTGACCACGACCTGGCCCGACGGGCGCCGGCGGATCGGGCGAGGATTCCTGGTCGCCGACCGGCTGGTGGCGACCAACCGGCACTGGCTGGTGGATTCCGCCGACGACCGGCGGCTCGCCGCGCCGGCCGACCTGGTCGAGGTCGGGCACGAGCTCTGGGGCACCCGGGCGGTGGGTCGGGTGCACACGCCGGCCGCAAGCGGTACCGACCTCGTCCTGCTGGTGCTGCGGGAACCGGCCCCCGCGCGTGGGCTGGGACTGGGCCATCTCCGTCTGCTGCGGCTCGGCGATCGGGTCTGGACAACCGGCGCGGATGGACCCGGTCTGCTCCGGGATGGCACCGTGGAGAAGTTCGAACACTTCCCCGCCGAGGACCTGTATCTCGTCCGGACCGGGATCACCCTGCCGGCGGCGGCCAGCGGTGGCCCGTTGTTCAATGATTCCGGCGAGGTCGTCGCAGTCCTCACCATCCCGGAGAGCCCTGGCCCTGACCCCGGTGCCGACCCCGGTGCCGGGCCGCCACCGGCCCAGTCCGGGGTGTTCGCGCTCTCAGTCGATGCCCTGGTCCCCCTTCTCGCCGCCGCCGGCACCGACCCGATCGAGCAGGCAGCGGGGTGAACCGACGACACCCGTCGCCCGATCTGATCCGGTGCGCCGAACCCGGAGCTCCGGGGTTTCGCATAATGGGTGCCCGTGACCACTGCCCGTTCTTCTGCTGATGCCGCGCGACAGGCGGTGGTGGAGGGGGTGTTGGAGCGGATCACCTTCGTCAGTGAGGAGACCGGCTACACCATCGCCCGGCTGGCCACCGAGCGGTCGGGTCCGGACCTGTTGACGGTGGTCGGTGCGCTGCTGGGCGCGCAGATCGGGGAGAGTCTGCGGCTGACCGGGCAGTGGGGGAGCCATCCCCGGTACGGCCGGCAGTTCCAGGTGCACTCCTACACCACGGTGTTGCCCGCCACGATCCAGGGCATTCGCCGTTACCTCGGCTCGGGGCTGATCAAGGGGATCGGACCGGCGATGGCCGAGCGGATGGTCGCGCACTTCGACACCGACATCCTGCGGATCATCGAGGAGGAGCCGGCGCGGCTGATCGAGGTGCACGGACTGGGACCCAAACGCACCAAGAAGATCGCCGACGCGTGGGAGGAGCAGAAGGCGATCAAGGAGGTGATGGTGTTCCTGCAGGGGGTGGGGGTGTCCACCTCCCTGGCGGTGAAGATCTACAAGAAGTACGGGGATGGGTCCATCGGCGTGGTCCGCACGCAGCCCTACCGGCTCGCCGCCGACGTGTGGGGGATCGGGTTCAAGACCGCCGACACCATCGCCCAGGCGGTCGGCATCCCCCACGACAGCCCCGAACGCATCAAGGCCGGGCTGCAGTACACCCTGTCGCAGGCCGCTGACGACGGGCACTGCTTCCTGCCCGCACCGAACCTGATCACCGATGCCACGAAGATCCTGGAGGTCGAGCGGGAGCTGATCGGCCCGTGCCTGGACGCCCTCGCCGCCGACGAGGGCGTGATCCGCGAGGGTGTCCCGGTCGGGGGCGCCACTGTCCCGGCGGTCTATCTGGTGCCGTTCCACCGCGCGGAGACCTCCCTTGCCGGCGGGCTGTTGCGCCTGCTCACCTGCGACGAGGAGCGGTTGGCGTCGTTCGCGGAGGTGGACTGGGACAGGGCGCGCAGCTGGCTACGGGGCCGGACCGGTCAGGACCTGGCCGACGAACAGGCGGAAGCGGTCAAGCTCGCACTGACCCGCAAGGTGGCGGTGCTCACCGGCGGCCCTGGCTGCGGCAAGAGCTTCACCGTCCGATCGGTGGTGGAACTCGCCCGGGCCCGCAAGGCCCGGGTGGTGCTGGTCGCGCCGACCGGGCGGGCCGCGAAACGGCTGGCTGAACTCACCGGACACGATGCCTCCACCGTCCACCGGCTGCTGGAACTGCAACCCGGCGGCGAAGCCAGATATGACCGTGACAACCCGTTGGACGCCGATCTGGTGGTGGTGGACGAGTCCTCGATGATGGACGTCATCCTGGCCAACAAGCTGGTGAAGGCGGTCGCGCCGGGGGCGCATCTGCTGCTGGTCGGTGACGTCGACCAGCTTCCCTCCGTCGGCGCCGGCGAGGTCCTGCGCGACCTGCTCGCCGCCGACGCCATCCCCAGGGTCCGGCTGACCAGGATCTTCCGGCAGGCACAGCAGTCCGGCATCGTGGTCAACGCCCACCGCATCAATGCCGGAACATCACCACAGCTGACCGGTTTCGCCGATTTCTTCTGGTTCACCTGCGAGCCGGCGGAGGACTCCGGGCTGCATCCGGCGGAGGAGACCGCCAGAATGGTGGTGGACGTCGTCGCCCGCCGCATTCCGAAACGCTTCGGGCTCGATCCGCGCCGCGACGTTCAGGTACTGGCGCCGATGCACCGCGGACCGGCCGGGGCTGGTAACCTCAACCTGCTCCTGCAGGAGGCTCTCACCCCCGCGCGGGAAGGCGCTCCCGAGCGCCGCTACGGGGGGCGGGTGTTCCGGGTCGGGGACAAGGTCACCCAGCTTCGTAACAACTACGACAAGGGCAAGGCCGGGGTGTTCAACGGCACCGTCGGCGTCGTCACCGGCATCAACGCTGAGGACCAGACGCTGACTGTGCTGTCCGACGAGGACGAAAGTCTCGTCTACGACTTCTCCGAACTCGATGAACTCGCCCATTCCTACGCCGTCACCATCCACCGGTCCCAGGGCAGCGAATACCCCGCCGTCGTGCTTCCACTCACCACCTCGTCATGGATGATGCTGCAACGCAACCTCCTCTACACCGGGGTCACCCGCGCCAAGAGACTGGTCGTTCTGGTCGGCTCCCGCAAGGCGCTGGCAGCCGCGGTCCGGACCCCGGGAGCCGGCCGTCGCCACACCGCCCTCACCCACCGCGTAGCCCTTCCTTGACGGTCGAACGGCCTATGCCGAACGGCTGTGCCACCGGCGGCTCAGTGGGGCGGTCCGCCCGGCGGGCGGGAGCGTGCCGTCGTTGGTGACGGCGGGTGGATTGCCCGTTAGGGCGAAGGTCACATCGGTGGATTTTCCGCTGGGGCAGCAGAACGAGTCGCCCGGGGCATACAGCACGTACCGGAGGACTACTTGTTTGTTGACGTCGTTCGCGGCACGTACCAAGGTCACGTCACTACTCGGTTCGGTGGCATCGTAACCGATGAAGCACTCGCCCACGAAGAAGAAGGCGCGCACGATGTTGGTCCCCGTCGGTTCCTGGAGCATGCCGATCACAACGTTGAGGCTACGCCCCTGATCGTAGCCCCTGAATTCACTGACCTGCATTCCTTCGCCCTGGACGAATGTCTCCGCATCCCACATGCTCCTGATGCCACACGTCGACCGTGCCGTCTCCGTGGTGGTCACTCGTTCCGCACCGCCCCGCTCATGGCCGGTCACCGCCGTCGCGCCCCCCTGGCCC
>NZ_CADCWT010000194.1 GCF_902806485.1 Candidatus Frankia alpina | reverse complement strand
GGCGCAGCCGTGGTCGGACGGACCGGCATGGTGACCGGAAAGCGGAAATGCCCCCGTTGGAAACGTGGAACGGCAAGAATCCCCGTCGACGACGGATGTATCACGGGGGAAGGGTGGGTTCATGGCGGGGCGGGACATCGAGTACGAACGTCCCATCCTGCTCGGCTGCGGCGGGTGCGACGCCCGGTGGACGGCGCTGACCGCGGCGCACTGCCCGAGCTGCCATGCGACGTTCGCGGGTGCCACCACCGGGTTCGACGCGCACCGGGTGAACGGGGTCTGCCAGCCCCCGCAGTACGTCGGGCTGCGTGATGACCGGGGGTACTGGCTGGTCTCGGGCAAGAAGCCGCCGGGGCGCGTTCTGCACCGTTCCGGGGAGGGGGCCGGCGGGCGGGGTGATCCGAGCGGATCGGCCCGGCCTTCCGGTGGCGAGGTCCGGATGGCCGGCTGATCGGGTCGGCTGCCTCAGCGTGTCTACTCGGCGGGGCGGGCCTGGCGGGCCGCGATGCGCTCGGCGGTCGGCCAGCGCACGTCGTGGGCCCAGCCGAGCCGTTCGAACCCGCGGATGAGCGCGGCGCTCGGGTCGAGCTGGCCGGGAAGGACGCCGTGGCGGGCGCTGGTGGGGTCGGCGTGGTGCAGGTTGTGCCAGGACTCCCCCAGCGACGGGACGGCCAGCCACCTGACGTTCCTCGACTGGTCGCGGGTGGTGAAGGGCCGTTCGCCGATGAGATGGCAGATCGAGTTGATGGAGAAGGTGACGTGGTGTAGCAGGGCGATGCGTACCAGGGAGCCCCAGAACAGGGCGGTGACCGCGCCGGTCCAGGACATGCTCCACAGCCCGCCGGCCAGCGGCGGGATCAGGACGGAGGCGGCGACGCACCAGGGGAACGCCGCCGAGACGGCGGCGATGTCGCGGTCGGCGAGCAGGTCCGGGCAGAACCGCTCGGGGGCGGTGCGTTCGCGGTTGAACAGCCAGCCGACGTGGGCGTGCAGGAAGCCCTTGGCCACGCCGGTGGTGTCGCGGCCGAAGCGCCAGGGCGAATGCGGGTCGCCGTCGCCGTCGGAGTACTTGTGGTGACGGCGGTGGGCGGCGACCCAGTCGGTGACGCTCATCTCGACGGCGAGGCTGCCGGCCAGGGCGAGGGCGATGCGCAGGGGTCGGCCGGTCTTGAAGGAACCGTGGGTGAACAGGCGGTGGTAGCCCACGGTGATCCCGAAGCCGGAGACCAGGTACATCACCCCGCCGATGATGACGTCGTGCCAGCCCAGTCCGTGACCCCAGGCCACGGGCACCGCCGCGATGACCGCGAGGAGGGGGATGGTGAGGAAGAGCAGCAGAATCGCCTGTTCGAGTGGGGTCTTCAGGTCGGCGTCGACGCGCTGGGATGTCGTTGGGGATGTCGGTTCGGAGAACACATATTTCCTCTCACGAGGTTCGTCGGATACCCGGAAACCCTCGTCGGTTCTCCGAGCCGGGTCACGGGTGCTGGCCACCGGAACCGGTTCGGGTCCGCCCCAAACAGTAGACGGGGGTGTGCCCGCCGGTCGGACGCGCCGCGCGTCAGGCACGATCGAGAGACCATGACACTCACCGACCACCTTCCCGCATCCGAGATCCCGGCAACCGGCGCTGCTGGCCGTGTACCCGGCGAGCCGGACCCGGACGCCCTCTACGACGCCTTCACCGCCTGGGTCGGTGAGCAGGGCCTGGAGCTCTATCCCGCCCAGTCCGAGGCGCTCATCGAGATCCTCTCCGGGTCGAACGTCATCCTGGCGACGCCGACGGGGTCGGGGAAGAGCCTGGTGGCGGCCGGGGCGCACTTCGCGGCGTTGGCCGCCGGGCGGCGGACGTTCTACACCGCGCCGATCAAGGCGTTGGTGTCGGAGAAGTTCTTCGCGCTGTGCGCGATGTTCGGGGCGGCGAACGTCGGGATGATGACCGGGGACGCCAGCGTGAACGACACCGCGCCGATCATCTGTTGCACGGCGGAGGTGCTGGCGAACATCGCGTTGCGCGACGGGGTGGCCGCCGACGTCGGTCAGGTCGTCATGGACGAGTTCCACTACTACGCCGATCCGGAGCGGGGGTGGGCGTGGCAGGTGCCGTTGCTGGAGCTGCCGGGCACCCAGTTCGTGCTGATGTCGGCGACGCTCGGCGACGTGTCGTTGTTCGAGGCGGATCTGACCCGGCGCACCGGGCGGCCCACGGCGGTGGTCCGTTCGGCGCAGCGGCCGGTGCCGTTGTTCTACCGGTTCGTCACGACGCCGCTGCACGAGACGATCGGCGAGCTGCTCGAGACCCATCAGGCGCCGGTGTACGTCGTGCACTTCACCCAGGCGCAGGCGTTGGAGCGGGCGCAGGCGTTGATGAGTGTGAACGTGTCGTCGCGGGCGGAGAAGGATGCGATCGCGGCGACGATCGGGAACTTCCGGTTCGCCGCCGGGTTCGGCAAGGTGCTCTCCCGGCTGGTGCGCCATGGCATCGGGGTGCATCACGCGGGGATGCTGCCGAAGTACCGCCGGTTGGTCGAGCAGCTCGCGCAGGCGGGATTGCTGAAGGTGATCTGCGGGACGGATACCCTCGGGGTGGGGATCAACGTGCCGATTCGCACGGTGGTGTTCACGTCGTTGTCGAAGTACGACGGGACCCGGGTGCGGCTACTCTCGGCGCGGGAGTTCCACCAGATCGCCGGGCGGGCGGGGCGGGCCGGTTACGACTCGGTGGGCAACGTCGTCGTGCAGGCGCCCGATCATGTGGTGGACAACATGCGAGCGTTGGCGAAGGCCGGCGACGATCCGAAGAAGCGGCGCAAGGTGGTGCGCAAGAAGCCGCCGGAGGGCACCGTCGGCTATGGGGAGCCGACGTTCGAGCGTCTTGTCGGCGCCGAGCCGGAGCCGTTGACGTCGCAGTTCACGGTGACGCACGCGATGCTGCTCAACGTCGTCAACCGGCCCGGCGACGCGTTCTCGTCGATGCGTCATCTGCTCACCGACAATCATTCGGATCGTGCGACGCAGCGCCGCTTGATCCACCGGGCGATCGCGATCTACCGGGCGCTGCTGGCCGCGGGTGTGGTGGAGAAGCTCGACTCTCCCGACGAGCTGGGCCGCAACGTGCGGGTGACCGGGGATCTGCAGCTTGATTTCGCGCTCAACCAGCCGCTGTCGCCGTTCGCGCTGGCCGCGCTCGAGCTGCTCGATCCGGCGTCGCCGACCTACGCCCTCGACGTGCTGTCGGTACTGGAGTCGACGTTGGACAACCCCCGCCAGGTGCTGCACGCACAGTTGAGCAAGGCGCGGGGGGAGGCGGTGGCGGCGATGAAGGCCGAGGGGATCGAGTACGACCGGCGGATGGAACTGCTGGAGGAGGTCACCTACCCGCAGCCGCTGGGTGAGCTGCTCGCCGCGGCGTTCGCGACCTACCGGCAGGGTCATCCCTGGGTCGACGACTACGAGCTGGCGCCGAAGTCGGTGGCCCGGGAGCTCTACGAGCGGGCGATGACGTTCGCCGAGTATGTGGCGTTCTATGGGCTGGCCCGTTCGGAGGGCCTGCTGTTGCGGTACCTCGCCGACGCCTACAAGGCGTTGCGTCAGACGGTGCCGGAGGATGCGCGCACTGAGGAGGTCGTCGACCTCACCGAGTGGCTCGGGGAGCTGGTGCGCCAGACCGACTCCAGCCTGCTCGACGAGTGGGAGCGGTTGAGCAACCCCGATCCCGAGGCCGCGGCGGGCGGCGCCGGGGCGGCGGTCGACGAACGGCCGCCGGCCGTGACGCGCAACATCCGGGCGTTTCGGGTGCTGGTCCGTAATGCGTTGTTCCGGCGGGTGGAGCTGGCTGCGCTGCGCCGCTACGACCTGCTCGGTGAGCTGGACGCCCCGGCGGCGGAGGCGCCCGGTGGGGAGGGGCCGGTGTTCGACGCGGCGGGCTGGCAGCAGGCGCTGGAGGCCTACTACGGCGAGCACGACGAGATCGGCACCGGTCCGGATGCTCGCGGACCGGGGCTGCTGCTGCTCGACGAGGCGCCCGGGGTGTGGACGGCGCGGCAGGTCTTCGACGATCCGGCCGGCGACCACGACTGGGGGATCAGTGCGCAGATCGACCTCGCGGCCTCCGACGAGGCCGGGGTGGCAATGGTTCGGGTCACCGCCGTCGACCGGCTCTGACCGCCGCGGCGGCGGCGCTCGCGGGGGCCAGGGCGTCGGCCTCGCCGCCGCTGGCGCGGGCGGCCTCGGCGGGGCCGGTCAGGTCGGTGGCGATGATGCGGACGCTCAGCTCGCGCAGCAGGCCGAGCAGGGCGCCGCGTACCGCCTCGATGCGGCGGTCACCGTCGGGGGCGGTCCAGTCCGCGGTGAGGGCGACGAGGTCCACGGGCAGGGCGCGTAGCAGCTCCAGGCTGGCCTCGCCGGCGCCGAAGTCGGACAGGCACAGGCCGAAGCCGCAGTCGTGCAGCCGCCGCAGCCCGGTGGCGGATTCGGCGAGGCCGAGGCCCCGCTCCCCGCCGCTGAGGTCCATGACGATGTCGCCGGGGCGCAGCCGCCCGTTGCGCATCGCGTCGCAGGCGGTGCCGACGAGCGCGGCGGGCTCCGGCAGGGCGGTCGGGATGGGGAGGAACACCGGCGGCGGGGTGGGGCCGGCGCGCAACCGGGGCAGGTCGGCGCAGACCAGGTGAAAGGTGGCCAGAGTGATCGCGAGGGCGAGCCCGCCGCGTTCGCTGCTGGGGACCAGGGCGGCCGCCGGCAGGTCCCCCAGGGTGGGATGGGACCAGTGCAGCCGCGCACGGCAGGCGGCGGCGCGCCCGGTGGGCAGATCGACGACGGGCCGGTAGTGCACCGACAGTGTGTCGTCGGCGGGTTCGCCGCGCAGCACGTGGGTCAGCGCGACGCGCGGGGAGCCCTCGGCGCCGCCGCAACGATCGTCGACCGTCGGGGCGTAGGCCGTCAGGCTGCCCTTGCCGGTGGCCTTGGCTCGGTACATCGCCGCGTCGGCGCGGTGCAGCAGGAGTTCGGCGGACAGCTCCTCGGCGGCGTCGGCGATGACGAGCCCGACGCTGGCGCACACGCTGTGGCGGGTGCCGGCGAGCAGCGCGGGGGCACGCACTGCGGTGAGCACCCGGATGCCGACTGTGGTGGGGTCTTCCCCGCCGGGGGTGAGCAGGATCGCGAACTCGTCGCCACCGAGGCGGGCCACAGCGTCGGCGGCGCGCACGGCGCGCACCAGCCGGCCGGTGGTCACCTGCAGCAGCCGGTCGCCGGCGGCGTGGCCGAGGGTGTCGTTGACCTTCTTGAAGTCGTCGAGGTCGACGTAGAGCACGGCGAGGGGGCGGTGGTCGCGTCGCTGCCGGGCCAGGTCGTGGTCGAGCCGGTCGTTGAACAGCGCCCGGTTGGCCAGCCCGGTCAGCGGGTCATGGAAGGCCTGGTCGTGCAGCCGGCGCTGGCTGATTTCCAGTTCGCGCAGCAGGCCGGTGTTGCCGGAGAGGGTGATCATCTGGCGGGCCAGGCCGAGCAGGAGCAGGAGCACGGTGATGTCGACGAGCTGCATGCTGCGGCCGTGCAGGATGTCGGCGAGGACGACGAAGCCGGCCACGGTGAGGGGCAGCAGCGGTAGGACCATGTGCCACCAGCGCAGGTTGATGCGCCGTTCCCGCTACGGCGTGCCGTGGCGGGCAGTGCTGGCGTGGGCTGTCGCGGCCGTCGACGGATGCGGGTCGGACGTGGGCGTCAGGTAGGCCAGGATGAGGCAGAGGCCGCCGATCATCCAGCAGCTGTCGAACAACGACACGGTGGGAGCATGCTCGGTGGCGACGGTCACGGTGTAGTTCAGGTCGCCGAGGCTGATGGCGGTGATTCCGGCGCCGAACAGGGCGAAGCCGACCGCCGGCGAGGGACGCCGGAAGATCCACAGCACCAGGGCCGCGCAGATGAGCAGAAGGTTCACGGCGCTGATCGTGACGGCGACGACGAGGGCCTCGACGTCCCCGGAGGTGATGCTCAGCAGGTTGCGCAGGGCGAACACCCAGGCCAGCAGTCCCACCGAGCCGACTGAGATCAGGCTGTCGAGCAGGGTGGTCATCCACCATCGGCGTCCGAGCGTCGCCCTGGCGCCCGGCGGGGCGGCCGGGTGGAGTAGCAGGGCGGCGAGGACGAGTAGGCCCGAGAGGACGAACGGCAGCTGGTTGTAGCCGAGCGTCGACAGGGGGACGCTGGTCTGGGGCTGCATGGTCGGTCCGTTGTCGATGGTGATGACGCCGCCGGAGATGTCGAGGGCGAGGATCGCCGCGGCGACCAGCCAGCGCCACCAGCGGTCGCGTCCACCACTGCGCCACCCGGTGAAGGTCCCGACGGCGACCGTCAGCAGCAGGGTGGCGAGGCTGGCCAGTCGGAGGACGAAATAGGCGGCCGGGTCGGGCAGGACGGCGCCGAGCAGCAGGACCAGCGCCAACAGCAGGCCGTCAAGCCAGGCCGACCGGCGCAGCGACCCGCGGCCGAGGGCGCGGGTCGCTGCGCCGGGCACGCCGGGCACGCCGGGCACGCCGGGCACGCCGGGCACCGGGTCCGTTTCCATCAGCTCACCCCCACCTGGCCGGCCGGGCCCAACTCGCGGGCGGGACCCAGCTCGGGGCGGGGTCGGACCGGCGGGCCCGGGTCCGACCGGGCCTCTCTGCGCTGTTCCCACACGACACCGTCGAGATAACAGTATGACCATAATCAAATACAGAGAATGAAGAGATGTACCTTCCGTGAGCTACCGGCGACTTTTCCGTGATGACCCACGGGCGCGAGCAGCTCGCCTGCGCGGTGTACGGAGTGTGGATGCTCTGGGGCCCGTTCGAGCGGGGTCGTCCGGCGATCAAGGCCGAGGCACCCGACCCGGGCGGTATCGTCACACTGTGAGTACCGTACGGGTCTTCCTGCTGGATGACCACGAGATCGTCCGCCGGGGCATTCGAGAGATGCTCTCCGAGACCGAGGACGTCGACGTCGTCGGTGAGGCGTCCACTGCGGCCGAGGCACTGCGCCGGATCCCCGCCACCAGACCGAACGTGGCGGTGCTCGATGCGCGGTTGGAGGACGGCAACGGCATCGACGTCTGCCGCGACCTGCGCTCGGCGCATCCCGACATCGGCTGCCTGATCCTCACCTCGTACGACGACGACGACGCGCTGTTCGCCGCCATCATGGCTGGGGCCGCCGGCTACCTGCTCAAGCAGATCAAGGGCACCGATCTGGTCGGGGCGATCCGCACGATCGCCTCCGGCCGGTCACTGCTCGATCCCGCGGTCACCCAGCGGGTGCTGACCCGGCTGCGGGAGGGCCCGGCGGAGGACCGCAAGCTCGCGGCACTGGGCGAGCGCGAGCGCCAGATCCTCGTCCTGATCGCCGAGGGTCTGACCAACCGGCAGATCGCCGGGCGGATCCACCTGTCCGAGAAGACCGTCAAGAACTACGTTTCGGCGATCCTGGAGAAGCTGGAGCTGTCCAGCCGCACCCAGGCGGCCGTCTACGCGACCCGCATCGACAAGTAGCAGTCCACGACAAGTAGCAGTCCGCCGCGCCGCCCCGACTTCCCGACCGACCTGCCGGCGCGCGCGTCGGTCGCCGTCATGTTCGCCCGGTCAGTCCAGGTGGCCCGGTCAGTCCGGGTTGGCCCGGTCTAGTCCAGGTGGCTCTGGACGGCCTGCAGCGCCTCGGCGACGGTGACGGCGGTGCGGATCACCGTAGCGGACGGCCACGGGTCGACGCGCGCGGCCATCGCCTGGTGGATGGCCACCACCGCCTCGGACGAGTCGGGCGGGGCCGACGGGTCGGAGTCGGCGGCGAACCGCCGGGCGATGCGCGCCGCGGCGACCTCGGGTGCGGTCACGCAGTGCAGCTGCACCAGGTCGGCGCAGACGTCGGCGGCGACGTCGGCGGCGGCATCGCGGTGGCGCGCGCTGGACCAGGACGCGTCGAGCACCACGCTCTCCCCGCGGCACAGCGCTGCCCGGGCCCGACGCAGCATCTCGGCGTAGGTCGCGTCGGTGATCTCCGGGGCGTAGCGGCCGACCCCGAACTGGGCGTCGAAGGTCGAGGCGTCCCCCCCGGTCGGCGGCGAGGCGCCGGCGGGCTGCTGCGGGCTCGCCTCGGCGGGTAGCTCGCCGGTGAGCTCCTGGCGGATGATGTCCGAGCGCAGCAGCACCCAGCCGTCGCCGACCTCGGCCAGCCGGCTGGCCAGCGTCGTCTTGCCGGTGCCGGGCAGCCCGCCGACGACGACGAGGCGGACCCGGCCGGCCCGCAGGTGGCGGTGGGCGACGGC
Organism: Candidatus Frankia alpina; assembly: GCF_902806485.1. GTDB lineage: Bacteria > Actinomycetota > Actinomycetes > Frankiales > Frankiaceae > Frankia > Frankia alpina. Next base: position 1,328 of record NZ_CADCWT010000194.1, on the reverse strand, counting down.
GAGCAGCCGGCGGGCGTTCTCCGCGGCGTCGGGATCGCCCTGCCCGCCGCGGATGCAGGCCACCTTCGCGCGCACGAACGCCCGGTAGGCCACGTAGAAGTGCTGCAACGACCGGGGATGCACCTCGCCGGAAAACTCGCGGTAGGCCTCCAGGAACTCGGCGGCCTCCTCGGGGGCGCCGAGTCGCTCCAGGTCCATCGCGAGGAAGGCGACGTCGCCGAGGACGTCACCGAAGCGCAGTCTCGGGTCGAACTCGATGCAGTCGAGGATGCGAGGGCCGTCGTCGAGGCAGAAGATGTCCTCGGCGAGCAGATCGCCGTGCCCGTCGCGGATCCAGCCGGCCCGGGTGCGTTCGGCGAGCAGCTCGGCGCGTCCGGCGAGGTAGCGCAGCGCCAGGCGGCCGATGTCGTCGACGACCGCCGCGTCGAGCTGGGTGCCGCGGTAGGCGGCGATGCCGGTCATCCCCTCCCGCCACAGGTCCTCCAGGGTGGCCCGCTCCCCCGCGGTGGCGATCAGCGGGGACGTCTCGCACCGCTGGTGGAACACGGCCAGGGCGCGGGCGACCGAGCGCAACGCGGGGCCGAGCAGGTGCCCGCGGCGCACCAGGGTCGACAGCCGGCGGCTGGCCGGCATCCGCCGCATGACGACCAGATGGTCGATCACCTCACCGGAGTCGTCGCGCAGGTCGGCGACGCCGAGGTAGAGGTCGGGGGCGAGGCGGCGGTTGAGCGCCACCTCCGCCAGGCACACCGCCTCCCGGGTCCGCCGTTCGGTGAAGTCGAGGAACCCCAGGTTGACGGGCTTTTTCCGCTTGTAGACGCGGTCGGCGGTCAGGTACAGCACGGCGCTGTGCGTCTCGCGGGTCTCGCAGGCGGCGAGCTCGGCGAGCAGCGGGGCGTCCAGCCGGGGCGGCACGGACGCACCGCCGGCCGGCGCCGGCCCGGCCGGGGCCGTCGCATCCCCCGCCTGGTGGCTGGCACCGGCCGAGGGGATGCCCGGCGACGAGGCGCCGGCGTTGCGGCTGTCGCCGGCTCCTGCGCCGGGCAGCGCATCCCGCACATACTGGACGGTCATGGCCTCTCCCGGGGTTGCGTGAAAGTCTCACGATCCTGACGGTCGACGCCCCGTTCCACCGTCGAACAGTTGAACACAGGCGTTCGATGGTTCTCCTTCTCATGCTCGCCGTCCGTCGGCGATCTCACGGCCGCCAGAGGTTGCCTACCCGGGGGCCGTTCGGACCACCCTCGGTGGACATCCGTCCCGGGTCAGGGCCATGCCCTGTACGTGAGGCCGGGCAGGACAATGACCCTCCACCAGGTGCCGGCCCC
>NZ_CADCWT010000193.1 GCF_902806485.1 Candidatus Frankia alpina | reverse complement strand
CAGGACCGCCTGAAACCCAACACACCAACACCACATTGATGTCACGCAAAACGACAAAACGTTACCGGGAAAGGCTCAGTCACCGGGCGCACCTATGCCGCGGGCAGGCGGACCTCGAAGCGGGCGCCGCCGAGGGGTGTGGCGGTGGCGGTGACGGTGCCCCCGTGACGGTGGGCGACGCCGCGAACGATCGCGAGGCCCAGGCCGGAGCCGCCGCTGTCGCGGTCCCGGCCGTCGTCGAGGCGGACGAACCGGTCGAACACCCGTTCCCGATCGACGGCCGGGATGCCCGGGCCGTCGTCGTCGACGGTCAGCACCGCCCATCCACGAAATGGCCCGATCGGGGGCGGCGACCCGCCGCCACTGCCCCCGACGTGCCGGAGCCGGATGGCGACCGTGGTCGCGGCATGCCGGTCGGCGTTGTCGAGCAGGTTCCGGACCAGGCGGACGAGGTCGGCCTCGGCACCGATCGTGACCGCCGGTGCGAGGTCGGCGGTGGGCTGGACGCGGGTCACCGCCCCCAGCTCGCCGGCGACCACCGCGACCAGGTCCACGGGCGCGCCACGGGCCGTGGGCGCCGGGGCGTCGTCGACGCGGGCGAGCAGGAGCAGGTCGCCGGTGAGCCGGTCGAGGCGGCGATGGTCGTCGAGCAGCCGGGTGGCGGCGGGCCGCCAGCCGGCGTCCCCCCGATAGGCGAGGGAGATCTCCAGCTCGGCACGCATCGCGGCCAGCGGGGTGCGCAGCTCGTGGGAGGCGTCGGAGACGAACTGGCGCTGGCGGCGGCGTCGAGCCGGTCGAGCATCGCGTTGAGGGTGGCGGTGAGGCGTTCGACCTCGTCGCCGGTGCGGGCCTGGGGCAGCCGCTCGCCGAGGGTGGAATGGCTGATCACCTCGGCGCGGCGGCGGACCGCCTCGATCGGCCGCAGCGCCCGGTCGACGGCGAACCAGGTCAGCGCCCCAACGAGGATCGTCAGCAGCGGGGTGGCGATGAGCAGGGCGCGTTGCACCAAATGGACGCTCGCGGTGATCTGGCCGAGCCGGGACACCGCACGGATCGTGCGGGGCCCGTCCGGGGTGTGCACCGTCCGCACCGCCCGCCCCAGTTGCCCCGGTTGCGCCGTCCGGACCAGTTGCGCCGGTCTCGCCCGCGCCAGCCCGGGCCCGCTCGGCCGTGGCGGCCGGGTCCGTGGTCGGTGGGGGAAGCTGCTCGACCAGCCGTCCCGACGGGTCGAGCACCTGAATCACGGTGATGTAGTCGGCGGGAACGGCGGCCCGGTCGTCGAGGGGTCGGCCGTGGGCAAGCGCGTCGGCGGCCCGGTCGACCTCGGCCCGCGCAGCCGTCTCGGCCCGGCCGAGCAGCGTCCGGGACATTGTGTGCACGAGCAGGACCGACGCCAGCACCAGCACCGTCACCGCCGCAGTCAGCCGCACCCGCAACGCCCGCACCCGCAGCCGCCTCTCATCCCGGAGGCGACGACGGAGACGCTGTGCCCACCGGCGGCGGGGACCGGGAACGGGGTCAGGCATCCGGGTCCACCAGTCGGTAGCCGAGGCCGCGCACGGTCGCGATGCGGGTGGCGCCGAGCTTGCGGCGCAGCGCCGAGACGTAGACCTCGACGACGTTGGCGTCCCCGGTGGTGTCGAGTCCCCACACGGCATGCAGCAGCCGGTCCTTGGCGACGACTCGGTCGCGGTGGCGCAGCAGCACCTCGAGCAGCGCCCGTTCCCGTGGTTGCAGCACGACGGGCTCGCCGTTCAGCGTGCACTCGCCGGACTCGGGTCGAGGGCAAGCGTGCCGTGGCCGAGCATCCGCGGCCGGGGGGTCGCCACGCGCCGGCCGAGCGCCCGCAGCCGCGCGACCAGCACCGCGAACGAGAAGGGTTTGCGCAGGTAGTCGTCGGCACCGGCGTCCAGGCCATCGACCTCGTCGAACTCGCCGTCCTTGGCCGTGAGCATGAGCACCGGCGTCCAGATCTCGGCCGCGCGCAGCGCCGCCACCACCCGGTAGCCGCTGAGCCTCGGCAGCAGGATGTCGAGGACGATGACGCCGTGCGCCCCCTCCCTGGCCTGCCACAGCCCGTCTTCGCCGTCACGGGCGACGTCGACGTCGAACCCCTCCGCGGTCAGCCCGGCGCGCAGCACCTCCGCCAGCCGGGCGTCGTCCTCCACCACCAGCACCCGCATGCCCGCCGATCCCTCCTGGCGCCGGTAACGGGACCGAGCCGATAGTGGGACCGGTCGGTCCCACCGCCGCCCGCAGCGCCGCACCCGATCACCCTCGCACCCGAGGCCGAGAATCGGCTGAGCCGCACGCCGACCCGTGTGACGGGAAGCGACGCAGCGGCTGCGTGACTAGCCGACGGACAGCGCCCGACGGTGCGCTGCGAGGTGGGGGCTCCCTGCCGCTGCCGCGCTGGTGGGCGTGGATGCGGCAGCGGCAAGGCGGGCCGGCCGGGTGCCGGGACGAATCCCGGGAGGGGGTCACCCGACCGGCTGTCCATGGGTGGCGGGGCATCGGCGACAGGCAGCGCCGGCGCCAGGCGGTGCCGCTGGCGGCGTTCGGCGGGTCCGAACCGGGTCCAGTCGGCGGCGGTCGTCCCCACGTGAGCCCGCCGGGCGTCGGTCCGCGCGCCGTGAGGGCGGGTCACGGTCGAGGCTGCTGCCGATGGGGCCGTCGGTGCCGATCGCGTGCGTCGTCGGACCGGTGAGCGCGCCGTCATTGCGGTCCACGCCCGAGCCCCACAGCCAGCGGACGGCGTGCACGGCGAATCGTCCGGCCAAGGCACCGAGGAGGCCAATCGCATGGCGAGGGCCACCAGGGTCAGCGCAACGGTCCCGGCGATCGCGGTGACGATCAGACTGCAGTGCTTCTCCCTGCTGGCAGGCACGGTGTGCGCGGCGATGAGAACGTAGCCGCCACAGGCCCACCAGCGGAAACGATGTCATCGGCGATAATCGACGCGCCACTGGACTCAGATGGAGATCGCGACGGCGAGGGCGATCTCCAGGCCGAGTGTTCCGACGCCACGACCGTGTCGGAGAAGGCCAGGTAGCCGAGAATGCCAGCCAGCTGGCCGAGTGTCGCGTCGCTGATGCAACCGGAGTGGGCATCGGCTGCCAGCAGCATCCGCGCCCCGCCGAGCGGGATGGGACCGGAACCAAAAACTTGGGACACCTCCTGGAGTGTCCCCCCCCCAATTCTCGTCCCGAGAACGGGTCAAAGATAGCAGAACGGGGCACCACCCGCCAGCGTCCCTCCGTATACAGTCGGCCTTCGCGGGCATGCAATTCGTCCGCCGGAGAATCTACATGTACACAATCTAGAACAAGATTAGCCACAACTCCGCTGCTCGCCACACCCCACCGCACCCGTACAGGATTCGGCCGCGGCGCGCGAGTCACCCGACGGCCACCCGACGGGGATCGAGGTGGCCCTGCCGAGGGACCGGGCGCGGGATCTGCCGAGGGACCGGGCGCTGCCTGGTCAGGCGTGCGGGACGGTGCCGCAGGAGGCCATGGTGGCGCCGCGGTAGCCGGTGAGGAAGGAGTCCCTGCGCTGCTCGGCGGAGCCGTGGGTCCAGGTCTCCGGGTTGACCTGGCCGGCCTGCGCCTGGATACGGTCGTCGCCGACGGCCTGCCCGGCGCCGAGGGCCTCGTCGAGGTCGGCCTCGCCGATGGTGACGTTGCCGGCGTTGTTCGCCAGCGTGCTCCACACCCCGGCGTAGCAGTCGGCCTGAAGTTCGAGCTGGACGCTGAGCGGGTTCTCCCGGGACGGGTCGGCCTGCTGGGCCTGGCGGACCCGCGCCTCGGTCCCGGTGAGCGTCTGAAGATGATGGCCGACCTCGTGCGCGACGATATACGCCTGCGCATACCGGCCCTGGGCGCCGTAGTTGCGCTGAAGCTGGTCGAGGAAGCCCAGGTCGATGTAGACCTTGCGGTCCGGCGGGCAGTAGAACGGCCCGACCTGCGACGACGCCGTGCCGCAGCCGGTGCGCACCGGCTGCGAGAAGTAGACCAGCCGCGGCTTGGTGTAGGTCTGGCCGCTGCGGGCGAACTGGGCGCCCCACACCTCGTTGATCTCGTTGAACGCCTTGAGGACGAAGCAGTCGTCGTACTGGTCGATCGCCCCGGCGACGTTGCACCGCCGGGCGACGTCGCCGGACGTGCCGCCGCCGGGCTGCGACAACGGCGACCCGGCCGAGTCCGGCCCGCCGCCGCCGAGGACCGCGACGAGCAGGTAGATGACCACGCCGAGGATGCCGGCCCCACCGCCGCCGACCGCGAGCCCCCGGCCGAGTCCCCCGCCCCCGCGCTGATCCTCCAGCTCGGAGGCGTCCACCGACTCGTCGTCGAACTGCATGTGCCGCCCTTCGCCCTGTCCCGGTCGCGGACCTGTCCGGTTCGCCGGGTTCCGCAAGGCAGTATGTCCGCGCCGATCGGCCGTCGAACATCGACCCACGGCGTCCGTCGTCGCGCGCGGCGTTGCGGTGCGTTTTGCACGGTCCGCACCCCGAAAATGCGCACAACGCACCGCATCACGTCGGCGGCACCGCCCCCCGCCCCGACCGCGCCACGCCGTACCGACCCGCGCCGTACAGGCGTGCGGCGGGGCTGCACCGTCAGGGGGGTGGCTGGTCTGCGGGGTCGAGCTGGCGGGCCAGCAGGGTCTGGTCGAAGTAGAGGCGGTTCTCGGTGATCAGGCCGCGTTGGACGCGGTAGACCTCGACGACCCGCAAGGTGATGCGCCGCCCGGTCGGAGGGTGCTCGGTGCCGTCGGCATCGCGCAGGACGCCGGTGTGCGTGGCGGTGAGGGTGTACTCCTCGACGACGAGCTCGCCCTGCTCGGCGAGGATGTGCGTGTCGACGTCCGCGTCGTCGAACGCGGCGAGGAACGCGGCGCTGTACCCGGCGCCGGCGTCGCGGCCCTCGATGCGCACCCCGCCGGGGGCCTCCACGACGAGGTCGGCGTCGAGCAGCGACCGGACCGCTGCCTCGTCACCGGCATCGAACGCCGCCAGCACCCGCTTGACCGTGTCCAGCGCCTCCCCCATCCGGCGTCCTCCCCCTCCGTCGCCGTCACCTCACCCAGGACGAATCGTCCCATCGGGCGGGGGCACGTGCACCGGTTCAGACGCCGGTGGTCGAGCCCGGACGGATAATCATCAGGACGGTGACGGCGGCCCAGAGCAGGTTGAAGATGCCGGCGGTCATCGCGAGGCGCTTGGTGCGGGCGAGCGCGAAGCCGTTCCCGGTCGCCGCGCCGCTGTCCAGGGCCGCCGCCACCCGCGAGGCGGGCAGGCTGGCGGTCGGCATGTCGGCGGTCGGCAGGTCCATCGCCGAGACGAGCATGTCCCCGGAGGATGCCTCGGCGCCACCGCCACCGGTGGCGGCGTTGTCGGTGCCAGCGTTGTCGGTGCCAGCGACGTGGGCGGCCGCGGCGGTGGTGATCTCGTCGATGAGGTTGCGCTGCGCGGGCAGGACCGCGAAGGCGAGCACGAGCGCGGCGAGGCCGGTCAGCGCGATCGCGACCATGAGCCAGATCTGACCGAGCACGTCGAGGCGCTGCGCGGTGAAGAACCCGAACACGATCACGAGCAGGCCGAGTGCCGAGTAAATCCCGCAGATCCGGTACAGCACCCGCGCGACGCCGGCGGAGTGCTCGTCGCCCGGACGGGCCAGCGCCGCGCGGGCGGCCGGCGGGAACATGCTCACCGCCACCGCGACCGGTCCGATCGCGACGATCGCGGCCAGGACATGCACGCTGAGCAGGAACTTGGTCACGGTTTCGCCTCGCGGGACGCCTCGGACGCCGGCCGCGGCGGCCGGGAGCACAGCAAGCAGTTCACGCAACACACCTCGCCGGAACGGGCACCGCCCGGCCACGAAGCCACGAAGATCACCAAGCCGCGGGGATCGCCGAGCCGCGCACACCGCGGAGCCGGGGAAGGAACGGGACGGTTCGACGTCGACGCTACGACCCTGGGCACGTCGGCACGCTGACGGACTTGCGAGGTATAGCCGTCTTCTCGCCAACCCCCGCCGGCGCGGGCGGGCGGGTCCCCAGCCGCCAGCGCCGGCGCGGGCTCCCGACGGCAGGCCGGAAACCGGGGATCCGGCGGGCCGCCTTCCGGAGCAGTTCCGTGGGCTGGTGGGGCCCGAGGTGACGCAGCCGAACCACCGGGTCGGGTCTTCGGGTCATCTGGGAGATGATGCCGTCATTGCGTGACCCATCTTGTGCGGTGCGTCTTCGGAAGTGGAGTCGGTATGCCAGTGCAGGCCGCTGTTGGGCTCGATGTCCGGCTGCTGCTGCGGATCGATGACCGGGTGTTGCTGGCACGACCGCCGGACGACGTCTGGCACGTGCTGCCCGGTGGCCCGGTGGTCGGCGGCGAGAGCGCCGACGACGCGCTCGAGCGGCAGGTGGGGCGGCTCGCCGGGCCGCGGGTCGTCGCCCGGCAGTTCGTCGGCGCGGTCGAGCATGACGGCTCCATCACCGGCCGTTCCCCGAACTCCGCGACGGACCATGTGCTCAGCGTGCTGTTCGCCGGGATCTGGCCGGCCAGCATCCCGACCCCGTCCCGCTGGGGGGAGCACACCCTCGTCCCGGTGAACATCGACGTCCTGCTCGCGACGCGGCTGCGCCCCCTGTCGATGGCCGAGGTCGTGCGCCGCTGGCTGGCCGAGGGCTGGCCGCTGTGGCGCGGACTGGACCCCGCCGGAGGTAACCGGCGGCTGCCGTCGCTGGCCTCGCTGCGGGCCCAGCTGTTCACCCGCCGCGAGGAGCTGCGGACGCTGGCCTTCCGGGACGCGGCGGTGGCGATATGCGCGCTGGTCACCGCCGCCGACGGGCACATCGACCCGACCGAGCGGGAGGGGCTGCTCGGCTTCGCCGCCACCGACCCGGTGCTGTCCCAGTTCCCCGAGCAGGACACCGTGCGGCTGTTCGAGGCGCACCTCGACCGGCTGACGGCGGACTTCGCGGCCGGCCGTCGCGCGGCCCTGGCCGAGATCATCAAGGTGCGCGGCCGGGTGGCGCAGGCCGCCGCCGTCGTGCGGATCGGGCAGGTCATCGGGCTGATCGACGGCGAGTTCGTCGCCAGCGAGCAGGCAGTCGTGCGGGAGGCGGCGCTCGCCCTCGGGCTGGAGCCGGCCGAGTTCGCCCTCTAACCGGATGGCACTCCACTCCACCCCGGCACTCCACCGGCTCCTCTCTGCGCCGGTCAGGCGTCGTCCTCCGAGCCCGCCTCGATGACGCGGACGGTGCCCACCGCGCGCCAGTTCACTGCCAGGACGTTGCCGTCCGCGAGGGTCATCCGGTCGAACCCGGCGTTGCCGGCCCGGCCGCTCATCACCGCCTCGGCGCGGCGGCGAAGCGCGGCCGCGTCGGTCCCGGCGGGCAGGTCGTACGCCCGGCCGTCGAGCACCAGCCGTACCATCCGCCCACCATCCACTCTCCCTGAACCGCGGAGCCGCCGCGCGCCTCGCCATCCACCACCGCCGTCAACCGACAGTAATACGTGCCGCACACGGAGTACGTCACCCTGGGGCGGGCGGCACCGGGCGCAGGGTGGCTCAGTCGTCCTGCTTGAGCCCGAACCAGAACATCACCTTGCCGCCGAACTTCAGGTCGCCGTCAATCTTGATTTTCCGGGTGATGAAGAGCTTGGCGCCGCTGACCTGGCCGATGAGCACGCGGACGAAGCGGACCCGGTCGGTGGTGATGGTCAGCGCACGGTCGGCGGGCGCCGCGCCGACGCCGGCGGGGGGCTCGATCGCCAAAACGCAGGTGCCGTCGACGATGTGCAGCTCGTAGGCGCGGGTGCCACCGCCGGGGCCGCCGGTGAGGGCGAAACGGATGAGCGCGTTCTCGCCCTGCGCCTGCTCGGGCCGGAACGTGTCGCGCATCTGGCGGAAGATCTCGTCGAGGATGCCCTCCCCGGCCGGGCCCGCCAGCAGTTCGGAGATCTCCCGCTCCGACAGGGCGGACAGACCACTGACGATCTTGGCCGGGTCGGCCGTGGGGTCGACGGCGAGGTCGGACATGGCCACTCCATTCGTTGACGGGCGGCCCGCCAGACGACGGGCGCGGCACGAGCACGCTAGCGAACCCGCCGCCGGCCTTCGTCGCCCGGGGCGCCCGATCGGGCGCCCCGCACCGGCTGGCTATCCTGACCGGAGTGATCAGCCCGGCATTCCTGCGCGTCGAGATCGACGGGTGTCCCGTGCCCCCCGGCGATGCGCCTGCCCTGGCCCTGGTTCCGCACGGCCATTTCACGGTCATGCAGGTCCGCGCCGGCCGAACCCGCGGTCTCGACCTGCACCTGCAACGTCTCGACGCGGCGAACCGCGAGCTCTACGACTCGCCGCTCGACGGCGAGCTGGTGCGCGCCCGCATCCGGACGGCACTGGCCGCCTCGACCCGCGACGCCACCGTGCGGGTCGTCGTCGCCGGCGCGGCGGACGGCGGCCCGACGCGGCTCATCGTCGCGGTCGGAGCACCTGCCGAACCGCCGGCGGCCCCGCAGCGACTCATGTCCGTGCCGTACACGCGGCCGTTTGCGCACCTCAAGCACCTGGGCACGTTCGGTCAGCTCCAGTACGGTCGCCTCGCCCGCCGGCGCGGCTTCGACGACGCGCTGCTCACCGGACCGGGCGGCATCATCACCGAGGGCGCGACGACCAACATCGGCTTCCTCGCCGCAGACATGATCGTCTGGCCGGACACGCCGGCCCTGCACGGCGTGACGATGGCCCTGCTGGAGCGGTCGCCGGGCAGCTCGCGGGCGCCGGTGCTGCTGACGGACCTCGGCCGCTTCGAGGCCGCCTTCGTGACGAACTCCCGCGGGATCGTCGCCGTGGCCGCCGTCGACGACCACCGCTTCGCCGGGTCGACGCCGCTCATCGCCGAGCTCGCCCGCCGGTACGACGCCGTTCCCGGCGACCTCGTCTGAAAATAAAAAGTCAAATCATTTCTCTACTTAATTGTGGTTACATCATCTCGACACCGACGACCATTTCCACGAGGTAAATTCGATGCCATAACCAGGTCGTCACGGAACCGCCAAAAAAGTTTCCCGAGGACGGAATGCTAGGTACTGTCATGGCTCCGCCAGCATTTTCCGGCGGGTCAGAACAGTCCGAACCGGGTCCGGTTCCGCGTCGTCCTGAAGGAACACCGCACCAATGCCGCTTTCCTCAGCAAGGCTCCTCATCGCACTCCTGCTGCACGAGCAACATCGCGTCGAGCCCGCCGGCGTGCCCGTGCGGTACCCCTTCCCACCGCCGGCCGAGCGCCACCTCGTTCGCGCCGCGACAGCCCTCGCCGCCGGCCGATCCAAGGGCGCCCTGCGCGAGCTGCGCCAGAGCGAGCACGACCCCACCGACCCCGACCACGAAGCGGTCCACGAGGCGCTCTACCTCGCGGCGCTCGCCCTCGACCGGAACTGGTCCCCGGACGACGCGGGCCTGCTCTGGCCCGAGCCGGCCGGCCCCCCGACCAGCAGTCCGCTGACGGCCTGGACGGCGCAGATGATCGTCCGGCAGCGGCACGACCTGCTCGCACCGACCAGCGCGGTCATCTGCGTGCTCGCGGCCGAGGTGATCCCCGTGATCCGGATGGCCCGCGCCCGCCTGCTCGCCGCCGTGTACGTCCAGCCCGGCGCCGGCACCCCGGCCGGCGACCGCCG
>NZ_CADCWT010000192.1 GCF_902806485.1 Candidatus Frankia alpina | reverse complement strand
GCCGGGAATGGCTCAGTGAGCGGCTCCCGCCTCCACCGGCTGGTTGAACACGCCGGAGAGCCGGCCGTTGCCTGTCGCCAGCACGGCCACGCTCTGCCCGCCCAGGCCCTCACCGCCCCAGAAGGCGGCCAGAATGGGCGAGAGGTCGGCGGCCAAGCCGAGCACCGCCAGCCCACCATTGATCATCATCAACACCACGAATATCCGACAGAACCGATCAAGTGCGCCCTGTCGGGTATAGCCCGCCGCCAACCACCGGCCTACCATGAACAGCACTGCGGCGGGATAGACGTAATTATCCACGCCAGCCTGCAGGGGGCCGGGAAAGAAATTCTCCGAAACCGTCACACCGATCGAATTCAAAACTACGTAGAGAGCGAAGCCCGTCCAGGCCAGCGCCACCATGAGATGCCGCGGACCCAGGCCGTGGAACATTCCACCGAACGGAATGCAGAGGAGCAGGCCACCATAGACGACCACCTGCTCCGCCCGTATCCCGCTCACGACATACGGCCCGAAACCGGCCACTACGGCCAATCTCAGCCAGACGGTCGAGGTAAGCGTCGGAGCGACTTTTGTAGGCGGAGACACCGCCACATCACGGCACACGATCACTGCGTTTCTCCGCGACTATCTGGCCGACGGCAAAGGAAAAGGAAAAGGAAAAGAACCTTAGCCCAACGGTTTCCAACCGACACCGCCGGCAGCCAGCCGGGTGGAAGCGGCCAGGCCGGCGGCACGGACCGGCCAAGCTGCTGGAAGGTGCGGCCGCTCGCAACGCGCGGATGCCGGCAAGACCGGCGCGCCGTGTGGGCTTAACACCGCCGGGCCAGGGAAGGTGCAATGTCAAGGCGTGCCGGGAACGGCCCGGGACGCACCGTCGACAACGACCGGACCCGTCACACCGGTGATCCGTCCAGGTACACACCCCGGATGGACACCGCTCACCGGGAGCCGGTCGGGGAGGCCCACGTGACACAGCCAGCCGCGGATTCCGAGTCGTGGAACCGCGAGGACTCGCCTCTGGAACCCGCCGAGGTGTTCGACAGCGACGACCTCGGCTCGACGGACGCCGGCCGGGACCCGCTTGACGACAGTTGGGACGTTCCTGACCGGCCGAGCCCGGGTGTGCGGTACCCGCACACGCCGCGAGAGGAGCGCGAGGGCTCGTCCTTCGCGGAGCAGCTCGCGGCCGAACTGCCGGACGCCGACCCCTACCTGGAGGCCGAGCGCCGGGAGTCGGGCCAGATCCTGCGGGCTGATGTCTACGGCGAGGACGCCACGGGCCTCGAGGACGCGGCCCTCGAGGTTGACGACGACGGAACTATCAGGAGCGCCTCGGCCGAGGAGAACGCTCTGCACTTGGAGTGACCGCCCGTCACGCCCTTATGCCCGTTACGCTGAACCGGTGACGACCGCGCGGGACTGGTCGCCGCGGGCCCGTCTAGGCGGGTTCGCCGCGGTGGGTGCGATCGCGGCGGCCGCCGCGGTGCGGGTCTATCTCGTCAACCCGGCGCAGCCTGGCCACTACCCCACCTGTCCGTTCCGCTGGGCGACGTCGTTGGACTGCCCCGGGTGCGGCACGCTGCGGGGTCTGCACCAGCTCCTGCATGGGCACCCGGAGGCGGCGGCCAACTACAACCTCTTCTTCTTCGTCGCCGCGCCGACGCTGGTCCTCGGTTGGGCGGTGGCGGTGGCTCGGGCCGCCGGCTGGCGGCGCCCGCTGCCCCGCGTCCCAGCCCGGCTGCTACCGGTCATCCCGGTGCTGGTGATCGCTTTTTGGGTGCTGCGCAACCTGCCGCTGCCCGGTTGCACGTGGCTGGCATCCCGGCCCGGCTGACGCCGCTCGTGGCCGGGCGACCTGCCCGGGGTGTCGCGGCACCCCGCGGTCGGTGCGGTCGGTGCGGTCAGCGCCGGCCCAGCAGATAGCAGGCGATGGCGGCGGTGGCGGCGACGTTGAGCGAGTCGACGCCGTGCGCCATCGGGATGCGGACCCGCGCGGTCGCCGCCGCCTGGGTCGGCTCGGACAGCCCGGGTCCCTCGGTGCCGAGCAGAAGCGCGACGCGCGCGGGCGACCCAACCTCCGGGTTCACCTCCGACGACCCCGCCGCCTGGCCCTCGGCCGCCGGATTCGCCGCCAAGCCGGGGGCGTCGAGCCGGGCGGCGAACGTGCCGAGATCGGCGGCGTCGACGGCCGGGGTCAGCGCCAGCAGGGTGAACCCGACGGCGCGGAGCAGGCCCAGCGCGCCCGGCCACGGGTCGAGCCGCGCGTAGGGCACGGCGAACACCTCGCCCATCGAGACCCGCACGCAGCGGCGGTAGAGCGGGTCGGCGCAGCGGGGGCTGAGCAGTACCGCGTCCATCCCGAGCCCGGCGGCCGAGCGGAAGATCGCCCCCAGGTTGGTGTGGCTCACGATGTCCTCGCAGACGAGGATGCGTCGCGCGGCGGCGAGCACGTCCGCGGCGGCCAGCGGCGGCCGGCGGCACATCGACGCCAACGCGCCGCGGTGCACCTCGAAACCGGTGATGGCGGCGAGGACGTCGGCCCCGGCGACGTAGACGGGGACGTCGGCGGGCAGGTCCGCCGGCACCGCGTCGAGCCGGGCCGGCGACACCAGGACCGAACGAGGACGATAGCCGGCCCGCAGGGCCCGGGTGATGACCCGCTCGCCCTCGGCGATGAACAGCCCGTCCGCGGGCTCCCTGCGGCGCCGCAGGGCGACATCGGTGAGCGCGACGAAGTCGTCGACCCGCGGATCCGCCGGGTCGTCGATCGCCACGACCGGCGCAGCGGCGGACCGGGGCGGCTCAGCGGGCACGCCACAACCTCCTGACACGACCGCTGTCTCTCCCAACACGACCGCTGTCACCCGGGCGTAACGCGGGGGACGCAGAATCGGCGGCCATGACCGAGCCGCACACCGCGCCCGCGCCGGCGCCGGGCACCGCCGTCTCCCGTCCCATCAACGCTCCCGTTCCCGCTGACCTGCTAGTCGTCGGCGCCGAGCTGGTCGCGACCGTGGACGCCGACCGCAGGGAGATCCGCGGCGGATGGGTCGCGGTGACGAACGGCCTGGTCAGCGCGCTCGGCGGCCCTGGCGATCCGCCGCCACCCGCCGTGCGCACCCTGCGGGCCGACGGCACGCTCGTCACGCCCGGCCTGGTGAACACGCACCATCACATCTACCAGAACCTCACCCGCGCCTACGCCCCGGCCCTGAGCGGCACCCTGTTCACCTGGCTGTCGACTCTTTACCCGCTGTGGTCACGGCTGGACGAGGAGGCGGTGCACGTCTCGGCGTACGTCGGGCTCACGGAGCTCGCCCTCGGCGGCTGCACCACGACCACCGACCATCTCTACGTCCATCCGCGCGGCGGCGGAGACCTGATCTCCGCGGAGATCGCCGCGGCGACGGCCCTCGGCCTGCGATTCCACCCGACCCGCGGGTCGATGTCGCTGTCGGTGAAGGACGGGGGACTGCCACCCGACTCGGTGGTCCAGGACGACGACGAGATCCTCGCCGAGTCGGCCCGCCTCGTCGCCCGCCACCACGACCCGTCGTGGGGCGCGATGGTGCGCGTGGCACTCGCGCCCTGCTCGCCGTTCTCGGTCAGCCCGGCGCTCATGCGCGCCACCGCCGAGCTCGCCGAGAAACTCGACGTGCGACTGCACACCCATCTCGCCGAGGATCCCGAGGAGGACGAATACTGCCTGGCGGTGTTCGGCCGCCGGCCCATCGACCAGTTCGCCGAGGTCGGCTGGGCCGGGGACCGGGCCTGGGTGGCGCACTGCATCTGCCCGAACCCGGCGGAGGTCGCCCGGCTGGGCGCCTGGGGCACCGGGGTGGCGCACTGCCCGAGCAGCAACATGATCCTCGGCGGCGGGCTCGCGCCGGTCGCCGAGCTGCGGGCGGCCGGCGTCCCCGTCAGCCTCGGCTGCGACGGGTCGTCGTCGGCGGACTCGGCGTCGCTGTGGCTGGAGGCCCGCACGGCGATGCTCCTCGGCCGGCTACGGCACGGCGCCGCGGCGATGTCGGCCCGCGACGCGCTGGAGATCGCCACCCGTGGCGGCGCCGGCTGCCTCGGCCGCACCGGGGAGATCGGCGAACTGTCCGTCGGCGCGGTCGGCGACCTGGTCGTCTGGCCGCTGGACGGGGTCGCCTACGCCGGGGCCCTGTCCGATCCGATCGACGCCTGGCTGCGCTGCGGGCCGACCACCGCCCGGCACACCGTCGTCGCCGGCCGGCTCGTCGTCGAGGACGGCCGGCCGGTGCACCCCGACCTGCCCGCGATGCTCGACCGGCACCGCACCCTCGCCGCCGGCATCCAACGCGCCTTCAACGACGCCGGCATCAACCTGGCTGCACATCCAGAGGGGGGTAAATCGAGTGCCGAAGCCTCTGGATAGGCAAGGGGGTGCTCAGGCCGGCGACGGGGAAGCGGCGGCGGCGGCCACGGCGAGGCGCTGGGCTGTGTAGAGCGGCTCGCCGAGCCGGTGGTAGAGCGACAACTCGGTATCGAGCCAGGCCAGATGCTGCTCCTCGTCGGCGAGAACGGTCTCGATCAGGATGCGGGTGGTCGCGTCGTGCTCGGCGGCGGCGACCTCCGCCGCCTGGTTCAGACCGGGTCGGGCGCCGCGCTGGGCCGCCAGGTCGTTCTCCAGCACCTCCCGCAGGGACGTCCCGATGGCCGGCTTGGCCACCACGAAGTCCGGCCGGCCACCGAGGTCGAGCAGCCGGTTCAGCACCGCGGCGATGGTGACCGGCTCGTCGGCGATCCGCACAGCCATGCCCGCGGCCAGACCGTGCAGGCCCCAGGACTCGACAAGGACGAGATGGGTGCGGTGCTGGGCGTAGCCCGCCCAGTAGCTGCCGAGCAGCTGGTTAAGCAACTCGGTGACCGGAGTGGTCTGCGTGTCGGTCATGGCGTCCGTCCCCTCCACGGGTGCGGCGAGCCGGCCCCGCCGACGCCAGGTGTAGCACCGCCGGGTCCACCCCGCCCGATCCCTCAGCGGCCTTGGTGAGCGAAGATATGTCACCACCCTAGGCGCATAAAGCTGATGCGCGCCAACAGCTCACCTCCGACGAACGGCCGCGCCCCGCCTCCTCGG
This sequence comes from Candidatus Frankia alpina, assembly GCF_902806485.1. GTDB lineage: Bacteria > Actinomycetota > Actinomycetes > Frankiales > Frankiaceae > Frankia > Frankia alpina. The sequence goes on along the minus strand of NZ_CADCWT010000192.1, from coordinate 4,622 downwards.
CCCGGGTCGGCGCTGCCGACGGACCGCCGGACGGCGGACACGCTCGCCTCGACGCGAGTGATTTCGAATCGCCAACTGTAACTCTAAGTAATCATCAACTAACTCTTCCGCCGCCTGCCCGCCTGATTTCCAGCCAGATTGCGGCCAAATCGTGCCGAGGCATAGTCACGGTTTTGCACCCGAAAACCGTGACTAGACCTCGGCATGGCTCGGCGTACAGACGGTCACGCAGGGGTACGAAGGATGCAGCGGCCGGTGGGGAGCACCGAACCCGGCCGGCTGCCTCCCGGGTGCCATTTGGTACAAAGCAGCAGGGCAGTTCGGACCGGATAACGGGGTTGACCCCCTCGGGCCCGGCAACCTGAGCAATGATGATCCGGGCACGGGAAGCCGGACGTCCCCCGTTGAGACCGCCGCCGCCGACGCCGCGCATCGACCCCCCCGATCGGTGCGCCCAGCGTCGGCGGCGGCTTCATCCGCCCCGCCCCCGTGCCGACCGGCGAACGCCTTCGTCGCCCTGCGCCTGCGGCTGCCCCCGCGCCCCGCCGGCCTGGGCCCCGCGAGCCCTACCGGTCGGCGCCTCCGGCCGGTGTGACCTGCTGCGCCGCCCCGGGGCCTCCGATCGAACAGCGGTGGCCCCACAGGCGCCGATGAACGTCCGCCCGCGCCCTGACCGGCGCTCTAGCCGACACCCTGACCGGCGACAGCCGGAGACTGGGACCATGCCGACGCTGCCGCCCGATGTCGTCGCCCACCTGACCGCCGCCCTCGAACCGGTCGACGCGGCCCTCGCCGCCCGCCACCCGGGGGATACCGGCGCCCGCCAGCCCGTTCACACCTGCTACCTGCCGGCCGATCAGATGGTCCCCGGCATCGTGCCGGCCTGGGGTGAGCGGGCCCGCGCCCTGCTCGCGACGTACGGGGCCGAGCCCGCGACGCTCGCCGCCGCGACCGGCGGCGAGCCCCGGCCCGACGTCGCCGCCGCCGTCCATGCCCACACCACGCGTGCGCTCACCGCGGAGCCGATCCAGGACCTGCGAGTCGATCTGGAGGACGGCTACGGCCTGCGGCCGGACGGCGCCGAGGACGCCGACGCCGTGAGCGCGGCCGAGGCCCTGCGCGCCGCCGACGCGGCCGGCAGCTGCCCGCCCGCTACGGACTGCGACCCAAGTCGCTCAACCCGCTGGTCCGCACCCGTGGGCTGCGCAGCCTCGACCTGTTCCTCACCGCGCTCGCCGGTGCCGACGGACCACCGCCCGGTCTGGTGCTGACCCTGCCCAAGGTCAGCGATGCGCGGCAGCTTCGGGTCTTCGCCGATGTCCTCGCCGAGCTGGAGCGGCGGCTCGGGCTCGCCCCGGTCGGGATCGAGGTACAGGTCGAGACGCCGGCCGCGGTGCTCGCCCTGCCCGCGCTGGTGCGGACCGGACTCGAGCTGGGCCCCGGCCGGCTCGTCGGGCTGCACGTCGGCACCTACGACTACTCGGCGGCGCTCGGAGTCACGGCCGCGCACCAGGCCAGTGACCATCCGGCGGTGGAGTACGCGACGACGATGATGCAGCTGGCCGCGGCCGGCACCGGCATTCATGTCGCGGACGGCTCGTCGAACCTGCTGCCCGTCGACGGCGACGAACGGGCGGGCGCGTCCGGCGACGACGTGCGCCGCGCCTGGCCTCGGCACGCCGAGCTGATCCGCCGCGCCTGGCATCGAGGTCTCTACCAGGGCTGGGATCTGCATCCTGGGCAGCTGGTGAGCCGACATGCGGCGGTGACCGGCTGTCTGCTGGCGGGGCTCGACGGTGCGCTTGCCCGGCTGGCCGCCTACGCCGCCACCCGGCAGTCGGGGGCCGTCGCCGACGAGCCGGCGACCGGGCGAGCCCTGGCCGGGCACGTCCTGCGGGCGCTCGACGCCGGCGTGCTGGACGACCCGCGCCTCGCAGCCGCGGGCCTCGACCGGGCGACGGTCACCCGCCTGGGCGGGCGAAGAACGAACAATTCCACCACAATCAACGACCAATAACCACGCGTGACACGATAAACGCAACGTCGAAAGTCATCTACATTAACGGAAAATGAACGTCGGTGAACATTGCCCGATATCCCGTTCTGAAGGTTCGCGACGGGTCGACATCGGCCCCGCCCGAAGCTACAACAGATGTCGTGAACGACGGCATCCTGGTATTGGTGGTCGTAACCGCACTGGCCTTTGACTTCACAAACGGTTTCCACGACACCGGCAACGCGATGGCGACCTCGATCGCCACGCGGGCACTGTCACCGAAGATCGCCGTCGCTCTCTCCGGGGCGCTGAACCTCGTTGGCGCCTTCCTGTCGCTCAGCGTGGCCGCAACGATCGCGAGTGGCCTAGTCAACACCCATCTCGTGACGCTGACGGTGGTGTTCGCCGGCCTGGTGGGCGGAATTACCTGGAATTTGCTTACTTGGTTCTTCGGGATACCATCCAGCTCATCTCACGCGCTCATCGGAGGGGTCATCGGGGCGACCATGGCCGCCGCCGGCACGCACGGCGTCAAATGGCACGGCGTCGTCTCGAAGGTAATCATCCCAGCCGGTCTGTCCCCGGTGATCGCCGGCCTCATCGCGACCGTGGGAACCTACCTGATCTACCGGCTGAGCCGCAGCGTCCCGAACCGGACGCGCAGCCACGGATTCCGGCTCGGCCAGATTGGTTCGGCGTCGCTCGTCTCACTCGCGCACGGCACGAACGACGCGCAGAAGACGATGGGCATCATCACCCTGGCCCTCATCGCCAACGGCACGGTGGACTCCGGGGCCGAGGCGCCGTTCTGGGTGATCCTGAGCTGCGCGATCGCGATCAGCATGGGCACCTACCTCGGCGGCTGGCGGGTGATCCGAACCCTCGGCAAGGGCCTGGTCGAAATCGACTCCCCGCAGGGCATGGCCGCCGAGTCGGCCTCGGCCGCGACGATCCTGCTCTCCAGCCACTTCGGTTACTCGCTGTCGACGACGCACGTGGCCACGGGCTCCATCCTCGGCACCGGCCTCGGCCGCAAGAACGCCGAGGTGCGCTGGAGCGTCGCCGGCCGGATGGCCACCGCCTGGCTGCTGACCCTGCCGGCCGCCGGGCTCGTCGGGGCCGGGTGCTACGGGATCGCCCAGGGCATCGGCGGCACCACCGGCGTGCTGGTCGTCTTCGTGTTGCTGGTGGTCGCATCCGCCGCCCTGTACCTGCGGGCCCGCGGGACGCCGGTCAGCCACCACAACGTCAACGACGAATGGAAAGGAGCAACGGCCTCCACGGACGCCAAGAAGCCGATCGCGGCCTGAGGCCCACACGGAGGCCTTGACGTCAGCATCCACGCCGAGACCTTGGTGACGAAAGGCTAGGCAGGCATGAACTCCTGGATCGACCTGGACGCGCTGTGGAAAATCGTCGTCATCGGCCTGCTCGCCGGGGCGGGTCTGCCCGCGCTGTTTGCGGTGGGGCTGCGCGCGGTGAGCCTGCCGGGCCGGGACCGCGGCTCGCCCGCCACCGAGGCCGGCGGCGACCGCATTCTCGGCTCGAACCCACTGGGCCTCGCCGCCGGGGTGGTGTGCTTCGCCGTAGTGCTGGCAGCGATCGCCTGGGGAATTTACTCCGTCGTCGCGGGCACCTGATGGAGCTGTCCGTGCCCTGATGGAGCCCCGCCCGGCGCGCGATTGGACCCACGTGGCAGGCGATTCTCCGATCCTCGGAGTCGCCCGGCAGGCGATGGAAAGGTGAGTGGCGTGGCGTTGCCTCCGATGCTGGCCTCGGTCATCCAGTGGCTGCGGGCCGGATATCCCGACGGCGTCCCGGAGCGGGACTATCTGCCGCTGTTCGCGCTGCTGCGACGCAAGCTGACCGGGGACGAGGTGGCCGTGGTCGTCGACGCGCTGGCCGCCAGCGGCGACTCCACCTCGGCCCTGGCGATCCGCACCGCGATCGCCGACATCACCCACGACACCCCGCTGGAGGGCGATATCGCCCGAGTCAGCGCCCGGCTGGCGGCCGGTGGATGGCCGCTGGCCTCCCCGTCCCGCTCGCAGCCCGCCACCGAGACCTGACCGTTTATTTCAAGGTCAGCTTCCGCGATAGGTCGAGTAGCCGAACGGCGCCAGCAGGAGCGGGACGTGATGGTGATCCGCCGGGTCCGCGACGTGGAACGCGATGCTCACCTCGGGGAAGAACGCCGAGCGGGCGCTGGTGTCGAACACGAGCCGCCAGGGACCGGGCGCGGTCAGCGGCAGGCCCCTGACCCGCCCGTCGGCATCGGTGACCGCCTCGGTGATCAGAGTCCAGACGCCGGTCTGACTGCCGGACTCGGTGCTGGTGCCACGGGCAACCGGGCCGAGTTCCCCCCGTTCGAGCCGGACCGGCACCCCCCCGGCGGGTCGTCCCTGCGCCGTGTCCAGGACGTGTGTGGACAGCCCCATCTACGCCTCCTATCTTGTCCCCCCTGGCCCATTGCGACCAGCCTCCGCCCCGGCCAGCCTCGGTCCCGGCCGGCCCGCCGGGATGCCGGACGAGCCAGTTGCTGGAGCTTGGCTCATCACCGCCAGCGGGCTAGTAGGGATTTGTTAGGTGTCGTTGAGTTGTGGTTTCAAGCGATCTGGTGACGGAT
>NZ_CADCWT010000191.1 GCF_902806485.1 Candidatus Frankia alpina | reverse complement strand
GCCGGGCTCGATGTCGTCGGCGTCGAACGGGACGCCGAAGCGCTGGCCCGGGGGGGCGCGCGGATCGAGCGCTCCCTGGACCGGGCGGCCCGGCACGGCCGCCTGGCCGACGCGGACCGCGGTGACCTGCTCGGCCGGCTGAGCCTCGGCACCGAACTCGGCGCGGTGGCCGGCTGCGACCTGGTGATCGAGGCCGTCGACGAACGGCTCGACGTCAAGACCGCGCTGTTCGCCCGGCTCGACGAGGTCTGCCCGCCGGCGACCGTCCTCGCGACGAACACGAGCTCCCTGTCCGTGACGGAGCTCGCCGCGGGCACCGGTCGCTCGGCGCGGGTGCTCGGCATGCACTGGTTCAACCCGGCCCCGGTGATGGGCCTGGTCGAGGTCGTCCGCACCGTGGTGACCGACCCCGACGCCCTGGCTGCGGTCGTCTCGCTGGTGGGCGCGGTCGGCAAGACGGCCGTCGTCGCCGCGGACCGGGCCGGGTTCATCGTCAACGCGCTGCTGTTCGGCTACCTCAACAACGCGGTGCGGATGGTCGAGGCGCGCTTTGCCACCCGGGAGGACGTCGACGCCGCGATGCGGCTCGGCTGCGGTCACCCGATGGGCCCGCTGGCCCTGCTCGACCTCATCGGCCTCGACGCCGCGCACGCCATCCTCGCGTCGATGTACGACCAGACCCGCGATCACCTGCATGCCCCGGCGCCGCTGCTGGGCCAGCTTGTCGCGGCCGGCCTGCTGGGCCGCAAGACCGGCCGCGGCTTCTATACGTACACGGGGACGGACACCACCGAGGTGGTTCCCCGGGGCCCCGGCAGGGCGAACCCCGGTGCCGTCGGGGAGCCCGGCGGGACGGCTGGTGGGGAGGGCGCGGCCGGCGGGGCGGCGGGGCGGGTTCGGTCGGTCGGGATCGTGGGCAGCGGCACGATGGCGCGGGGTATCGCCGAGGTACTGGCCCGATCCGGCCATGAGGTCATCCTCCGGGCCCGGCGGGCGGAGGCCGCCGACGCGGCCCGCGACCGGGTGGCTGCGTCGCTGGCGGCGGCGGTCACGAAGGGCCGACTGTCCGAGGACGATCGCGCCGCCGCCCTGGGCCGGCTGCGGGTCACCGCCGACCTCGGCGAGCTCGGCGGCTGCGATGTGCTGCTCGAGGCGGTCGTCGAGGACCTGGCGGTCAAGCGCGAGCTGTTCACCGATCTGGACAAGGTAGCCCGACCCGGCGCGGTGCTGGCGACCACCACGTCCTCGCTGCCGGTCGTCGAGTGCGCCACCGCGACCCGGCGGCCCCAGGACGTCGTCGGCATGCACTGGTTCAACCCGGCCCAGGTGATGCGCCTGGTCGAGGTGGTGCCCACGGTGCTCACCGGGGACGCGGCGACGGCGACGGTCCAGGCCCTGGCTCGGGCGACGGGCCGGCATCCGGTGCGCTGCGCCGACCGGGCCGGCTTCATCGTCAACGCGCTGCTGTTCCCCTACCTGAACGACGCGGTGAAGATGCTGCAGGCGAACTACGCCACGATCGAGGACATCGACACAGCGATGACGGTCGGCTGCGGTCATCCCATGGGACCGTTCGCCCTCGCCGACGTGGTCGGGCTCGACGTCACGCTCGCCATCACCCGCTCGCTGTACGAGCAGTTCCGCGAGCCGGGCTACGCCCCGGCCCCCCTCCTGGAGCACCTGGTGCGCGCCCGCTTCCTGGGCCGCAAGACTGGCCGGGGCTTCTTGGCGCATCCTCACCGGTAGTCCGTTCGGGGGCTTCGAACTGGGGAATCCGCCGCTCGACGCACGGCGCCGCCGGGGTCACCCGGTCGAGGCGCCCCGGGGTGACGTGGCACGTCGTGGGAGCGTCGGTCGTTGACCGGTGACGAGCCGGCGGCCGCAGCCGCCCACGGCAGGTGCCGGATGCAGCACTAGGATGTCGCCGGTCGGCGGGAAGTCCCGGTTCGCACAAGAGGAGACGCCACGGCGATGGTCACGCTCGACAAGGACGCCGTGCGGCAGTTCGGTCGGGAGATAACGATGTTTTTCCCCGATCTGGTCATCATGCTGCGGCAGGTCGTCGCCGATCCGCGGGTGCCGCAGTCCGCGAAGGTCGAGGCCGCGGCGGCGCTGGCGTACCTGGTGTCGCCGCGCAACCGGCTGACGAACATGATCCCCGTGGTGGGCCAGCTCGACGACGTCGCCATCGTCGCCTTCGCGTTCCGCCGGCTGGTCGTCGGCGCCGGGGAGCCGATCATGCGCGAGCACTGGCGGGGCAGCGACCGCGGCTTCCAGGTGCTCATCGGCGCCTCCTCGGCTCTGGCGAGCCCGGCCGGAGCGTTGCGCAAGGCGAAGGTGGCCCGGTCGCTCGTGGCCGCTGGAATCGACCGCGTCCGCGGCGGTGGGGCGGGTGGGGCGAGCGGGGCGAGCGGCTCGGGCTGGGTCGTCGACGGGGAGGTCGTGGACCGGGCCGAGTGGGTCGCCGCGTCGGATGCGGACGGCGGCGGGGATGCGGCGGGGCCGCGGCTGTGGCGGGCGCGCTCCTGGGAGCCGGGCAGACACCCACGCGGTCGGTGACGCGCCGGGCACGGCGCCGTCCCGCCCGAGGCCGGGACGCGCGTGGGCAGGGCGGGCGCGGGCGGTCCGTCGGGGCGTGGCTGCCCGATCCGATCGTGGTGCTACGCGACGGGGAGTGGGTGGTCCGCCCGGTCACCGGCGCGGCGACGGCGAAGGTCTACCGGTGCCCCGGGTGTGACCACGAGATCAACCCGGGTACCGCCCACCTGGTCGTCCGGCCGCCGGAGCGCGTCGAGGACCGCCGGCACTGGCATCGGCCGTGCTGGGATCGACGCTGCCGGGCGGCCCGCCCGCGCTCGGACGCCGGCTGAGGGCGGCTGAGGGCGCACCCGTGAACGAGGTTCAGGCGTTGCGTCCGCCGGCGCCGGCGGACGCGGGCAGCACGACCGTCTCCGCGCCGATCGCCTTGCGCTCCTCGACCGGCGCCGCCTCGATCGAGGCGATCGAGGCGCTGGCCGCGGTGAGCTTGTCGCGCAGGGCGCCGAGCTGGGTCGTCACCTGCTCGCGCAGGGCGGAGAGTTGGGTGGTGACCTGCTCGCGCTGACGCTCCAGATCGGCCAGCCGGCGCTTCGACTCGTCTTCGGCCGCCGCCGCGGTGGACCGGGCGATCTCGATGATTCGCTCGGCTTCCGCACGCGCCGTCGAGACGATCGAGGCGGCCTGTCCGTCGGCTTCCCGCAGGGTCTTCTCGCGGGCGGCCTCGGCCTCGGTGACGATCCGGCGGGCCTCCTCGAGCTGCGCGTCGGCCTCGCGGGTTCGCTCGGCGCGGACGGTGGCCGCCTCCTCCTCGGCGAGTTGGAGGATCTGGGTGACCCGGCCACCGAACTCCTCCCACGCGGGACGGTTCGCGGCCAGATCGTCGCGCACGCGGGCCGCCTCCGTCGCCGCCTCGGACGCGGCGGCCTCGGCCGCGGCCCGGTGCGCCTCGGCCTCGCGAAGCTGCTCGACGAGCCAGTTCACGTGGTGGGTGACCTGGTTGGGGTCGTAGCCACGGCGGACCAGATCGAAGGCTGGGGGCCCGTCGGTCTCGCCGGCCATCGGGATGAGATCCGTGTGTTCGGTCATAGGGCTTCAGCATCTCAGACTGTCAAGGTGAACGTGACGTCAGCCGGGCATCGGGCTCGGCGCGATTTCCCTGGCTACACGCCACGGAACCGGTTGATTGCGGTCTGGTGACGGGCGCGGAGCTCGGAGTCGCGGATACCCAGCCCTTCGGTTGGCGCCAGGCAGAGCACGCCGACCTTGCCCTGATGGGTGTTGCGGTGTACATCGTAGGCGGCCTGCCCCGTTTCGGTAAGCGGGTACACCCGGGAGAGGGTGGGATGGATCATCCCGCGGGCGATGAGCCGATTGGCTTCCCAGGCTTCCCGGTAGTTGGCGAAGTGGGAGCCGACGATGTGCTTCAGGTTCATCCACAGGTACCGGTTGTCGTACTCGTGCACGAATCCACTGGTGGAGGCGCAGGACGCGATGGTGCCGCCGCGGCGGGTCACATAGACGGAGGCGCCGAAGGTCTCCCGCCCCGGATGCTCGAGCACGATGTCCGGATCGTCCCCGCCGGTGAGTTCGCGGATGCGTCGGCCGAGCCGCTGCCATTCCCGCGGGTTCTGCGTGTGTTCATCGCTCCAGAACCGGTAGTCCTCCGCGACTCGGTCGATGATGAGCTCGGCGCCGAGGGATCGGCAGATCTCCGCCTTCTCCGGCGACGACACGACGCAGACCGGGATCGCTCCGCCGTGCAGCGCGAGCTGGGTGGCATAGGATCCCAGCCCGCCGGAGGCTCCCCAGACCAGGACGACATCGCCCTGCTTCATCCGGGCGCCGTTGGCGGAGACGAGCTGCCGGTAGGCGGTGGAGTTGACCAGCCCGGGTGCGGCCGCCTCCTCCCAGGTGAGATGGGCCGGCTTGGGCATGAGCTGGTTCGCCTTGACGAGGGCGAGCTCGGCCAGCCCGCCGAAGTTCGTCTCGAAACCCCAGATTCGTTGCTCGGGATCCAGCATCGTGTCGTTGTGACCGTCGGCGTGCTCCAGCTCGACGGACAGGCAGTGGGCCACGACCTCGTCCCCCGGGGACCAGACGTGTACGCCGGCTCCTGTCCTCAGCACGACTCCGGCCAGATCGGAACCCACGACGTGGTAAGGCTGGTCATGGCGGGAAGCAAGGGGAGACGTCCGGCCGTAGCGTTCGAGGAAGCCGAAGGTGGACATCGGTTCGAAGATCGACGTCCACACCGTGTTGTAGTTCACCGAGGAGGCCATGACTGCGACGAGGGCCTCGCCGGGGCCGACCTCGGGCGTGGGCACCTCGTCGATGTGCAGGGAGCGGCGCGGGTCCTTTTCCTGGGACGGGACGCCGTCGAACATCCCGGTCTCCTCGCGGCGCACGACGACGCCGCGGTAGAACTCCGGGACCGTGAACGCGGCGAACTCCGCTCGCCGGTCGGGGGACGGCGGGCTCTGGGCGATGATCGCCTCGAGGATGTCCTTCACGATCGGCCTCCGGCGGTGCGTGGTCGAGGGCGGATGACGGGCGGCACGGGCAGTTGACAGGACAGCACGGGCAGTTGACAGGGCGGCACTGACAGTCGACAGGGCGGCAGAGGTAGCTGATGGGTACGGAGACGGGGTCGCGGGATGTGGGGGCTGTCTGTTTCGTGCGCGACGCGATAGAACTTTCGGGACAACTTCGAGTGCTCGGTCGGCGTCCAACGTGGTGTGACCGCGCCCATGACAGTCGTGGAGGGGTGGCGGCCCGTGCCTGCGCGGAGCGACGCTGCCCGTAGCGACGTAGCGCGGGACGCGGACGCCGCCCTGACCGCGTTGTATTCCGAGCACTACCGGTCATTGGTGCGCCTTGCCGCGTTGCTGCTGGATGACGTGGGTCTGTGTGAAGAGGTGGTCCAGGACGCCTACATCCGGGTCCACGGGGCCTGGGGACGTCTACAGGACCGGGACAAGGCCCTGGCCTACCTTCGGCAGACCGTCGTCAATCTCGCACGTTCCACGCTGCGTCGTCGACTCGTCGCTCTCAAGCATGCCCCCAAGTCCATGCCCGATGCCGCCAGCGCCGAGGAAGGGGCCTACTCTCTCGTCGAGCGAGCCGCCGTCATCCAGGCGCTTCGAGAGCTGCCGCGGCGCCAGCGGGAGGCGGTCGTCCTGCGCTACTACGCCGACATGTCCGAGGCGGACGCGGCGGCGGTGATGGGTTGCAGCGTCGGCTCCGTCAAGGCCTACACCTCCCGAGGGCTGTCCGCCCTCAGCGGCAAGCTGGAGGGCTTGCGGTGAGCGCGTTGGAACCGGACGAGCTCACCCGGCTGCTGACCGAGGCAGCCGAGCCCATCCGACCCTCCCCGGAGGCCTACCGGCAGATCCGGGCCGGCATCGCCCGTCGGCGCCGCTGGCGCATCCCCGCGTTCGCCCTCGGCGGGATGGTGATGGCGGCGCTCATCGGGCTGGCGGTGGTGGCCATCCGGCCGAGCCCGTCGAGCCCGTCGAGCCAGGTCGTCGAGCCGGCCGCGCCGCCGGTCATGCCGAGCACGTTCAGCGAGCCGAGCCGGGCGGCGACCGTGCCGTCGCTGGGCGGCGGCATGGGGCACTCCAGCTCCGGTGGCCGCGGCGGGTCGGTCTCAGGATCGACCACCCGTGTGCCGACGAGCCCGCCGCCGACCCGGCCGACGGCATCCCCGCAGTCGGTGGCCCCCACCAGCCCGCAGTCGTCCGCGCCGTCGAACTCGACCGGCCCGGGCAGCCCACAGCTGCCCACGCCGGTGGCGAAACCGGCGGGCGTGAACGACATCGACGGCGACGGCCAGTCCGACACGGTCGCGGTGGACGGGACGAACAACCTGCGTGTGCGGTTCTCCCGGGACGGCCAGGTCGCCCGGGTTGCCCTCGGCAGCATCATCACCCCGCTCAACAGCGCGGTCGTCGACATCGACGGCGACGGTTTCGGTGAGCTGCTGGTGCAGACCCAGGCGGCCAGCGGGATGAAGAGCTACGCCCTGCTGCGCTACGTCAGCCTCGACGAGCTGGCCGCGCTGACGCCGCCCGGTGACCTGACTCTCGGCGCCGGCGTCCGCGGCAACTCCGCCCTCGGGTTTCGCTGCGCCGACAAGACCCTGCAGATCAGCACCGGGACGTCGAGCGACGGAACCCAGTTCACCGTCTCCACCACGACGACGCTGGGGCTCACCCCGGACGGCCTGACCGTTCAGGACACCGCCTCCAGCACGGTGCGGCTGCCGGCGGACTCCTCCCCCTTCGTGGTGTCCTGTGGCGCGCTGTCCTGATCGGGGCCGGGCGGTGGTTCTCTCTTCCCCCGCCCGGCTGGTCACGGGGCGGGCACCAGGATCAAGATCACGTTATCGTGGTGTCGAAGGTGCCCGTGGGGTGAGTATCCCGAGGATCTCCCCGAGATCTCCCCGAGAGTGATGAGGAGGCAGCCATGCCTGGTTCCGTGATCGTGGCCGGCGCGCGGACACCGATCGGGAAGCTGTCCGGGGCGCTGAAGAGCTTCACCGCGACGGATCTGGGCGGCATCGCGATCAGGAGCGCGCTGGAGCGGGCCGGGCTGTCCGGCGACGCGATCCAGTACGTCATCATGGGGCACGTGATCCAGGCCGGCACCGGTCCGATCACCGCCCGGCAGGCGGCCGTCGCCGCCGGCATCCCGATGACGGTGCCCGCGGTCACGATCAACAAGGTGTGCCTGTCCGGCCTCGATGCGATCGCCCTCGCCGACACCTACATCGCCAGCGGCGAGTACGACCTCGTCGTCGCCGGTGGGATGGAGTCCATGACCGGGGCGCCGCACCTGCTGCGGTCGATGCGCGCCGGGGTGAAGTACGGCGCGGCCGAGGCGCTCGACGCCATTGACTCCGACGCCCTGTTCTGTGCCTTCGACCAGATCTCCATGGGCGCGAGCACCGAGCGTTACAACGGCGCGCTGAACATCTCCCGCGCCGAGCAGGACGCCTTCGCCGCCCGGTCGCACCAGCGGGCCGCCGCCGCGGCCAAGAACGGCCTGTTCGACAACGAGATCGTCCCCGTCTCCGTGCCGCAGCGCCGCGGCGAGCCGATCGTCGTCAGCCAGGACGAGGGCGTCCGCGCCGACACCTCCGCCGAGGCGCTCGGCAAGCTGCGCCCGGCGTTCGGCAAGGACGGCACGATCACCGCCGGGTCCGCGTCGCAGATCTCCGACGGCGCGGCCGCGGTCATCGTGGCGAGCCGGGCCAAGGCCGAGGAGCTCGGCCTGCCGATCATCGCGGAGATCGGCCACCACGGCTTCGTCGCAGGCCCCGACACCTCGCTGCAGTCCCAGCCGTCCAACGCCATCCTCGCCGCGCTGGCCAAGGAGCGGCTCACCCCCGCCGACCTCGACCTCGTCGAGATCAACGAGGCGTTCGCCGCGGTCTCCATCCAGTCCATGCGCGACCTCGGGATCAGCTCCGACATCGTCAACGTCAACGGCGGGGCGATCGCCATCGGCCACCCGCTCGGCGCATCCGGCGCCCGCATCGCCCTGACCCTGCTCAACGAGCTGGCCCGGCGCGGCGGCGGGATCGGCGCGGCCGGCCTGTGCGGCGGCGGCGGCCAGGGTGACGCCCTGATCCTGCGCGTCCCGACGGCGTGACCGCCGGCTTTCGCCGTGCACGCCGACCGCGAGCGGGGTCCGGCCCCGGCGGAGCTGGCCGCGGCGGCCGTCGGGGGTGATCGGCGGGCGCTCGCCCGGCTGCTCTCGGCCGTGGAGAACGCCCCCGCGCTTTGGCGGGAGATCGGCCCGGCGCTCGCCGGGCGCGCCGGGGGCGCGCAGACCGTCGGGCTCACCGGCGCGCCCGGGGTCGGCAAGTCCACGACCGTCTCGGCCCTGGTACGCGCCTACCGCGGCGCCGGGCGGCGGGTCGCCGTGCTCGCGGTCGATCCGTCCTCGCCGTTCACCGGCGGCGCGCTGCTCGGTGACCGGGTGCGGATGAGCGAGCATGCCGGCGACCCCGGGGTGTTCATCCGCTCGCTGGCCAGCCGGGGGCGCCTCGGCGGGCTGGCAGCCGCGACCGCGCAGGCGCTCCGGGTGCTCGAGGCGGCCGGGTTCGACGTCGTCGTCGTCGAGACGGTCGGCGTCGGCCAGGCGGAGATCGACATCGCCGCGCTCGCGGACACGACCTGCGTCCTGCTCGCGCCCGGCGCCGGCGACGACGTGCAGGCGGTCAAGGCCGGCCTGCTCGAGGTCGCGGACGTCCTCGTCGTCAACAAGGCCGACCGGCCGGGCGCCGCGCGCACCATCGCCGACCTGACCGCGATGACCCGGATGCGCGCCGGCGGCCGGCGGCCGGCGGTGGTCCGCGTCGCCGCCACCCTCGGCGAGGGCATCGACGAGCTCGTCGAGCGGATCGCCGCGCATCGGCGGGACCTGGCCGCCACCGGCGAGCTCGACCGCCGTAGGCTGGCTCGTGCCGCCGACGAGATCCGCGGGCTGACCCTGACCGCGTTGCGCGACTGCCTGGCCGCCCCGCCGCACGACGCGCGCCTGACGGAGCTCGCCCACCTGGTGATCGCCGGCACCGCCGATCCCTGGTCGGCCGCCGAGTGGCTGCTCGCGGACGTCCTGACAGCACAGCCGGTTCCGGCTCCCTGACCGGGCCGGGGTCGGGCCCCGATGTCCCGCGCCCCTGGGGAGGAACCGTTTCGTTGAGCCGCCTCGATGACCCGGCGACGTCCGCCGACGAGCTGATCGGCCTCCTCGGCCTCGAACCCAATCCGGAGGGCGGCTGGTACCGCCAGACCTGGGCCAGCCCCGGGCGCACGGCGGGCAGCGGCCCGTGATGACGTCCATCCTGTACCTGCTGCGCCCGGGTGAGGTGTCCCGGTGGCATCGGGTGGCCTCGGCCGAGATCTGGCTCTGGCAGGGCGGTGGCGTCCTGGAACTCACCCTCGGTGGCACGGGCCGCCGACCGTCGCCCGGCCCGACCGGGCTGCTCGGGCCGGATGCCGCGGCCGGCGAGGTGCCGCAGCTCGCCGTGCCGGCGGGGGAGTGGCAGACCGCGGTGCCCCGCGGCGATCGGCACGTCCTCGTCGGCTGCGTCGTCGCGCCCGGGTTCGACTTCGCCGACTTCGAACTTCTCGCCGACTACTGATCTTTAATGCGCGATGCCGGTCGATGGATCATGATGATGGCTCCACGGCCGGTCCGGTGACGGCGAAGTACCCCTCGGGCAGACCAGAACGGTGCCGGACCGGCCGTGGA
>NZ_CADCWT010000190.1 GCF_902806485.1 Candidatus Frankia alpina | reverse complement strand
GAGGGGCGACTGACCTTCGCGGAGTACGACGAGCGGGTCGGAGCCGCCTACGCCGCCCGGACCCGCGCGGACTTCACCCCCCTGACGATCGATCTGCCGAACCAGCCGAACCTGTTCGCCGCAGTGGTTGAGCCGGCTCAACCGACTCGGCCGACTCAGCCGGCCGATCTGGCCGCTTCCGGCAGCGCCACGGCCAGCGCGGTCGGACCCGACCGCGCGCTGGACCCGACCCGGCGGGGACCGGCCGAGGTGGACTGGACGGTCGCCGTGATGAGCGGCAACGAGCGCGGCGGGCGGTGGCGCCCGAGCCGGCACACCCGTGCCGTCGCGGTGATGGGCGGCATCGAGCTGGACCTGCGGGAGGTCGCCTTCCCCACGGAGGCACTGATGATCACGGCGGTCGCGGTGATGGGCGGCATCGAGATCATCGTTCCGGAGGGGGTGGAGGTCGAGGTGACCGGCGTATCGGTCATGGGCGGCCGCACCGTCAAGGTGGCCGACACGCCGCGCCGATCGGGAGCGCCCGTCGTACGCATCCGGGCGGTAGCGGTGATGGGCGGCGTGGAGGTTCGCAGCAAGCCGCCGCGGGCGGCCACGGGATCGGTGCACAAGAGCCTCGACCCGGGTCGAGGCAACGGGCTCGGCCGCGACCGACCCGGAACGTCCGGATGAGTCGCCCGTTTCGTCAGGTCGACGTCTTCACCACCACGCCCTACCAGGGCAATCCCGTGGCGGTGGTCCTGGACGGAACGGGACTCGACGACGACGCGATGCGGCGGTTCGCCCGCTGGACGAACCTGTCGGAGACCACCTTCGTCCTGCCGCCGACGTCGCCGACGGCCGACTACCGGGTCCGGATCTTCACCCCGTCGACCGAGCTGCCGTTCGCCGGGCATCCCACGCTCGGCACCTGCCATGCCTGGCTCGGCGAGCGGCCGGCGTCGGCTCGACCGACCCAGATCGTCCAGGAGTGCGGGGTGGGGCTCGTGCCCCTGCGGCGGACGGCGGATGGCCTCGCCTTCGCGGCGCCGCCGCTGCGACGCTCCGGGCCGGTCGAGGGGGCACTCGTCGCGCGGATCAGCGCCATGCTCGGCATCGCCGCCGACGACATGGTCGCGGCGGAATGGGTGGATAACGGCCCTGGCTGGGTCGCCGTCCTGCTCGAGAACGCCGAGTCGGTCCTGGCGCTGCGACCGCGCGGCGTCGATCTGCCGCTCGGTGTCGTCGGGCCGTGGCCGCCGGGCTCGGCGACGGCGTTCGAGGTGCGGGCATTCGTGCCGGCGGGCGACGCCACGGTGGAGGATCCGGTGACGGGCAGCCTGAACGCATCGCTCGCGCAGTGGCTGCTGCGCACCGGCCGC
This sequence comes from Candidatus Frankia alpina, assembly GCF_902806485.1. Classification (GTDB taxonomy): domain Bacteria; phylum Actinomycetota; class Actinomycetes; order Frankiales; family Frankiaceae; genus Frankia; species Frankia alpina. Next base: position 8,489 of record NZ_CADCWT010000190.1, on the reverse strand, counting down.
GCGAGCGCGCCCTACACGGCCAGCCAGGGCTCGGTGCTGCACCGGGCCGGCCGGATCCACATCTCGACGGACGCCGACGGCACAGTCTGGGTCGCCGGCGCAACGGTCACCTGCTTGTCAGGCACCGCCGAGCTGTAACCGCCGAGGGGTGATCGTCGGCCCCGCACGCCACGGCTCGCCCGCCGTCGCAGGCGCGCCGGTCAGTTCTCGACCCAGCCGTACTTCTCGGCGATCCGGATCAGCTCGCTCCTGATCCTGATGATCTGCGCCCCGGTGAGGGTGGGCTCGACACGCAGCAGCGTCTCGGTCACCTCCTGCGTGAGTTCACCGACCGGGAGGACGTCGCAAAGACCGTCGGAATCGTCGGCATGCGCAGCTACCCGCGGCACGGCGGGAGAAACCGAGGGACCGGAGCTGACGATACGCGCCGCGCTGGCCTTGAGGCCACGCTCACCCTCCTCAACGTCGAACTCCATGAAGGTTCCGGGAACGATAAGATTCTTCTCCACAAGAAGATCGTTTGCGTGCAGAAAAATATCGTCACCGCCGTCACTGGGGGCAATGAAGCCGTAGCCCCGCACGTGATCAAACCGAAGGACCTTACCTGTACTCACGACTCACCTCAACAGCACCAGAAAGACCATCATCTCGACCATGATGCCCCCGTCCGCCCAACCGCCACCCGGCGGACCTGGGTACCAGGCCGCCAATCATACCCGCTTCGGCACCATGCGGACCCCGACCCACCGAGTCCATCCCGCCAACCTGCGCATAGCGGCCGCCGGCGCGAGTGGCACGGCACGAGGTTCCTCGCCGATCCGGCGGCGTATTCTTCGCCGCCACGACCACTTCCTCAAGAAACAACCACAAGGCCAAGAATGATGCGAACACATGTTCGACATCGCCGGCCGGCCTGGTTATGCTTGCCGCTATCACCACGCCGCCGGCACGCCAGATCCGTTATCGAGAGGTGGTCAGTGCATGCGTTTCCCCATCTCGTCCCTCCGGGCCATTTCCCGGTTGGCGTGCCTCGCGGTGCGGAACCGGAGCGGCGGTGTCGCCTCAGCAGATACGCGGGAGCTCCGAGCCGATCGGCAGGTCGATCACGCGGGTTCCACCGAGCCCGGTCCTGGCGACCACCATTCCCGCATTGTCCTCGGTGACGGTACCGATCGCGGCGGCGTCCCGGCCGTCCGGATGCGCCCGCATCACCGCCAGCACCCGATCGGCGTCCGCCGCCGGCACCACGGCCACGAGTCTCCCCTCGTTGGCGATGGCGAACGGGTCGAGCCCGAGGATGCTGCAGGCATCCGCGACCGCAGGCGCCACGGGGACGGCCCGCTCGGTGACTGCGATTCCCAGCCGCGCGCCTCGCGCGATCTCGTTGAGGGTCGCGGCCAGGCCGCCGCGAGTGGGGTCGCGCAGCGTGTGGATGTCCGCGCCGGTGTCGAGCATGGCGGCGACGAGGCCGTTCAGCGGCGCGGTATCGCTGCGGACCTCCGTCGAGAACTCCAGTCCCTCGCGACAGCTGAGGACGGCGATCCCATGCGCCCCGATCTCGCCGCTCACGAGGACGACGTCTTTCGGGCTGGCCCGTCCCGGGCTGATGTCAACGCCGTCGGGAAGCAGCCCGAGGCCGGTCGTGTTGACGTAGACCCGGTCACCGTGGCCGGCGTCGACGACCTTCGTGTCCCCGGTGACAAGCCGGACCCCGGCCACCCGGGCCGCCGCGCCGAGGGCCTCGGCGACCCTGCCGAGCTCGGCGAGCTCGGTGCCCTCCTCCAGGATGAAGGCGGTCGCCAGGTAGCACGGTGTCGCACCCACCATGGCCAGGTCGTTCACGGTTCCGTTGACCGCGAGGTCACCGATGCAGCCACCGGGGAAGAACAGGGGGCGCACGACGAAGGAGTCGGTGGTGAAGGCCACCCGCGCGCCGCCGAGCGCGACGACGGCGGCGTCCCCCACGGCGTCCCCCAGCTCGGTCGCGGCGGCCGGGTCCTGGAATGCCGGCAGGAACAGGTGCTCGACGAGCTCCGCGGACATCGCGCCGCCGCCGCCGTGTCCCATGACGATGGTGGGGGAATCCGCCAGCGGGGCGGGACAGGTCCAGGCTGCGAGGTCAGGCACGGGCCACCTCCCGCGCGGGTTGGGCGCCGGCCTGGGCCGTCGCGTTCGGCTGGTCGAGCCGCCGGCAGAGGTAGTAGGCCGCGCACGCCCCCTCGGCGGACACCATCGTGGCACCGAGCGGCGTCCGTGGCGTGCAGCGGTGCCCGAAGGCGGCGCACTCATGCGGCTTGATCAGGCCCTGCAGCACCTCGCCCGAGCGGCATACCGAGGACTCCGCCGTATGGATGTCGCCGACGGCGAAACGCGTCTCGGCGTCGAACTCCCGGTAGGCATCCGACAGCCGCCAGGCGCTGTTCGATATCACCCCGATGCCGCGCCAGGCCCGGTCGGTCACCGTGAAGACATCCCGCAGCATCGCGATGGCCGCCGGGTTCCCGGCCGCCGGCACGGCCCCCGTGGGTAGGCGTTGTCCAGCTCGTGGCGGCCCGACTCCAGTTGCATCACGGTCCGCCGGATGCCCTCGAGGAGGTCGAGTGGCTCGAATCCGGTGACAACGATCGGCACCCGGTACCGACGGGCGAGGTCCGGGTACTGCCCGGTGCCCATCGCGCTGCACACATGTCCGGCGGCGAGGAACGCCTGGACACGGCAGCTGGGCGATTCCATGATCGCGGCAATTGCCGGCGGGACCAGGACATGCGAGACGAGCAGCGAGAAGTTGCGCACCCCGCATCGCCGCGCCTGGTAGACGGTCATCGCATTGGCCGGCGCCGTCGTCTCGAACCCGATCCCGAAGAACACCACCTGCCGGTCCGGGTTCTGTCGGGCGATCGCCAGAGCGTCCAGCGGCGAGTACACCACCCGCACGTCGGCGCCTGTGCTCTTCACCCGGAACAGGTCCCGGCCGCTGCCGGGAACCCGCAGCATGTCGCCGAACGAGCAGAAGATGACCCCCGGTCGGGAGGCGATCTCAAGAGCACGATCGATGATCTCCAGCGGGGTGACGCAGACGGGGCAGCCGGGGCCGTGGATCATCTCGACGCCCGCAGGCAGCAACTGATCGATCCCGTGCCGGATGAGCGAATGAGTCTGCCCGCCGCAGACCTCCATGATCGACCATGGCCTGGTCGTCACCGCATGAATCTGTTCCAACAGCCGACCGGCCAGCTCGGGGTCGCTGAACTCTTCGAGATATTTCACCGGTTCACCCCCTCCGTCCGGGCATCGCGGGCCGACGGGCCCGGCCCACCGTCGAATTCCTCGGCGAGCAGCCCCATCCGGGCGATGGTGGCCAGCGTCTCGAGCGCGGACTGCTCGTCGAGCCGCTGGATCGCGAACCCGACGTGGACGATCATGTACTCGCCGACCCTGGTGTCCAGCAGGTACTGCAGGCAGACGTCCTTGCCCCCCCCGAAATCCACCTCGGCCATCGGGATGCCGTCCCGTTCCCCGATGGCGACGACCCGTCCCGGAACCGCGAGACACACCGCTGTTCACCCCCTCGCTCGCCGGCGCAGCGGGCAGCCCCACCGCCGGATCGGATTCGACATGTCAGCCGCTTCCCGGCACCCGCGCACCGACCGCGAGCTGTCCCAGCGCGATGCCGCCGTCGTTCGGCGGCACCCGCCGATGCCGCAGGACCGTGAAGCCGTCTGCGCGCAGCGCCCGCGCGACCCCTGTCGCGAGCAGCACGTTCTGGAACACCCCGCCGGTCAGCGCCACGACGTGAAGTCCCCGCTCGGACCTGGCCCGCCGGGCCAGGTCGACGACGAGGGCCACCACCGCGCCGTGCAGGCCGGCGCTGCTCGCCTCGACAGCAAGCCCGCGCCGGGTGTCCCGCACGAGCCCGCGGATGACCGGCGCCGCATCGGCGACCAGCGGTCCGCCCGGCACCGGTCGGTCGACGGCGAAGGCGTACCGGTTGCGCCAGGCGTCGGGGCCGTCGGGGCAGCGGCGGGCGCGGGCCTCCAGCTCGATCGCCGCCTGGGCCTCGAAGTCGACCCGGTGGCGGATACCGAGCAGGGCGCTCACCGCGTCGAACAGTCGTCCCATGCTGGTGGTCGGCACGCAGGCCAGCCCGGTGGCGATGGGCCAGGGCTCGCCGCTCCGCCGGGGGGCAGGCCGCCACGGGCGGCAGGTCGCCATCCCAGCCGACGCTGGCGGCCCACAGGTGCGCGAGGGCCATCCGGTACGGGCGGCGCACGGCGGCGTCCCCGCCGGGCAGCGGGACGTAGGCGAGGTGCGCGAAGCGCTCGAAGCCGCGGTAGTCGGCGATCAGCACCTCGCCGCCCCACACCGTCCCGTCGGCGCCGTAGCCGGTGCCGTCGAAGGCGAATCCCACGACGGGACGGTCCCCGGCCAGACCGTGCTCCGCCATCACCGCCGCCACGTGCGCGTGATGATGTTGCACCGGGTGCACGGGTCGCCCGGCCGCGTGCCGCCGAGCCCATCGGCGGGAACGGTAGCCCGGGTGGGCGTCGGCGACGAACGCGGCGGGGCGGATGCCGGTGAGCCGCTCGAGGTGATGTTCGGCGGCGGTGAAGGTCCGCAGCGTGTCGGCGTCGTCCATGTCCCCGATGTGACCGCTGAGCCAGGCGGAGCGGTCGACGCCCAGCGCGCAGGTGTTCTTCAGGTCGGCGCCCACCGCCAGCGTCGGCGCCACGGCGAACGGCAGCGGCACCGGCAGGGGGGCGAATCCCCGGGAGCGGCGGACCGGCAGCAGGTCACCCTCGACGACCCGGACGACCGAATCGTCGCAGGGCACGTGGATCGGTCGGTCATGACGCAGCCAGCCGTCGGCGAGAGGTTCGAGCCGGCGGCGGGCGTCGGCGTCGTCGGCGGCGATGGGTTCGCCACCGACATTGCCCGACGTCATCACCAGCGGCCCCGGCGATCCCCCGGCCGCCGCCACCGCGGCGAGCAGCAGGTGGTGCACCGGGGTGTAGGGTAGCAGCAGAGCGAGGTCGGGGCTGTTCGGCGCGACCGCGGCGGCGAGCACGGGCCGGCCGTCGTCGCGCCGGTCGACCAGGACGATCGGGCGGGCGGGCCCGGTCAGCAGCGCCGCCTCCCGCTGGTCGAGGCGGGCGAGGCGCCGGGCGGCGGTGAGGTCGGCGACCATGACGGCGAACGGCTTGTCCCCGCGCCGCTTGCGGTGGCGCAGCGTGGCCACGGCGGCCTGGTCCGTGGCGAGGCAGGCCAGGTGGTAGCCGCCGAGGCCCTTCACCGCGAGGACGCCCCCGCCCGTCAGCAGCCGGGCCGCGGTGGCCAGGGCATCGTCGCCGCCGACCGTCTCCCCCGTCGCCGGGACGAATTCCAGGCGGGGCCCGCAATCCGGGCAGGCGATCGGCTGCGCGTGGAAGCGTCGGTTCCGCGGGTCGCGGTACTCCCGCTCGCACGCGGCGCACAGGGGGAAACCGGCCATCGTCGTCGCCGGCCGGTCGTAGGGCAGGCCGGCGATGATCGTGAATCGCGGGCCGCAGTTGGTGCAGGTGATGAACGGGTGGCGGTAGCGGCGATCAGCCGAGTCGGTGAGTTCACGCAGGCAGTCCGGGCAGGTCGCAACGTCCGGGGACACCATCGTGCGCGGGGCGTTTCCCACCCGGGAACGGGCGATCGTGAACGCCGCATCGCCGCGGGGCGCCAGGTCCGCCGCCGTGACCCGCTCGATCACGGCCAGCGGCGGGGCGTCGGCGGTCAGCCGCCGGACGAACTCCGCCACCGCGCCGGGCGCGCCCTCGACCTCGACGATCACGCCGTCGCCGTCGTTGCACACCCAGCCGGCGAGGGCCAGGTCGGTCGCGGCCGCGTGGACGAACGGACGGAAGCCGACGCCCTGGACGAGGCCACGCACGGTCAGACGACATCAGCGCCGCCCGCCGAAGCGCGCCGGGGAACGTCCGGTGGCCGGCGCCGGCGCTGGCGCCGATGCGGGCCGGGTTGGGCTGCCCACCATCACAGCCGCTTGATGCGCAGGTACCGGACCATGGACGGGTACTCCCGCCACATCATGCCGGCCAGGCCGGCACCGGCGGCGACCAGGAGCTTCTTACGGCTGCTCATCGATTCCCTCCTCGGAACGGTTCTCGGCCGGGCGGTGCGGTCCGCCATGCGGCGGTCAACCCGGCGACAGGTTGGGCATGCTCGGCGAGATCGGATTGCGGTCACCCGGCCGGATGCCGGTCGAGCGGCGGGCATCGGCGGTGCCGTCGAGGTGGTGGCCCGGTTCCATCTCGTAGGAACCGAGGGCGTTGCCCTCCCGGACCCCTTTGACATGCGCGGTCGCATCCGGGCGGACGCCGGGTTCGCCGACGCGGATCGGTGCCATGGCGCCTTCCCCTCCTGGTCAGTCGTCAGTCAGTCAGCCGCCGCGCCCCAGCGGGGAGCCACGGCGGGAGCGGTCGGGCAGCGCGGCGAAGAAGTCGTCGACCGCGGGCCAGACGCGAATGCCCCCCGACAACCCCGTCCACTCGCGTCGGACGACCGCGACGAGTCGGTAACAGTCGTCGATCGGGACGATCCAGAACTCCCGGCGGTTGCGTGCGGTGTTCGCCAACAGCGCCTCGACCCGGGGGGTCAGGCCGGCCAGCACCGGAGCCCTGGCTACGAGCCGCCGCCAGGCCACGGGTTCCAGGTCCCAGTGGGTCGCGCCCATCGGGCTCGGGTAGCGGGCGCGTACCTCGCCGTCGTCGCCGGGGACGATGAACGCCAACCCGACCGGGATACCCAGCGCTCGGGGATCGGACCCGTCCCGGTCCAGGTCGACCACGCGCAGTCGCCGCTGTGGGATGAGCCGGTAATGGCCGCGCGCGGCGGCGTCCCGGTCGAACAGCAGCGCACAGGCCCGGCACAGGCACAGCACCGAATCGCGCGACTCGTCGAGCAGATGCCGGTGATCGTTCGGCACGCCGGCGGCGCACAGATCGCACCGCTCACCGTCCTGCCCGGCCCGGATGGCACCGGCCCGCACCACCCGGTCCAAGGCGCCGCCGGGGCCGGCCGCGGGACGCAACTCGGTCGTCACGGCCGCACGCTCCCGGCGAGCGGCGGGTTGAGCACCGCGTCGAGGGGGACGAAGGCGGTCCGGTGGGCGCCGCCCGAGACGGCCTGGCGCCGGACGTCCGACAGTTCGGGCGCGACCCCCAGCACGGCCTCGCGCACCGCGTCCAGGACCTCCCCCGCCGCCGAGCCGCACCCCCCAGGGTCAGGCTGACCTCCGCCACGCCCCGCTCGATGCCGACCAGCTCGAGCTCGCCGCCCCGGTCACGGATCGCCGGTCGCAGCCGCTCGATCGCCCGGGTCACCCGCTGGCCCATCGGCTCGGGGTGCACGTCGTGCAGGACGAGCAGGTGTCCGATCAGTTCGTCGGCGGTCAGCGCGGCGGTCATGTCGGCGGCGCCGGCGGCGTATCCGGCCACCCGCGCGAGTGCCTCGCCGTACACCGACGCGAGCGTGGCCACCGCGTCCAGAGCCAGTTCGCCGCTCGGCCCCGGGATCCGCTCCACCTGGGCAAGCGCCTCGTCAAGCGCCTCGTCGAGGTGGGTCAACCGTTCCCGCACCGCACGGTCGTCGAGGCGATGCCCGCCCTCGACGACCGGATCAGCCATGACTCGCCCCGAACATCGGCGAATGCACGGTGCGCAGCGTGCGGCCGCCGCCCAGGTACATGTGGACCCCGCAGGGCAGGCAGGGATCGAAGCTGCGCACCGCACGCATCACGTCGACGCCCTTGAACGACTCCGGGCCGTTCTCCTCGAAGATCGGCATGTTCTGGACCGCGTCCTCGTAGGGGCCCGGCGTGCCTAACGAGTCCCGTGGGCTGCCGTTCCACGGCGTCGGCGGGTACGGATGATAGTTGGCGATCTTCCCGTCCCGCACGACCATGTGATGGGACAGGACCCCGCGCACCGCCTCGTGGAAGCCGCAGCCGATCGTCTCGTCCGGCACCTCGAAGTCGGTGAGGGTCCGGGTGTCGCCGGAGCGCACCCGCGTCATCGCCCGTTCCAGGAAGTGCAGTGCCATTCCCGCCGCGTAGACGACGAAGTACACCCGGGCCCGGTCCCGTTCGATCGCGTTCGACCAGGCGGGCGGGGACCACTTCAGGTCCATGGCGGGCAGGGTGCGGCTGCGGGGCAGCGAGATCTTCACCGCGCCGTCGCGCGCGGTCACGTACGGCGTGTCGACCAGGCCCGCGAGCGCCGTGACGTAGAGGCGAGCGAACGAGCCGCCGCCGGTGTCGAGCGCCAGATGGTCGCCGCTGCCCTCGTCGAACCAGCGCGGGCTCATCACCCAGCTGTACTTCTCGCCGAAGTCCCGCTTCTGCGGATCCGGGAAGGTCGTCTGGTTCCACGGGTGACGCATGTCGACGGGGTGTAACTGGTCAGGTATTTGTTTGATCTTGGGTTAGCTGGTTGCGGGCATCCAGG
>NZ_CADCWT010000189.1 GCF_902806485.1 Candidatus Frankia alpina | reverse complement strand
CCCGCGGGCAGCCTATCCGGCTGGCGCCAGCACCACCGTGTCGTACGGGCCGTCGGCCAACGCCGGCGTGATTCCACGGCAATCGGCAACCCAACTGGCTTGCCTCTGTCGCGGCCTAAGCACCGCCGACGCGCCGGCGCCGGACCAGCTCGCCGCGGCGTGTGCGGCAGGGTCCACCCGTGCCCGATCCGGACCGCGGCTTGTGGAACGGGCGCGGTCGTCAGATCGAGGGAGGCATCCAACCGGCTAGAAGGGCGGGTCATCGTCGCCGCCGGAGCGGGGTGCTGACGCCCACGGGTCGTCGACGCTCGGGGGCGGCGGGCTGGGGCGCGGGGGCAGCTCGGGCAGGTTCTCCTCGGAGTAATCGAGACGGCGTTCCATCGCTGCTTTAGCTCATCTTTGAACGTGCGCTCCGACCAGTTGTCGTCCGGCCAGCGATGCTTGTTCGGCGAGGCAGCAGAGTGCCTCAAGGATCGTCTCCACGGTGTACCAGGTGCGCGGTACGACAGCGCCGCTCAGAATCCGGCGGATCATCTCCGTGCTGGCCGTATCGGCTTTCCTCACACAGGCTGACACGCTATGACAAGGCGATGGCGAACGCCGTCGTGCAGTCCGACTCCAGAGGGGACGCCCGGCAGGCGGCTCGGATTCTTGACAGTGCGTTGGCCCATCCCGAGGCAGATGACGACCCGGTCGCGTTGGTGGAGGTGCTCGTCTACCGCGCTGAGGTTGCGATGGTCCTGAACGATCCGGCCACGGCGCTCGGCCCACGCCGCCCGCATCCGGTCCATGCCGATGCTGGTGCGCAGCAGAGGGCCAATCTGCTCATCGCCGATCGCGGTGTCGAGCACGATGGTCAGGATCTCGTCCAGCAGCGCCTGCCGGTTCTCGCCGCCCTTGGCCCGCTCGGCCAAGGCCTCGGCGACCTTCTGCTTCGCCGCCGCCTCCCGCCCACTGATCGCCTGGTCGAACAGCAGCAGCGTCTCGTCGAGCACGTCAACGGCCGACTGCGCCAGCAGCGTGAGCAGGATCGGGTACCGGCGTTCCGGCTCGCGGCGCTGCAACGCCTGCCCGGTCAACCGCCGCCCGACCCCGGCCAGGAACCGGCGTCGCTCCGCCGACAGCATCGACAAGTCCAGGGTGTGCGCATCGAGGCGCCGCAGGTAGGCCAGTTTCTCCAGCTCCGCCTTCACCGCGGCCGGGCTCGACGACGTCGGCCCCACGCCCAGCCAGGACAGCGGCGTCCGGCCGAGATAAGCGTCCGGGACCAGCAGCAGGTCCAGCTCGGCGCACCGCCGCTCGGTGAGCAGGTTCCGCACCCGCGACCACGTCTCCGTCCGAGCGCGGGCCCGGGCCGCAGCCACCCGCCGCAGCAGCAGGATCACCCCCGGCCGGATCACCCGCGAGGAGAGCAGGTACTCGCAGGCCAGCCGGAACAACGGGTCTGCTCCCGCTCGCCGTACCCGCGCAGCTCACCCATCGCGATCCCGAGCCGCTGCGACAACCGGCCCACGGCGGCGGCCGGCGCCGCGGCGACCTCGTCGGGTACGAAGCCCAGCCACGGCAGCGTGCACAGCTGGACCGCCACGCCCAGCACGTTGCGGCCCGTACGGAACTGGCGCACGAACGCCTCGTCCGCACCGGTCAACGTGAAGTGCCGGATGAGCTCAGCCCGGTTGATCTCCGGGAAGTCCCGAATGCGCACCGACCCAGCCGTCGTCGCGCTCGAGAACCTCGAACACCGACCCCGGTCGGGCACCCGACGCCCAGCAGCGCGCCAGAACACGGCCGAACGCGTCTCCCAGCTCCGGTTCACGCGGACCCGTGATCACGCCCATCAGCGGGGCGAGGTGTTGCGGATGGCGGCGTCGGCGAGCTGTCCCGGTGCGAAGACCGCGGCCGCCACGCGCAGCTGCGGGGTCAGCGCATCCCACACCTCGGCCAGCAGCGCCTCCCGGCCGGCCGGCTGTCCCGCTTCCAGCCGGTCCGCCACCGCGGCGACCTGTTCTCCGTTGCCGAACACGAGCCAGCCGCCGCGTTCACGGGCGGCCACGTAATGCCGCAGCGGATCGTGTGCGGCTGCGCCGGTCGCGGCGACGATCAGTTCTGCGTCCCGTCGCATCAGCCTGCGGGCCTGGGAGGCGGCGCTGCGTCCGGTGAGGAAGTACCCACCGTGCAGCGCGCCGTCGAGGGTTCTCGCCCACAACACGCCTCGCCCCGGATAGCGGTTACCTGCCAGGACCTGGCGCAACGGGGCTATGGACATGCACGCTCCTGCGATCGGTCGGACGCGACGTCCGGGGTGGCCGGTCGCCGCGGTCCGCCGGCGCCTGGTCTTCACCCTGCGCCTTCACCCTGCCGTGTCGGGGCCGGGGTCCCGCAGCGTGGGGCCCGTCAAGCAGCCCAAGCTGTACAGACAAAACTGTACAGCTTGGGCTGTGGGTTCTAGGATGGGATGCATGGAGGAGAGCCCGCGCCTGTCACCCTCGGCGGTTCAGGCTTCGCGAGAGGTCCGTACGGTCATCAGCCGCCTGCGGCGCCGCATCCTGAACGCCGCCGAAGCCGAGGACATCACCCTTGGGCAGGAGTCCGTTCTGACCCGCCTGTCCGGCAAGCACAGCGTCACGGCCAGTGAGCTTGCCTCGGCCGAGGGAGTGCGCCACCAGTCGATGACGGCGACAGTCGCGTCGCTGACCGCCCTGGGGCTAGTGCAACGGCGGCCCGACCCCCATGACGGGCGCCGTCAGCTGATCGCGCTGACCGCGCAGGGGCACCGGCGGGTGGCGCAGGGGCGCCACGCCCGGCAGGAATGGCTGGCCGGTCAGTTGCAGGACAAGTGCACGGAAGAGGAACGGCGGGCCGTGATCGCCGCCATGGCAATACTGGAGCGCCTCACCCATGACTGATCAGAAAACGGCGGGACGGGGCAGGACGGCGACGGCGGGCTTCGACCGGCGGCTGCTGGCGCCGATGATGCTGGGCTCGGTCCTGAACCCAATCAACTCGACGATCATCGCCGTCACGCTCGTACCCATCGGCGACGCGTTGGGCGCCCCGCCCTCGCGGACCGCGTGGCTGGTCAAGGAGACCGGTACACCGGAATCCCCGCACGCCCAACTCGACTTGCCGGGCATGGCCCTGTTCGCCGCGATGCTCATCTCGCTGCTGCTGTTCCTGATGAACCTGCACCTGCGCGCGACGGGTACCTGCTGGTGATCGCCGCCGCCGCGGGCGCCGCGTTCGCGGCGCGGGAGCTACGGGCCCCCACCCCGTTCATCGACCTGCGGGTGCTGGGCGGCAACACCCCACTGCTCGTCACCTACGGGCGCGCGCTGGTCGCCTACGTCGTCGCCTACTCCTTCCTCTACGGGTTCACCCAGTGGACGCAGGAGGGCTTCGGGCTCTCGCCCTTCCACGCCGGGCTGGTGCAGATCCCCATGTTCGGAGTGGCCATCGGTGTCTCGATCATCACCGGGCGGCGCAAAGGCGTGCGCGGCAAGCTGCTCGCCGGCGCGCTCGGGCAGGTCATCGCCTGTGTGGTGATGCTGACGCTCACCGGGGACAGCCCCGTGTGGATGCTGATCCTCGTCGCCCTGATCTTCGGCGTCCCGCAGGGACTGAACAGCCTGGCCCTGCAGAACTCCGTCTACTTCCAGGCCGATCCCGAGCGCACCGCCTCCTCGGCCGGCCTGCTGCGTACCTTCGCCTACGTCGGGGCGATGGTCGCCTCCGCCACGACGGCCGCCTCCTTCGGGCAGCGCGCGGACACCGGCGGCATGCACCACCTCGCCTGGATCAGGCTCGGCGCAGGCGTGCTCTACCTCCTGCTGACCGTCGGCGACCGCACTCTCGGCCCCCGAGCAAGCACACCTGAACGAAAGGCGCACACCGTGGCCCGCACCGCCCTGCTCGCAATGGACCTGCAGCCCCACCACCTCGCCCGCCTGCCCGCCGACTACCTGCCCCGCGCCGTGCGCGCACTCGGCACGGCTCGCGCCGCAGGCGTCCCCGTCATCCACGTGGCACTGCGGCTGCGCCCCGGCCACATCGACGCCCACCCCCGCAACAAGATCTTCGGTTCCCTTCCGTCCCACCTGTTCACCGCCGACGACCCCGCCGCCGCCATCCACCCCGATGTCGCCCCCGCAGAAGGCGAGATCGTCGTCTACAAGAACCGCGTCAGCGCCTTCGCCGGTAACAACCTCCAGCAGATCCTGGCCGCCCAGGACATCGATCGCCTCGTCCTGGCCGGTGTCTCCACCGCCGGCATCGTCCTGCAGGCCGCCGACCTCGACTACCAGGTCACCGTCCTGTCTGACGCCTGCGCCGACCCCAACCCCGCCCTGCACCACACGCTCGTCACCGACGTCCTGCCCCGGCGCGGCGAGGTCGCCACCGTCGAGCAGTGGGCCTACACCCTCCACGCCACGTCGTAGGCGTTCGCCGGCTGCTTGGTCCGGTCACGATTTCCGGTCACGATTTCCGGGCGACCCCGCCGTAGATGCCGACCTGCGCGTCGCGCAGGGGGATGGACCCGTCGTCGTCGGGCCGCCAGCGGTGCGCAAGGAGCAGGCCCGGTTCGACCAGCTCCAGTCCGTCGAACATGCGTTCCACCCGGGTGTGGGTGCGGAGCTGGAACGGCAGGCCACGCTTGCGGTAGGCGGCCGCGAACGCCTCGGCGTCCGGGTCGAAATCCGCGGTCCCATGGGTGAGGATCAGATAGCTGCCCGACGGCAACGCCTCGACGAGGCGACGCACGATCGCGTGGAGATCCTCCTCGTCGGAAACGAAGTGGAAGATCGCGACGAGGGACAGGGCGACCGGCCGGGCCAGGTCCAGGGTTTCGCGCAGCTCGGGCGAGTCGAGGATCGCGGCCGGGTCGCGGATGTCGGCGTCGAGGTAGGCGGTCTGGCCCTGCGGCGTGCTGGTGAGCAGGGCGCGGGCGTGCGTGAGCACGATCGGGTCGTTGTCGGCGTAGACGACCTGGGCGTCGGAGACGATGCTCTGGGCCACCTCGTGCAGGTTCGGCGACGCCGGGATCCCCGTCCCGATGTCCAGGAACTGGCCGATCCCTGCCTGCGTGGCCAGGTAACGCGTCGCCCGCGTCATGAAGGCGCGGTTCTCCCGGGCGGCCACCCGCGCGTTCGGAAACGCGGCGATCGCCAGCTCGGCGGCCTCCCGGTCGGCCGGGAAGTTGTCCTTGCCGCCGAGGTAGTAGTCATACATCCGCGCCGGGTGCGGCAGATCCGTCCGCAGCGTCTTGCCCACCGAGCCCGTGTCAGCACCTGGGTCCGCCATCGCCCTGCCCCCTCACGCTCATGCCACCAGACGGTCACCCTATCGACAGGGAGTGAGTCAGGTTGGACGGATACTCACGCACCGCTGCGAACCGGTTCCGCGCCGTGTCGACGGGGCCCGCCGCCCGTATCGTCCGAGCCGGGGCGCCCAGCGGAAAGCTGCATCAACCGATCAGGAACCAGGTGTTGCGGTCGTGGGGATCGACGCCCGCCCATCGCAGGGCCGCGAGGTCCAGGGCGAATAGGTCCTCGGGCCGGGCCCCTCGACACAGCTCCTTCTGCGCGCGAAACGCCAGGTCGGTCGCGATGTGCATGGCGTCCGCACCGCGGATGTGCTGGCCGGCCAGCAGCCGCCGCTGCACCTTGTCGGCGACGAGGAGCATGCGGTGCTCCTCGTCGCCGGCCCGCTGCTGCGCATGATGCTCCCGGCGACTGCGGCGGGTCGCCGCGTCGACGAGCAGAGCGATCATCCAGGCCGGCGGTTCGACGGTCATCGCCTGCCACGACTTCGCCTGCGCGAGGGTCAACGGCTCACTCACCCCGGCCGTGCGCATCGCGCTCGCGACGACGCGAACCTGCAACCCGAGTGTCTCCGCGACCCGGATCGAGCAGAGCGCACGGTCAGCCTGACGCTGCGATGCAGGTTGTTTCGATGCAGGTTGTTTCGATGGAGTCACCGCGATTCCTCCAGATGCCATGCCCCGCCTCGGGGGTATTGGTCAGTCCGAGTTGCCAAAACAGCCACAGTGAAGGTCAATCTGTTCAACGGCGCCGGTCGCCGGATAGGGAGCTGCGGGCCAGGGGGCCTGGCCTGCCGCCTTACCCCGACCCGGTACGTCCGATTAGGGGCCGTAGATGCGGGTGGGGGTGAGGAACACGGCGGTGCGGCGCTGTTCGGCCATCACCCGGTCGTAGGTGTGCCAGTCGTCGTGGGTGCCGCCGGCGGCGAGGAACACCTCGCGCAGCAGCAGTCGCAGCCGCACGGTATCGACTCCGGGGCGCGGGTCGTCGGGGCCGATGATCTCGGCGGTGCCCTCGACGGTCGCCCACCGCCAACCGGAGCGCACGGTGGCGCTGGCCTGCGGGCGGGCCCGCAGATGGGCGAGTTTGACCGCGCCGTAGGTCACGAACGCGACGACCTCGAGGTCGGTGAGCGGATGGCGCATGAACGCGATGTTGACGACGGAGGACTGGATGCCGCCGTCGTCGCGCAGCGTGGAGATGACGGCGAGTCCGCTTTCGGTGCGGCTGAGGGCGGCGGCGTCCTCGAAGCTGGTCACGGCTTGTTCACCCTTCGTCGCGATGGCCCGGATCCGACCGTGCGGCCTCGTCACTGTCCGTCCTTGTGGTAACGATTTCCACCGTATAGCTCTGCCCGGGGTGACCGGTGTCGCTTGCAGGTCGCGGGGTGCGGGTGGCGACGGCGGGCGGGATGTGCCGGTGCCTGCGGCGACGTAGAAATGTTCTGGTGGAAAGTTCCGACGAGGGCGAGGCCTGGAGGCCGGGATGAGTGGCACGCGCGGCCCGATCGGTGGGGTGCGAGGCCCACGGGTGGTGTCGGTCAACGTCGGTCTACCCCGCGCCGTCCCCCGCGGCACCGACGGTGACGGCGGCGGTGCCGGCGGCGAGGTGATGACGGCGATCTGGAAGGAGCCGGTGGCCGGGCGGGTCGCGGTGCGCCGCGGAAACCTCGACGGTGACCGCCAGGCCGACCTGGTCAACCACGGTGGTCCGGACAAGGCCGTCTACGCCTACGCCCTGGAGGATCTCGCCTGGTGGGCGGGGGAGTTGGGCCGTGACGTGCCGGTGGGGGCGTTCGGGGAGAACCTGACCATCGCCGGGCTGGACGCGGCCGGCGTCGTCGTCGGCGAGAGGTGGTCGATCGGGTTGGCGCGGCTGTAGGTCGCCCAGCCGCGCATCCCGTGCTTCAAGCTCGGGATCCGGTTCGCCGATCGCAGCCTGCCGCGGCGGTTCGCCGCCGCCGGGCGGCCGGGAATCTACCTGCGGGTGCTGGTCGAGGGGGAGCTGGGTGCCGGCGACGCCATCGACGTCACGCCGGGTGCGCCGGCGGCGGTCGGGGTCAGCGCGCTCGCCCGCGCCTACCACGGGCGCGACGCTGGGCTGGCCGCGGCGGTGCTCGACGCCCCAGACCTGCCGGCGTCCTGGTACGACTGGGCCCGCGAGCGCACGGCACCGCGCCGGCGCGGCCGTGTCTGACGCGGCGCAGGCCGCCGACGGAAGAGGTGGCAACGTTCACGGGAGGTTCATCGTCACGATCCGCATCTCGGCGGCGTCGCAGGGGAACGCGTGATCCACGCCTCTGACTTTGATCACCGGGACCTACCGGGTCGTGGGCGCCTCGCCCGACGGCGACTCGGTCCGCTTCTACCCGCACGATCCGCAGGCGTTCCGCCGGGCGGGCATCACCGTGAAGGCCAACCGGGCGGGCGGCGTGCAGCTGCGACTGGACGCCATCGACGCGCTGGAGACGCATTACACCCCGCCGCACGGGTCGCGGGAATGGCATCAGCGCGGCGAGTTCGGCCGGGGCACCGCCGACGCGCTGCTGCACGAACTGGGTTTCACCGACGTCACCCGCGACGCTCGCGGCACCGTCACCGCCGCCACGCCCACCCAGACCGACGGGTACATCCTGACCCGCTTCGCCGACAAGTACGGCCGGGCGGTCGCGATGGCCTTCGCCGGGGCGGCGCCGTCCGGCGCGACCGACGGCGGGCCGCTGTTCCTCGACGTCGACGGGCTGCACCGGTCGGTCAACCACCGGCTGCTGGCCGCCGGCTGGGTGTATCCGACGTTCTACTCGAAGCTGTATGTCGACCTGCGCGCCGATCTCGCCGCGACCACCGCCGCGCCGCGCCGGGCGGCGAGTGGTATCTGGAAACTCGACGCCACCACGTCCGGGTTCACCGTCGCCTCCCGCGATCAGCTCACCGACGATCTGGTCATCCTGCCGAAGCTGTTCCGCCGGCTGGCGGAATACCTGGCCCTGGATGAGACCGGCGGGGTGGACCTGGCCGGTTTCGGCGATTTCCTCGCCGCCGGTGACGACCGGTTGTTCACCGTCCCCGCGGGGCAGGCCACCACCCTGGACACCCTCGTCACGGTGCGGACCGATCGGGCCACCGGGCAGGAGAAGGTCACCCTGACCGTCGCCCCGGAACACCTCGTCTTCTTGGAAGGCTGACCCTTTCCTGGAAGGCTGACCCTGCGCGGGCGCCGCGGACTCTGCCGACGTCCCTTGGCCGGGGCAGTGAACCTTGGATACACCTGCTGATCTCCCCGTCCGCCGTCCCCTACTGCGGTGACGTCCACAGGGGCTGTTCGCCCGCGGCCGGACCCGGCCCGCCGGCCGCCGGCACCAGGGCGATCGCGGCGCCGCCGTACTCGATGCGCCACGCCTGGGCGCGCGTGAACGCGCTGGCCTCGCGGACGGCCTGCAGCCGGGTCGGCCACGTGCGCGCCCCGTCGGGATCGTCGGTCAACCGCCAGCCGCACACGTCGGCGATGTAGCGGTGCTCGCCGTCCCAGGCGACCTCGATGCGCCACGCCACGCCCTGCTCCACACCAGCCAGCACAACACACACCCCCCACCATGTCGAACGCTAGTTCGACATTCGTACCAGTTCCGGATATTCCCGGAAACGGCCCCCGGGAACATCCCGGCCGACCACGGCCTGTCGTGACCCGCAGCCACGTACCCGCATCCCGAACCGGTGACGGCAGGGTGTGGGCCCGCGGGTCGCCCGCGCCACACCGTCGACGCCGGTGCCCCGTCCCCCGCCGGCGAGCGGGGTGAGGCCGAGTGCGGACGCCTCCGGACTCGCCCGCGTTCCTGCTCTGCTCTGATTGTTGCTCACCGGGCCACCGAGGTGCGCCAAGTCCACGCCGGCCCGCGGGTACGTCGAGAAGCATCCGCCGGCCCACGGGCTCGACATCGATCGGGTATCGATCGGGCGCGGAGCCTGCGCGACGATGGACGGGCTGATCCACGGGCGGCCGGGCTTCTCGCCCGCGCGATCGCGCTCGCACGGACCCACCTGGGCGCCGGGCACGACGTGGTGATTGCGCAGTTCCTGGGCCGTACGGTGTTCACCCAACAAATTGAACGCCTCGCCGGAGACGTCGGCGTCGACTTTCCCGAAATCGTTCTGCTCGACGGCAAGGAGAACGCGCGGCGACGCTTCGCGGAACGCAGCGCAGCGCTCCCCGCACGTCGATCAATCGGGTGCGGAGCATGGCTGGAGCGTCGCCGCCGGGGGGCGATACTGGCAGGCTCGCGTGTTCGACCGGCTTGTATTCCCGAGATCGAGACTGATGGCTGCTACTGACGGTAGGCGCTGAGCAGGAGGCGTTGGACCCCGCGGACGGGCCGGCGCCTTCCGGACGGCCCGGGCCGGGGCCGCTCGGGCGCTCCGGGGTGTATAGCACGTCATAGGCGTCCTACCCGTCTCACCGGACGCCGCCATTGCTCATGAGGAGCTGGCCATTGAGCCATTCCCGGCGTCGATTTGTGACGTTGGGTAATTGTTGCGGGGTGTGAGT
>NZ_CADCWT010000188.1 GCF_902806485.1 Candidatus Frankia alpina | reverse complement strand
AACACACCAACACAACATTGATGTCACGCAAAGCGACGAAACGTTACCGGGAAAGGCTCGGTACCCGAGCAAGTCCGAAGTCGACCAATCGCAACCCTTGCCCAGAAAGCACCACATTGGTCGGCTTCAAATCACCGAAAACAATTCCCTCGCCATGGAGCACGGACAACGCCGCCGCGAGCCGGGCGGTGTCGGCCGAGCGCAACGGACCGTCGTCCTCGACGCTGGCAGCGAGGGTCGACGCGTCGATGTACTCGACGACCACGTAAGGGGGGCGGGCCAGCGTATCCAGATCCAGGATCGCGGCGAGACAGAACGGAGCCAGCCGCCGCAGACGATCCAGGTCGATGCGCAGGCGGCGGCGGAACTCCGTGTCACGACCGAACGGCGCCGTGATCAGTTTGATGAGGACCGGCCGCGCGAGATTGTTACGGGCGAGAAACACCGGACCTGTCCCGGCGTCGACCAGTTTCCGTTCAACTGTATACGGACCGATAGTCCTTGGATCCAACCCGGCAAGAGCATGGGGAGTGCGCCGGGCAATCGCCATACGACGAAACTTCCTACGGCTGCACAAACCGACCGTGCGGGCACGGCGGCGGATCTGGTCGACAAAAGCATGCTATCGGCGCGGAGCAAGGGTGGGGACGGCAGCCATTCGGTCACGGCGTGATGTCAGCCGGGACATCAGGATATGAGCGGCCCGACACGGACGTTCCGATGCGGCTGGGCGGCTGATCTGGCGCTGGTCGGCGTCGCTCCTACGACGAAGCGTGAGGAATCGGGAACGGGATGAAGCCTCCGATCGGGTCCGTCGTCATCCCCGACGACGGTGGGATGTGACCGACACAACGCACCTGCCGCACGCCGGAGGTCCCTCGGCCGAGTACCCGGGGTACCCCGCCGCGCGCCTGCCGCCCCCACCCGGACCTGCCGGCCAGCGGTCTCCCTGCGCGGCACCACGACTACAGGAAGGCGCGGTGCCGCCGCGGCATCGAACCGCCGAAGCAGACAGACAACGTCCGCGGACAACGCCGACGGACAACGCCGGTGAATGCCGTCAGGTGTTGTTCGAGCGGGCGAAAGGCTGCAGCCGGGCGACCAGCCCGCGCACCTCGGCGCCGGCCGCCGCGAGCGTCTCCTCGGGAGAGCTCTCGGCGCCGCCCTCCAGCAGGACGTCGAGCGCGATAAGCCGCTCGACGACCTCCGTCATCAGGTCGAAGTCCCGGACCCGCTGATGGGCCAGCTCGGACAGCCGCTCGTTCTTCTCGAACAACTCCACGAACACGCTGACCTTCGCCCGCAGCAACCAGGGATCGAAGGGCTTCGCAATGTAGTCGACCGCGCCGACAGCGTAACCGCGGAACGCGTGGTGCGGCTCCCGATCGATCGCCGTGAGAAAGATGATCGGGGTGTCTCGAGTGCGCCCACGCTGCTTGATCCGATGCGCCGTCTCGAATCCGTCCATCCCAGGCATCTGCACGTCCAGCAGGATCACCGCGAAGTCGTCGACAAGAAGGCGTTTGAGTGCCTCCTCGCCCGACGACGCCGTGACAAGATCCTGATCCAGGGAGGCGAGAATCGCCTCCAGCGCCATGAGATTGTCGGCTCGGTCGTCGACCAGCAGGATCTTGCTGCGGGGTCGTTCCGTGGCCGGCCCGCCTTCGCCGTCGACGGAACCGCCGCTCCGCTCGGTCACCCGCCTGCCTCCTCCTTCGCGATCGCCTTGCCGGTCCATGGTGGGTGTCGCCACCCCACCACCATCGCTGATCGCTCCCGACGGCATCTCACCGCCCCACCGATAGGCACCCGAATGCGCACGATACGCGATCTGATCAATACAGATGCGACCGCATCACCCCGAGGAGATGATCGAGATCCACCGGCTTGGTGATGTAGTCCGTGGCGCCGGCGGTGATGCTCTTCTCCCTGTCCCCGGGCATGGCCTTCGCGGTCAGTACCAGTATCGGCAGGTCGGCGAAGGCGGGCATGTTCCGGATCATCGAAGTCGTCTCGTTGCCGTCCATGCCGGGAAGCATGACGTCCATCAGGACGAGGTGCACCGGCGCGGTGTCCTGCTGGAGGGTGCGGATCGCGTCGTGGCCGTTATCGGCGTAGAGGACCCGCATTCCGTACATCTCCAGGGCGCTCGTGAGCGCGAACACGTTGCGCACGTCGTCGTCCACGACCAGGACGGTCGTTCCGATCAGCGGGTCGGACTCGTCGAGGTCGCCCGCGGCCAGCCGGGCGCCGGTGTCGGCCGGCTCCGTCAGGAACGGGGTGCCCACCGTCGTGTCGCGCGACCGCCAGTCCGTGGTGTGCGCGGGCGAGGCCGGCGGCAAGGCCCGGGTCCCGGCCGAGCCGGCATGGACCTCGGCCCCGTTCGCCCCACCAGCCCCGTTCGCCCCGCCGTCGGCGGTGGTCATCGGCGTGGTCGCGCCGCTGTACTGGCCGGCACCGCCACCGATGCGGTCGGCGATTCCGTTGCGCCAGCCCTGCGCGGGCGGGGAGCCGGCCCCGGCCTGGCCCGCTCGCACCGGCTCGTCCAGGCCCCAGCCAGCACCGTCCGACGCACCGACGATCATGAGGACGTCGTCGGGCTCGCCCGGCGTGACCCCGAAGGCCGGCATCTGCGCGAGCGGGGCCGCCGGCAGGTAGAGGGTGAAGGTACTGCCGTGGCCGACCGCGCTGGACACCGCGATCGAGCCGCCGAGCAGTCGGGCGATCTCCTTGCTGATGGACAGGCCGAGCCCGGTGCCGCCGTAGCGGCGCGACGTGGTGCCGTCGGCCTGCTGGAATGCCTCGAAGATCATGCGTAGCTTGTCGGCGGCGATGCCGATGCCGGTGTCGCTGACCGCGAAGGACAGCACCGTGCCGGCCGAGCGCAGGTGCGACGCCAGGTGCGGCAGGTCGGGGCGGGCGAGGGTGACGTCAAGGCGAACGGTGCCACTGTCGGTGAACTTCACCGAGTTGGACAGCAGGTTCTTGAGCACCTGCTGCAGGCGCTGCTCGTCGGTGACGAACTCGGCCGGCACGTCGACGGCGAGGCTGACCTCGAACGCCAGCCCCTTCTCGTCCGCGACGGGGCCGAAGACCCCGGCGACGGCGTCGCACAGGGCGGCGGTGCTCACGTTGGCGGCGTCGATGTCCATCTTGCCGGCCTCGACCTTGGACAGGTCGAGGATGTCGTTGATCAGGCCGAGCAGCTCGGAGCCGGCGGAGTGGATCGTCTCGGCGAAGTCGATCTGTTTGCGGGACAGGTTGCGGTCGGGGTTGTCGGCGAGCAGCTTGGCGAGGATGAGCAGGCTGTTCAGCGGCGTGCGCAGCTCGTGGCTCATGTTCGCCAGGAACTCGGTCTTGTACTGCGAGGACAGCGCGAGCTGCTCGGCCTTCTCCTCCAGGCCGATGCGGGCCAGCTCGATCTCGCGGTTCTTGTCCTCCAGCAGCGCCGCCTTCTCCTCCAGCTCGTTGTTGGTGCGCTGCAACTCGACCGACTGCGACCGCAGCTCCTGGGTGAGCCGCTGGGACTGGGCCAGCAGCTCCTCCGTCCGCGCGTTCGCCATGATCGTGTTGAGGACGACGCCGATGGTGTCGACGAGCTGGTCGACCAGGGTCAGGTGCAGCTCGGAGAACGGCGTGAACGACGCCAGCTCGATGACACCGAGCACCTGGTTCTCGAAGACGACCGGGACGACGACGAGGTCGCACGGCGGCGCCTCACCCAGGCCGCTGCGGATGTTGAGGTAGCCGGCGGGCACGTGCTCGACCCGGATCCGGTTGCGTTCGAGCGCCGCCTGCCCGATCAGGCCCTCGCCGAACATGAACGTGCCGTCCGAGCGGCGCCGGGGCACCGAGCCGTAGCCGGCGACGTAGCGCAGCTTGTCGCCCTCGATGAAGTCCAGCAGGTAGACGGTGCCCTGCTGGGCGTTAACCGCCGGAGTCATCTCACTGATGATCATCTGGCAGACCGCGTAGAGGTCGCGCTGGCCCTGCATCTTGCTGCCGATGCGGGCCAGGTTCGACTTCAGCCAGTCCTGCTGCGCGTTGAGTTCGGTCGTCTCCCGCAGCCGGGCAATCATCTGGTTGATGTTGTCCTTGAGCTCGGCGACCTCGCCCTCGGCCTCCACCGAGATGGACCTGGTCAGGTCGCCTCTGGTGACGGCGGTGGACACGTCGCCGATCGCGCGCAGCTGGATGGTCAGTGTGGAGGCGAGCTGGTTGACGTTGTCGGTGAGGTCCTTCCAGGTTCCGGCCACGCCGGCGACCGTGGCCTGGCCGCCGAGCTTGCCCTCCACGCCGACCTCCCGGCCCACCCGGGTGATCTCCGCGGCGAACGAGGAGAGCTGGTCGACCATCGTGTTGACGGTGTCCTTGAGCTCGGCGATCTCGCCCTGCGCGGTGACGGTGATCTTCTGAGACAGGTCGCCGCGGGCGACGGCCGTGGTGACCAGGGCGATGTTGCGGACCTGGCTGGTCAGATTGCCGGCCATCGAGTTCACCGACTCGGTGAGGTCCCGCCACACCCCCGACACCCCGCGCACGTGCGCCTGCCCGCCCAGGTTGCCCTCGGTGCCGACCTCACGGGCGACGCGGGTGACCTCGTCGGCGAACGACGACAGCTGGTCGACCATCGTGTTCAGGGTGTCCTTGAGCTCCAGGATCTCGCCCTGGGCGGCGACGGTGATCTTCTGTGACAGGTCGCCCCGGGCGACCGCGGTGGCCACCAGGGCGATGTTGCGGACCTGGCTGGTCAGATTGCCGGCCATCGAGTTCACCGACTCGGTGAGGTCCCGCCACACCCCCGACACCCCGCGCACGTACGCCTGCCCGCCCAGGTTGCCCTCGGTGCCGACCTCCCAGGCGACCCGGGTCACCTCGTCGGCGAACGACGACAGCTGGTCCACCATCGTGTTCAGGGTGTGGGCGAGACCTGCGACCTCACCACGGGCGTCCACGGTGATCTGCCGGGTCAGGTCGCCGCGGGCCACCGCCGCCGCGACCTCGGCGATGCTGCGCACCTGAGTGGTGAGGTTGCCGGCCATAACGTTGACCGAGTCGGTCAGGTCCCGCCAGACCCCGGAGACCCCCTTGACCTGCGCCTGGCCGCCGAGCTTGCCCTCGGTGCCGACCTCCTTGGCCATCCGGGTGACCTCGTCGGCGAACGTGGAGAGCTGGTCGACCATCGTGTTGACGGTCGACTTGAGCTCGTGGATCTCGCCGCGGGCGTCGACGGTGATCTTCTGGCTCAGGTCGCCCTGCGCCACCGCGGTGGTGACCTGGGCGATGTTGCGGACCTGGCTGGTCAGGTTGCCCGCCATCGAGTTCACCGACTCGGTGAGGTCCCGCCACACCCCGGAGACGCCCTTGACCTTGGCCTGCCCGCCCAGGTTGCCCTCCGTGCCGACCTCGCGGGCCACCCGGGTCACCTCGTCGGCGAACGACGACAGCTGGTCCACCATCGTGTTCACCGTGGTGCCGATCCGCAGGAACTCCCCGCGCACCGGCTGGCCGGCGATCTCCAGCGCCATATGCTGGGACAGGTCGCCCTCGGCCACCGCCGCGATGACCCGGGCGACCTCATGGGTCGGGCGGGCCAGATCGTCGATGAGGGAGTTCACCGCCTGAGTCATGTCCGACCAGCCGCTGGGGTGGCCCAGGTCCTCCATCCGCAGGGTGAGCCGCCCGTCGCGGCGGATCACCCTGCTGACCCTGGCCAGCTCGCCGGCGTGGCGCTCCTGGACGGCGGCCAGCTCGTCGAACTTGCGCACCACCTCGCCGGCGTACCTCTCCCGGGCCGGCAGGCGGGTGGAAAAGTCGCCCTCGCACAACCTCGTCAGACCGTGCAGGAGATCGGCGATCAGCTCATCCGACGAGGTGCGTGATGTCCGGGTCTCGTCCACGTCGCGGGTCGCATGGGGGACGATGGTCGCGATAGCGTCACCGCCGGGTGCGACAGGATCACGGCGGGCCGGGGCCTGCTGGTCGTCAGTGGAACTCATCGGTCTCCTACCTGAGCTCGGTCGGCACGATCGTCTCGGACGACGGGCCGGGCGGAGGAGCCCGGGCCAGGGGCGATCTCCTCGGGGCACCGGCGTGGGCGGGCGTCGGTGGACAGGTGACACCAGCCGCCAGTATCCGCCTCACGATGGACAACGCAGGAGAGACTGAGCGACATGAATGGCGTAGGAGGGAGTCCGACGACGTCGACACAGGCCATCACGCTGCCGCCGACGCCCGACTCACCCCGGTCCGCACGGCGCTTCGTGCTCGAGACGCTGCGCGGCCGGCTCGACGACGACCTGCTCGACTCCGCGCTCCTGCTCGTCACCGAGCTGGTCACCAACGTCGTCGTGCATGCGGGCACCGCGGCCACCGTCGACGTCCGCCAGGAGGGCAGCGGCGTGCGCGTCGGCGTCGCCGACCGGCACCCGGTCCGCATCGGTATGGCGCGGGTGAAGAAGGTGGACGTGCCGCGCCCGCCGTCGGTGTTCTCCGAGGAGGCCGACTTCGGCCTCGACGGGCTGCGCGAGGACGGCCGCGGCCTCGCCCTCGTCGACGCGCTCGCGACGAGCTGGGGCACCGAGCACCGCCCCGGCGGCAAGACCGTCTGGTTCCGGCTCACCACCGCGGACGTCCCGGCGGAGGACCGCGCCGCCGAGGACGACGCCGAGGTGACCGTGCCGGCCCAGAGCCGCCCGCCGCGGCTCATCGCCCGTGACACCGCGCGCGCCCTGACCGCCGAGGGCGAGGTGAACGAGCTGCTCGCACAGCTCGTCGACGCGCTGACCGTGACCGCCGGGCTGGTGCGCCGCCCCGGGCTCGACGGCGGCGGGGTCGAGACCGTGGCCACCCTCGGCGTCGTCGGCGAGGCCGGCGAGGCGGTCGCGTTCCCGCTGGATCCGACCCAGTCGAGCCTCGGCGAGCTGCTGCTGTGGCCGGCGCCCGGGGCGGGCCTGGCCGGACTGGACGTCGACCGCATCCGGCTGGCGACCCGGTGGATGGCGCTGGCCCTCGGCGGCGGCGACATGCGCCGCGCCGAGGAGCGCCGGATCGGGATGCTGTCGTTCCTCGCCGAGGCGTCCGACCTGCTCGCCGGCAGCCTCGACCTCGGCCACTCGCTGGCCCTGCTGGCGCGGCTGCCCGTCCCCCGACTCGCGCAGTGGTGCGCGGTCTACCTGCACCGGGAGAACGTCGATCCGGCGCTGTGGTCGGCGGCTCACGCCGAGGAGAGCCTGGCCGGCGCGTTGAGCGTGGCGGCGGCCGACCCGGGTGGTGTGCTGATGGCCGCGGTGCGCACCGCCAGCGGGGACCGGATGCACTCGCTGACCGCGTTCGGCGGCCCGGCCATGGTGATGGTGCTCAAGGCCCGCCGCCGGGTCCTCGGTGTGCTCGCCCTCGGGCGCCCGGAGGGCAACGCCTTCGCCGCCGACGAGCTCGACCTGCTCGCCGACCTCGCCCGCCGGGCCGCGTTCGCCATCGACAACGCCCGTCTCTACAGCCGACAGGTGGAGCTCGCCGGCACGCTGCAGGCGGGGCTGCGCCCACCGGAACTGCCGATGATCGAGGGCCTCGACCTCGGTTCCGCCTACGGCGCGGCGCAGTCGGCCGGCCTCGACGTCGGCGGAGACTTCTTCGACCTGCTGTGGGGCCCGTTGGGCTGGACGATCGCTATCGGCGACGTTTGCGGCAAGGGCGCCGAGGCCGCGACCGTCACCGGGGTGGCCCGCGCCGTCCTGCGGCTGCTCACCGGCCGCGGCACCGACCTCGGCGAGGTTCTGCTCGAACTGAACCGGACGCTGCGCGACGCCGCCTCCGCCCATCCCAACGGCCAGGGCCGCTTCTGCACCCTGGCCGCGGCGTCGATCACGGGCCCGGCCAGTGCGCCCGGCCCGGCCCCGGTGGCCGACGGTGCGCAGCCCGCCGGGATCCGCCTGCGGCTGTTCCTCGCCGGGCACCCCCAGCCGGTGGTGCTGCACGCGGACGGCCACGCCTCGTTCGTCGGCCGGCCGGGCACCCTGCTCGGCGTCCTCGACGACGACGAGGTCTCCTTCCCCGGCATCGACGTCACCCTCTGCGCCGGCGAGTCGCTGATCTTCTACACCGACGGGGTGATCGAGGCCCGCGACGGCCGCGACCTGCTCGGCGAGGAACGGCTGCTGGCGGCGGTCGCCGGGTGCGCGGGACTGTCAGCGCAGGGTATCGCTGACCGGGTACTCGCCGTGGCCGAGCGCTTCGCCGGTGGCAACCTGCGCGACGACGTCGCGATCCTGGTTGCGCGGGTACCCGGCTGACCGATCCCCACCTGGTGGCGGCGACCGTCACGCCCAACCGGCACCGGAGCCGACCGCCCGGCCATAACCGCAGGTCCTGCGACTGCGGCATGATCGGATGACGAGTGGGCATCGCTCCAAGGAGTGCGATCGGAATTCCAAGGCTTCAATCCGCCCTGAGCGGGTACACGATGAGCGATGTCCTCGTTGTTCAGGCTTGGTGGTAGATGAGCGCGTCTTCGGTTCCCATGGCCGTGGTTCGGCAGGCGACCTCTCGATGCCCACCCGCGACCCACATACTCGCCGAGCTTCCCTATCTCCCTTCGGCCGTTCCCCAGGCCCGCCGGGTCCTGCGGGAGGGCATGCGGATGGTGCAGCTCCCCGAGGACATCCGCGGCACCGCCGAGCTGCTTGTCAGCGAACTCGTGACCAATGCCGTCAAGTACGGCCAGCCGCCGCTGTGGCTGCTCATCGAGATGCGCCCCGGGCTGATCCACGCCTCCGTCTCGGACACCTCGACCGTCCTGCCGCAGCGGCGCGCTGCCGCGCCCGACGCCGAGGGCGGCCGCGGACTGCTCGTCCTCGACGCCCTCGCCGGCAGCTGGGGAACGGTCACCGCGGAGTCGGGGAAGTACCTCTGGTTCGACCTGCCGGTGCCGCCCGTTGCCGACGGCGACGGCGATGGCGAGGCCACGGTGACGACCTCCCTCGACGGCGATCGCACCCCGGCGTCCACCGGCACAGCGAACCCGGCGGATCCCGCCCAGGTCGCCGCGGGACACCCGCACCAGGGGCGTTCCGACGGACCCGCCTCGCCGTCCGCGCCACTGCCATCCGAGCCACCGCCGGACAAGGCTGCGCCCCCCGCCGCGCCGCGGGCCGCCCTGGTGTCTTCCGGCCTGCGCGCCGACGGGCCGATGGCGACGCCCGCGGCAGCCACGACCTCCGCCATCTCCCAGCGGCGGTCCTGCCCCGGTTCGGGCAGGGTCCGGTCGGCCATCTCCGGGCCGGGCGTCCCCCGGTGGGACGACGGCCAGTCCGACGCCAGGATCATCACCCGGCTGTTCTGAGGCCCCGGGTCCGCCGCCCATCGAAACGCGCAGGCGCCGGGCCGGCGCCCTCGCCCACGTCGGCCCCCACCCGGTTCGGCATCCCGAGCCCGCAGCCGAACGCGACGGCGACGAGCCCGGGCGGCCCGCTGACGCCGCCGCGGTCCCGCCCCAACGGCGTCCCCCTCGGCAGCTTCAGGCCGACTACGCCCGCCAGCCACCGACGGCGGGTAACTGGTTCTCCTCGACCCCGCTCGGATACAAGATCGTCAACTCGGACGTCGACCGGGTGACCGTGGCGCTGCTGATCCTGCGCGAGGGCGGCACGAGCGCCGGCACCAGGTTCGACAAGGCGGCGGACGTGCTGACCTGGGTGGACGGCGACTGGCGCTGGGACGACGGCATCGACGCGCCGGGGGCGCTGGAGCTGCCCTCGACGAGCGACCCCGCCCGGATCAAGGCAGGGGGCTGGGAGGTGTTCACGGTTGGCTAAATGCACCGGATTCGGACGACTAGTAGGGCTTTGTTAGGTGTCGTTGAGTTGTGGTTTCAAGCGATCTGGTGACGGAT
>NZ_CADCWT010000187.1 GCF_902806485.1 Candidatus Frankia alpina | reverse complement strand
GCCGGGAATGGCTCAATGGGTTCTGGGAGACCGGCGTCCCGGACGAGTCCGTGGACGACATCGCGAAGCGGTGCCCCAACACCGAGGCGCTGAGCGCCGACGGCGTCTGGCTACAACACCGGACACTGCTGGGCACCGAGGAGCAGATGCACGAGGTTGCGGCGGTCGTGGCCGACACCCTGGCGGCGCAGTGACACCGGCGGTGCCGGTGCGGGTCGCCGTCGTCGGACTGGGCTGGGCCGGCCGGTCCATCTGGCTGCCGCGGCTGCGCGAGCACCCCCGGTTCGTGGTGACCGCGGCGGTCGATCCCGATCCCGCCGTCCGCGCCACGGTGGCCGCCGAGCACGCCGTCGAGCACCCGGACCTGGAGGTGCTGGCCGATATCGCCGAGCTCGGCTCGGACCGGTTCGACCTTGCCGTCGTGGCGGTGCCCAACCACCGGCACGCCGATATCGCCGAGCTGCTGCTGACCGCCGGCATCCCGGTCTTCCTGGAGAAGCCGGTCTGCCTGAGCTCCGCGGAGGCGGACCGGCTGGCCGCGGCCGAACGGGCCGGCGACGTCACCCTGCTGGCCGGCAGCGCTGCGCGTTACCGAGCCGACGTCAGCCGGCTCTACGGGGTCGCGGCGGGGCTCGGCGCGATCCGCCACGTCGACCTGGCCTGGATTCGTGCCCGCGGCATCCCCGACGCCGGCGGCTGCTTCACCCGCCGGGAGCAGTCCGGAGGTGGCGCGCTGGTCGACCTCGGCTGGCACCTGCTGGACACGCTCATCCCCCTGCTCGGCAGCGTCGAGTTTCAGCAGGTGGTCGGGACGACGTCCGACGACTTCGTCAGCGACGGCGCGTGGGCGGCGTCCTGGCGCCATGGCGAGCAGGAAGCTCCCACCGGGGGCGGGGACGTGGAGGACACGGCGCGCGGCTTCCCTGGTGACCGGGGACGGGACCTCGGTGTCCCTGCGGGCGAGCTGGGCCTCGCACGAGGCCCGCGACCTCACCGCGATCAACGTCGAGGGGGCCGCCGGAACCGCCTCGCTGCGCTGCACCTTCGGCTTCGGGCCGAACCGGCAGGATCGCTCGTCGCTGTCGGTGACCCGGACCGGGCAGACCACGGCGGTGCCACTGCCGGACGAGCCGATCGGGACCGAGTACCGCCGCCAGCTCGACGAGCTGCCGGCGATGCTGGCCGACCCGGCCTCGCGGGGGCGGGCGATCGCCGAGGTCCGGCCGATGATCGCGGCCATCGAGCGCCTCTACGAATCGGCGCGCTCGCGCAGGTCCGCGCCGCAGCTCGTCCGCGCCGGTTGATGACGTCGCGGACAAAGCACCGTTGATCTATTCGTCGAGCCCGGGGGGGCCTGTGGGAACGGAACCGAGGGGTCGGCCGATGGCCGGCGGCACATATCGGCAGACAGTGATCTTCGATCTCGATGGCGTGCTCGTCGACAGTTTCGGCGTGGTGCGGCAGGCGTTCACGATCGCCTACGCGGAGGTCGTCGGTCCCGGTGAGCCGCCGTTCGAGGAGTACAACCGCCACCTTGGCCGCTACTTCCCCGACATCATGCGGATCATGAACCTGCCGCTGGCGATGGAGGAGCCGTTCGTGCGGGAGAGCTACCGCCTCGCCCATGAGGTGGTTCTCTTCGACGGCGTGGAGGAGATGCTGCGCCGGCTGCGCGTTCGGGGCCACGGGCTCGCGGTCGCCACCGGCAAGGCCGGCCCGCGGGCCCGCCACCTGCTCGGCGAGCTCGGTGTGCTGTCGTTGTTCGACCACGTCATCGGCTCCGACGAGATCCCGCGGCCGAAGCCCGCCCCGGACATCGTGCTGCGCGCGCTCGACCTGCTGGGAACGGGGCCGGCCGAGGCGATGATGCTCGGCGACGCGGTCGCGGACATCGAGAGCGCTCGTGCCGCCGGGGTCATGGCGGTCGCCGCACTGTGGGGCGAGACGGACGGCGTCGAGCTGCTCAAGGCCCGCCCGGACGCCGTGCTGCACCGTCCCGCGGAGCTGTTGGTGCTGCTCGGCGGCGCCGGCCCTCAGCCGGCGCCGACGGCCTGCGGCTGCGCCGCGCCGCCGGTCGACCTCCCCATCGCCCGAGGTGACCTGCAGGCCGCATCGCCGACGTCGGCGACCGCGGCCCACCGGGCCGAGAGTTCTGCTCGCGCGCGACTGACCCGCCGTCAGGACGCCTGACGCGCCAGCAGGATCGCGCCGGACAGGGACGACAGACCGCCGAGCACCGCGGCTCGCACCGGCGCGGGCGGATGGCCTGGGCGACCGAGCTCGCGGGCCCGTTCGTCGACGGCCTGCGCGAATCCGGGCAGGCCATCCGCGAATCCGCCCCCGACCACCGCCAACGCCGGATGGAGCAGCTCGGTCAGCCCGACCACGGCGACGGCGACCGCCTGCGCGCTCTCCCGCACCGCCCAGCCGGTCCCCGCGAGCCAGGCCGCGCGTAGCTCGGCGAAGGTCACTTCTTCGCCGCTCTCGCCGCTCTCGCCGGCGCGGTAGCGTGCCGCCCGGCGCAGGGTGGCAGGGCCGCTGGCCGTGGCCTGTACGCAGCCCTGCCGTCCGCAGGTGCACGGCGGGCCCTCCGCGGAGATCACCAGATGTCCGATCTCGGCCGAGCCGCGGCCGGGTCGTGGGCAGGGCCGCCCGTCCAGCACGATCCCGCCGCCGACGCCCGTGCCGAGGCCGAGGTACACCAGGTCCGGGCAGGCGGCCGCGTCCGCCTCGGCGAGGGCGGCGAGGTCGCCGTCGTCCGCACAGGCGACGACCGCCTCCGGTACGAGGCCACGCAGCGCGTCGGCCAGCGCCAGTCCCGTCCAGCTCGGCCGGCCCGGCCAGGTCGTCACCCGACCGGCCGGATCGACGGTCGCGGGCATCGCGACCCCGACCGCGGTCACCGGCCCGGTCCACCTCGCCCGCAGGCCGGCGACGTGCGTGGCAAGATCGCCGAGGTCGCGGCCGGCGCTCGCCGACGACGCCCAGCGGAACGTCGCCTCGACCGGCGTTGCGGCACCGGCGGACGTGCCGTTGCCGGTCGGAGCGTCGGCGTGGATGGGTGCGGTGGTGTCGGCCGGTTCGATGCGCAGGGCGACCTTGGTCCCGCCGACGTCGATGCCCAGGACGCCTGGCGTCATCGGCGAGGCGAGGGTGTGCATGAGGAGCCTCCCGGAGCCCGTCAGGCGTTGGCCGCCGAGCTGAGTTGGAAGAACGACCGGTACAGGTCGAGCTGGTGGGTGAGCATGTGGATGCCCGGATGGGCCGGCAGCCCGAGTGCGCTGGCCGCGTCCAGCAGCCGGGTCCGCGGCGGCTTCATGATGATGTCGGCGACGACGCAGCCCGCCGGCAGCGAGTCGGGCCGGAAGGGCAGCGGGTCGCCGGGGCGCAGGCCGAGCGGGGTGGCGTTCACCGCCAGGTCCGCGTCGCTCAGCGCCGGCTCGGGTGTGGCGACGGCCCGGCCCGGCCGGTGCTCGTCCAGCCGGGCGAGCAGGCCCGCGCACTTCCCCCGGTCCGGGTCGTAGATCGACAGCGGTCCGCAGCCGGCGTCGAGCAGTGCGACCGCGATCGCGCTGCCGGCCCCGCCGGCCCCCATCAGCGCGACCCGCGCGCCGCGCACCGGATGGCCTGCGGCGGTCAGTCCGTGGACGAAGCCGGTCCCGTCGAAGTTGTCAGTCAGCCAGCCAGCCAGCCACCGCCGGGCAGCCGGCGCAGCACGTTGGCGCTGCCGCTGATCCGCGCGGCGGGGCTGCGCTCGGTGGCCAGGGCGCAGGCGGCGACCTTGTGCGGGATCGTGACGAGGACGCCGTCGAGGTTCTCGATGGCCGCGAGCCCGCGCAGGACGGTGGCGAAGTCCGTCGGTCGGGCGTGCACCGGGACGAGGACGGCGTCGACCGCGAGCCGGGTGAACAGCGGGTTGAGCAGGGACGGCGCCTGCACCTGCGCGACCGGGTCGCCGATGACGGCGTACAGCCGGGTGGCGCCGCCAATCGGCCGCGTGGGCTGGGCTGGGGCCGGCGACGATGGGACTGCCGACGTCACGCCGCGTCCTCGGGGGGCATCGCGGCGAGCGTTGCCAGCACCAGGTCCTCGTCGACGTCGGGCACGAGCTCCGGCCCCGCCGGGCCGTCGAGGACGAAGGTCAGCCCGGTGTTCGTCGACTTCTTGTCCAGCCGCATCACGGCGATGAGCTCGGCGGGCTTCACCCCGGTGGGCAGGGCGCCGGGCAGACCGTAGCCCTGTACGACGTCGAGGTGTTCGCGGACCCGTTCGGGCCCGATCCGGCCGAGCGCCCCGGCGAGCCGGCCGGCGAACACGGTGCCGACGGCGACACCCTCGCCGTGGCGTAGCGCGTAGTCGGTGGTGCGTTCCAGAGCGTGCCCCAGGGTGTGCCCGTAGTTGAGGATGTGGCGTAGGTGCGAGTCGCGCTCGTCGCGGGCGACGATTCCGGCCTTCAGCGCCACACTCGCCGCGATCTGCTCGGCGACCGGCCGGCCGAGCAGCCCGGGTGCCCCGATGAAGTGGGCCTGCGCGATCTCGCCGTAGCCGTTGATCCACTCTCGGCGGGGCAGGGTGGCCAGGTAGTCGGTGTCGCAGAGGACGGCGCTGGGTTGCCAGTAGGCGCCGACGAGGTTCTTGCCGGCGGGCAGGTTCACCGCGGTCTTCCCGCCGACGCTCGCGTCGACCTGGGCGAGCAGCGAGGTCGGCAGGTGGACGACGGCGACGCCGCGGTGGTATAGCGCGGCGGCGAGCCCCACGACATCGGTGGTCGTCCCGTCGCCGCAGGAGATGACGACGTCCGAGCGGGTCAGCCTGAAGTCCGCGAACCGGCTGCACAGCGCCTCGACGTTCGTCAGGGTCTTGTCCGCCTCGCCGTCGCGGGCGGGTAGCCGCAGCGCCGGCACGCCCGGGTCGGGCACGGCGTCGAGGGGACGGGCGGAAACGATGACGGCCCGCCTTGCACCGACGCGGGCCACGACGTCGGGCAGGGTCTGGCGGACGCCGGCGCCGATGTCAACGGCGTAGCTGCGCGGGCCGAGTTCCACCAGGACACGCCGGTGATCGGCGTCGATCCGCTCGATCGGGCTGATCGGCTGGGTTGTAAGCATGCCCGTCACGTGTCGTCTCCGGATCCGCGAGGTGTGGTGGCCATCCGCCGTGCTCCCCGATGGTCCGCCGCGGCGCCTGTGCCCCAGTCTGCCGAAGTGCCGCTCGGGCACCCCAACCGGGGCACCTGCCCCAAAGATCCCGTTGTGTTCCGGTCGATACATCCCGGTCGCGACCGGTTGGCCGGAGTTCGCCGCATGCCGGTCAGCTCGTGCATCATGCACGCAGAGTAGGGTCTGTGCGGTGCGATCAGACGACGGCGCGAGGCTCGCCGCGGCGCTCGGGCTCCTGCTCGCGCGGCCGACCCGGATGAGGCTGTTCGGGGACCTGCTGGCCGCGGGCGACGTGAACCTGGACGAGGCGACCTACCCCGTGCTCAACGGCCTGGCTCGGGCGGGTCCCATGACCGCGCGCAAGCTCAGCGCGGAGATCGGCATCGACCGGTCGGTGGTGAGCCGGCACAGCGACCGGCTCGAGGCACTCGGACTGCTGCGTCGCTCGGCCGATCCGGACGATGCCCGCGCCACCCGGCTCACCGTCACCGACGAGGGGCACGCCGCCATCGAGCGGTTGCGCGGCCGGTTGGCGGGCGCGTTCCAGCGCAGGCTCGACGCCTGGCCGGCCGAGGACGCACGTGCCTTCGTCGCGGGGATGGAGCGTTTCGTCGAGGAGAATCTGGCCGAGCGGGGCCGATAGCCGGGTTATCGAGATGACCGTGGGCGGTGGTGACCTATATCACGGTCGGTGGCGCCTTCGGGTGGCCGACACCTCCGCGCGGCGCGCCTTTCGCGAGGATCCGGGACACCGGCGGGAATCTGCGTCAGGCTCGGTGACCACGGGCCGGTCTCCGACCGCAGATCCGTCGAGAAACCCGGCTAGTTCGTAAACGAGGAGTCTGTGATGACCAAGCCGACCCCCGCGACCAACGCCGATTCCGGCCCGCGTCCCACCGAAACGCCCGCCGGCGTGCCGAGTACGGCGTCTGGTGGGCGGACTTCAGCGCAGGTCGAGGATGGTCAAGGGCACTCCACGCCGGCGTCGGCGGTGCCGGAACAGCTGGGGACCCTTCCGTCCGGGCCTGCCGGCACCCCGGATGTGCCGTACCCGGATAACGGCCTGGCCCAGCTGGAATACGGCGTGCCGGCGGCGCCGGACGAGGAGCTGCCCGGCGCTCGGGCGCTGTGGATCATCGCTTTCACCTTCGCCGCGCTCGGCCTGTTCTTCCCGCTCGCCGGGCTGATCGCGATCGGCTGCGGCGCCCTGGCCTGGCGAAAGGGCAGCGGGCGCGGGCGGATTGCGACGTTCGTCGCGCTCGCGACGACCGTGATCGGGCTCATCCTCACGATCGTCGTCCTGACCACCTGACCACCTGACCACCTGACCACCTGACCACCTGACCACCTGACCACCTGACCACCTGACGACCTGACCACCTGACCGCGCGCGGGGTGCCGCGCCGCCGGGTGGCGATCTGTATCCGTCGGTGGCGTCTTTCCACCTACCGACGGTGTTTTGGCCGGCCGGCGGTTATTTCCAGGCGACGTAAAATCCGGTCGGGAACGCGGCAGGGCCGGCCTGCCGATCGCTGGGCCGACTTTCGCGGAACCACCGGCGGCACGGACCTGCGAAATGATCCGTACCCGGAGAGATTCCTGCCCGGCGGCGCGTCGGCGGCACAGGTGAGGCCGCCCGGCTCGGGGGGTGCCGGGCGGCCTCTGGACTGATGATGACATTCATCGGGGCGTCGGCACAAGCCAACGAGGATCGTGCCGGCCGTCAGCCGGACCAGGATGAACCGCTTTGGACCAGGTCGACCAGCAGGCCCGTGCCGCCGTCCAGGTAGGCCCCGACCGGATGCTGCGTATTCGGTCGGACCTGCTCGACCCGTGCTCCGGCGGCGACCGAGGCGTGTAGCTGGGCCGCGACGTCGTCGACCAGGTAACCAATGGCGAAGACGCCCTCGCCGCGCCTGTCGAGGATCTCCCGCGCCGTCCACGGTTGGCGGCCGGGTTCGACCAGCTCGACCTGGCTGGAGCCGAGTCGGCCGGCCGCGACCCTGGCGCCATCGAGTGCGACGGGTCGGCCGCGGCGCACGGCGGGCCCGGACAGCGCCCGCGTGTGCCAGGATTCGATGCCGAGCGAGACGGTGTAGAGCTCGCGGGCGAGATCCAAGTCGGCGACCACGATGGCGAAGTGATGAAACGTCAGCCCGGCGAGCAACGACTCGATGGCCTCGATGCCGCTGAACGGTGCACCGTCCGCCGCGAGATCCGTGGCGCCGCACCGTGTCGGAATCATCTCGGCCTGCATACGGGCCTGGAGGTGAAAGACCGGCTCGGTTGTCACGACACCCCTCCCGCATCCCGCCGGCATCGGGGGAGCGCGACCGATCGTACCGTCGTCCGGCGCTTCCTGCGTCCCGGCCGGCAGCCAGGCACGATGATGCAACCTATGCCGACCTTCATCGAGAAGCCGACCGTCGTCGAGGCCGCCGGGAATCTTCCCAAGATCATTCGAGAGTACGTGGGCGGGGTGAACACCGGCACCCGGAGCCTGAGCATCGCGCACATGTCGAGTCCGGGCGGCTGGACTGAGCCAGGCCAGCGGCCCGAGTTCGACGAATATACGGTCGTCCTGCGCGGCGCGGTGACGGTGGAGCACGTCGACGGGATCATCGAGGTTGCGGCTGGTCAGGCCGTGCACACCGCTGCTGGCGAGTGGGTCCGTTACAGCACGCGCGGCGCGGACGGCGCGGACTACATCTCGGTCTGCCTGCCGGCCTTTCTCCCGGAGACCGTCCACCGGGACGGGGACGGGTAGGTCCGCTTTCCGTTGCCTGTGCAACGAAGCGGCGTACCGTTGATGAATGAGTGGACCCGTCTCGCCCATCGACGTCGCTCCCGCGTCCGCGGACCCGCCGGTGCCCCCGCCCGGGGCAGGGGGATCGAGCCTCGGCCGGTTGGGCCGGAGCTGGAGGTCGTCGACGGGCGGACCGCCGACGTCAGCGGAATCCTGGTGCGGCGAGTCCTGCCCCGCCGGAGCCGACGGACCATCGGCGCCTGGTGCTTCGTCGACCATCTGGGCCCGGTGGCGATCTCACCGTCGAGCCCGGTCGCAGTCGGGCCTCATCCGCACATCGGGCTGGCCACCGTCACCTGGCTGCTGCGTGGCCGCCAGATGCACCGGGACAGCCTCGGTTCGGAACAGGTCCTACGACCGGGCGAGCTCAACCTGATGAGCGCCGGGCACGGGATCGCCCATGCGGAGGAATCCGAGAACTACCGGGGTGAGCTGCACGGCGTGCAGTTGTGGGTGGCGCAGCCCGAGCACACCCGGCACGGTCCACCCGCCTTCGCTCACCACGCCGACCTGCCCGTCGCCCGGTTCGGGGCGGCCGAAGCGACGGTGCTGCTTGGCGATTTCGGCGGCAACGTCTCCCCGGCGCGCACCGACTCTCCGCTGGTCGGCGTCGATCTCGCGCTGCGCTCCGGTGGCACCGTCCTGCCGTTGCGGCGCGACTTCGAACACGGGCTGGTCGTCCTGGCCGGGTCGGTGGAGGTCGGCGCGCAGGTCCTGCGCCCCGGCCGGCTGGGCTACCTGGGCGCCGGGCACGACGAGCTGCCGCTGCGCGCCGACGAGAGTGCCCGGGTGCTGTTGCTCGGCGGGGAGCCGTTGGGTGAGCAACTGGTCATGTGGTGGAACTTCGTCGCCCGGTCTCGGGCCGAGATCGATGCCGCCCGCGCCGACTGGCAGGCCGGCGCGGACCGGTTCGGCACCGTGGCCACCACCGCCCGGCGAATCCCTGCGCCCGAGCGGCCCTGGGCGACCGGCTGACTGGAGCTGGTCGACGGCGGGGTGGGTTGGTCGGCGGCGGATGTCCCTGGGCTGGCCGGGGCTAGTCGGCGGTCCGGCTGCGGCGGGCGCCGAGCCCCTGGATGACGAAGCCCAGCCCGATGCCGAGCAGCCACACGTCCTTCGCGATGGGCAGCCCCTGCTGCGTCGGCCAGACAGTGCCCTCCCGGCGCATGCCGTCCGTGCGGGTGTAGAGTCCGAGCAGCCCACCGGAGAAGGCGGACAGGCCGAGCCCGGCGAGCCCGGTCGGCACGACCGGGACGACGAGCGCCGCGCCGAGAGCGAGCTCGGCGCCGGCGAGCGCCTTCGTGAAGGTCACCGGGTCGAGTTTCGCCAGGAACGGATAGGTGTTCGAGGCCAAGCCGTGCACCCCCTCGGCGGTGGCACGGTCGGCCTTCCACTTGTCCAGACCTGAGCACAGGATGAACGTTCCCGCTGCAACGCGGCCGCGGACGTCACGTGCCTTGAGGGGCAGACCCATGGTGGACAACCTTCCGTCGGGCGGCGCATTGTCAGGTTCGCCGCGGGGCGCCGGACGGCTCGAGCCGGCGGCGTGTCGCCCAAACGTAACGTCGCCTGCGGCCGGAAAGCGAACGGGACCGGCCTGCGCCGGCCCGGCTCGTCAGAGTTTTCTGACCTGTTCGGCGATGGTGTCGACGTCGGAGTAGGTGACCCCGAGCAGGGGAAAGCCCAGGCTGTGTTGGCGGGCGAACTCCTCGTGGCGGTCCAGATCCTGCGGGCTGATGCCCTACACGAGGACGCCGAGGTCCGCGAAGACTTCCAGGCCCGCCGAGTAGGAGCACATCTGCCGAGTGCCGACCGGCTGTGCGGTCGTCGGGGTAGAAGGCGAGCACGACGGGATGCCCTCGCTCGGGGTGGCCATGGAGTTTTTCCGAAACCCGCCATGGCTGATTCGAATCAGATCGCCGGGATCGTAAAT
>NZ_CADCWT010000186.1 GCF_902806485.1 Candidatus Frankia alpina | reverse complement strand
CACACCAACACCACATTGATGTCACGCAAAGCGACGAAACGTTACCGGGAAAGGCTCCCTGGGGGCACCTGAAGGGACGCGGCGGCGGCACCATGGAAAGCGAGCGACCGACGCAAGGAGGATGGTTTCCATGACGGGTATCGCCCATCGTGACCGGCATCAGGCAACATTTCCCGGACTCGGCTGGCCGTGGTCCGAGGAGGGCAGAGTACTGGCCCAGCGGCTCGTCGGGCTGCGGGACGACTTGATTCGCGTGGAGGAGACGACCGAGGCGGGAACGCACGTCGTCCGGGCGGAGATGCCCGGTATCGACCCGGCCCGCGACGTCGAGATCACCGTCGCCGAAGGCGTCCTGTCGGTGCGGGCAGAGCGGCACGAGGAGAAGACCGAGAAGACGGACGGCGGCTACCGGTCGGAGTTCCGGTACGGATCGTTCTCCCGAAGCCTGCCGCTGCCGGCGGGCACGAAGGACGACCAGGTCGTCGCGACTTACAAGGACGGCATCCTCGAGATCAGGGTGCCGGTCGACGACCGGCAGGCCAAGGCCGCGACCCGCAAGGTCGAGGTGCAGCGCGGCTGACCCACCCCGGCCGGGGGGGCCGGCCACGGGGCCGGCCTCCTGAGCGGCCGGCCACGGTTCCCTCAGCGTCGCGCGAGGTCGCGGCGCGCCGCCTCGAGCAGCAGTTGACGTTCGGCCGCCGCGAGCACGTGGCGCGCCGGCTCCACCGCGTCCGGGTTCACCGAGATCGAGGTGATTCCGGCCCGGACGAGGTGCTCGGCGAACTCGGGGTGGTTCGACGGCGCCTGCCCGCACAACGACGAGGTGATCCCGACCGCGGCGCACGCGTCGATGATGCGCGTGATGGTGTCGAGCACGGCGGGGTCGGACTCGTCGAACAGCTCCGCGCAGGTCTCGGAGTCCCGGTCCACGCCCAGCACGAGCTGCGTGAGGTCGTTGGAGCCGATCGAGACCCCGTCGATGCCCATCGCCGCGTAGGCCGGGATCCAGTAGGCTACCCAGGGCACCTCGGCCATCACCCAGCGATGCAGCTGGCGGTCGCCGCCGAGCGGGCTCGTGTCGACGGCCTCCAGCTCCCAGCGCGTGCGCACGAACGGGATCATCAGGTGCAGGTTGGGGGTGCTCTGGCGGACCTCCGCGAGCACCTCCAGTTCCAGGGCGAACAGTTCCGGCTCCCGGACGTAGCGGTAGCAGCCGCGGTAGCCGATCATGGGGTTCGCCTCGGCGGGCTCGAACGCCGCACCGCCGCGCAGCCCGCGGAACTCGTTCGTCCGGAAGTCGGTGGCCCGGTAGATGACCGGGCGCGGCGAGAAGGCGCGCACGATCCGGGTGAGGCCGCTGGTCATCCGGGCCACGAACTCGGCTCGGCCGCCGTCGGCGAGCAGCCGCTTCGGGTGCGTTCCGCCGAGCGCCTCGGTCAGGAGGAACTCGGCGCGCAGCAGGCCGACGCCGTCGACGGGCAGGGCCACGACCTGCTCGGCCCGCTCGGCGATGGCCAGGTTGACGTACAGCCTGGTCGCCGTGACCGGCGGCTCGGCCGCGGCCGGTGCGACAAGCTCCCGGGTGGTGGCCACCGCCGTGCCCGGCCGGCGTGGCTCGCTTGGCGCGAGGCCGCCCCGCGGCCGCCGTCGACCGTCACCGGCTGGCCGGTGCGCAGCACGCTGGTCGCGTTGCGGGTGCCCACCACGCAGGGGACGCCCAGCTCCCGGCTGACGATGGCCGCGTGACAGGTCACGCCGCCGCTGTCGGTGACCACCGCTGCGGCCCGCCGGATCGTCGGGACCCAGTCCGGGGAGGTCATGGAGGCGACGAGGATCTCACCGTCGCGCAGCGTGCCGCCCTCGTCCGGAGACACCAGCACCCGGACGAGCCCACCGGCCGTCCCTGGCGCGGCACCGAGGCCGCTGACCAGCGGCCCCGCGGCGCTGTCCGCGGACTGCCCGGCCGCGGACCGTCCGGGGGCGCCGGGCTCGGTCCGGTCCGCGCCGCGCAGCGTGGTGATCGGCCGGGACTGAACGAGGTAGCTGCGGCCACCCTCGATCGCCCACTCGGTGTCCTGGGGCTCGCCGTAGTGCTCCTGCACCCGGTCGACCAGAGCGGCGAGGGCGAG
Organism: Candidatus Frankia alpina; assembly: GCF_902806485.1. Taxonomy (GTDB): domain Bacteria; phylum Actinomycetota; class Actinomycetes; order Frankiales; family Frankiaceae; genus Frankia; species Frankia alpina. The sequence goes on along the minus strand of NZ_CADCWT010000186.1, from coordinate 7,812 downwards.
GATCTCGTCGTCGCCCAGCACCCGCGCGCCGCCCTTGCCGGGCTCGAGGACGAGCCGCTGGTCGGCGCCGTCGGGGCCGCGGACGATCTGATGGTTCTGCACGCCGATCCGCACCTCGGCGATCCGCGGCCCGGCCTTGTCCACCACGTACGTGTCCGGCACGATCTGCCCCCCGACGACGACCTCGCCGAGCCCGAACGCCGCCTCGATCACGATCCGGCCGGTGTCCCCGGTTACCGGGTCGGCGCTGAACGCCACCGCGGAGCGATCGGCGTTGATCATGCGCTGGACGACGACGGCGATCGCGGGTTCGTCCCGGACCCCCCGACTGTTCCGGTAGGTCATGACCCGCTCGCCGAACAGCGACGCCCAGCAGCGGCGGACCGCGTCGACCAGCTCGTCCTCACCGCGGATGTTGGTGAACGTCGCGTTCATCCCCGCGAAGGAGGTGCCCGCGGTGTCCTCGCTCGTCGCCGACGAGCGGACAGCCACGAAACCGCCGCCGAGCCGGCGGTAGGCGTCCACGACCTGCGCACGCAGGTCGGGGCCGATAGTGACGCTGCCGACGAGGTCGCGCAGGCGGCGGGAGCGCGCGGCCAGCGCGCCGCCATCAGCGGGGTCGGCGCCGGCGAGGTCCCGGGCAAGCTCGGCCCGAGCCCCGGACCGTTCCATCTCGTCCAGGTAGGCCGCCGCCGGGATGACGAACCCGGGCGGCACGGGGAATCCCGCCGCGGTCAGTTCCCCCAGGTTCGCGCCCTTCCCGCCGGCGATCGCGGTGTCCGCCGCGCCCAGCTCGTCGAACCAGACGATCGCTCGCGTCCGCGTGTCCATGACCATTGCCGTCTCCTCCTGTGCCGGTCATCCTGGCGGTCTCCGGGACGCGGCGGACGGGATGCTCGCCGCGCCCTGGTCGACGTGCTCCGGAGACTGACTGAATGATCCGGAGTCACGGCCGGTGCCAGCATCCCTCCCGGGGCACGCACCGGCGGTAATGAGGACCTTTCCGGGCACGCCAAAGGTCCCGTCCGGTCAGGCCGGCACTCCCTGGCCCGCCGGCGGGAGCGGCGGGACGTCCGCCAGCGAGAAGTAGTCCTCTCCTCCTCCTGCGCGAAGTGTAGGCGGAGGACCGCGTACAGTCCGTAGAGCAGCTGGCGCAGGTCACGGACGTCGTCCCGGTCGAGGTCGGCCGGTCCGAGCTCATCAAGCAGCCGGCCAAGCCGGCGGACGAGATGGTGGATCTCCAGGTGCGCCCGGCTCATCAGGGCGGTCGACTCGCTGCCCCCGAGCAGGTCCGTCAGCACCGGGTAGAGCAGGTTGTCCTCGGCGTCCTCGTGCGGCAGCAGCTCGTCGGCGCAGAACCGGTAGACCGCACCGGCCCGGCGCAGGATCTCGGCCGGTTCGGCGTCGTCATCCACCGCCGCGGCGGCCCGCAGCAGGTCCGGCCCGGGGCGCAGATGGTGGTGTTCGGTGGCGAACCGCTCGGACATCGCCGCCTGCTCGCCGTGCAGGGCCACCGGCCGGTCCCGGCCCGGCCGCAGCGCGCGCAGCGCGTTGCCGATGGCGGCGACGTCGATGCTCTCCTGCAGCAGCGCCCCCGGCGCCGGGGCCAGGGCGCCGAACGCCGCTACGATCATGGCGGCCAGCGACAGGCCCATCCCCAGCAGGACGCTCTGGCGGGCGATGACCCGCGAGCGCGTGGCGATCGCCATCGCCTCGGCCAGCCGGTCCAGTCGGTCGACGGTCAGGACGACGTCCGCGGCCTCTGAGGACGCCGTGGTTCCGCGCGCGGCCATCGCCACCCCGACCGTCGCCGCGGCGAGGGCCGGCGCGTCGTTGACACCGTCCCCGACCATGACGGTGCTCGCGATGCGGCCCTCGGCCCGGACCGCGGCGAGCTTGTCGGCCGGTGTGCATTCGGCGATCACCTCGTCGACACCGAGCCCGGCCCCGACCGACTCGGCGACCTCGGCCCGGTCACCCGTGACCATGACGATCCGGCGCACCCCGGCGCCGCGCAACCGGTTGATCATCCGTGGCGCGTCCGGGCGGGGCGGGTCGTCCAGCAGCAGCGCACCCGCGAGCCGCCCGTCGACGCCGACGAACACCGCCGTCGATCCGTCGAACGCGCACCGCCGGCGGACCGTGCGCGCCCCCAGCAGCGGCCCCGGCCCAGGCGGCGGTGCCGACCGCGACCAGGTGGCCGGCCACCCTGCCGCGGATCCCGGTGCCGGGCTCCTCGACGACGTCCGCCGGCATGGTGAGCGACAGATCTCGCTCCCGCGCCTCGCGGACCAGCGCCGCGGCCAGCACGTGCGGCGAGACCTGGTCCAGGGAGGCGGCCAGGCGGACCAGCTCGGCAGGGGCCGGACCCCCGGCGCTGCCCGCCGCCGAGTCCGTGACGATGTCCGTGACGGTCGGGCGGCCCACGGTGAGGGTGCCCGTCTTGTCGAAGAGCACGGTGTCGGCCCGGCCCAGCGCCTCGAGGGCACCACCACCCTTGATGATCACCCCACGCCGGGCGGCCCGGGACAGCCCGGAGACGATCGCGATGGGCACGGCGAGAATCAGCGGGCATGGAGTGGCCACGACCAGGACGGCCACCGCCCGGTCCGCCTGCCCGGACAGCGCCCAGGCGAGGGCCGCCAGCAGGATCGCCGCCGGGACGAAGGCGAGGGCGTAGCGGTCCGCCATCCGGACGGAGCCCGCCGAGTCCGCGCGGGCGGACTCGACCAGCCGGACGATGCCGGCATACGCGCTGTCCTCGGCCGTCGTGGTCGCGCGCAGCTCGAACGGGCCGCCCGCGTTGACGGTCCCGGACCGGGCGGCGTCGCCCGCACGCTTCGTCACGGACACCGGCTCCCCGGTGAGGGTCGACTCGTCGACCACGGCCGTGTCGCGCTCGACCCGGCCGTCGACCGGGACCACCTCTCCCGCGCCGACGACCAGCAGGTCGGCCACGACGATCTCCGCGACCCCGACCGTGTGCAGCTCGGTGCCGTCCCGACGCCGGGCACTGCGGGGCGCGGCAGCCTGGAGCTGGCGCAGGGCCCGCTCGGCGCGCTCGCCCGCCGCGGCCTCCAACAGCCGACCGGTCGCCAGCATGACCGCCACCACCGCGCCGGCCAGGTACTCGCCGACGGCAACGGTCCCGACCAGGGCCAGCACGGCGATCACGTCAACGCCGGCCTTGCGCTCACGCAGCCCCGCGACGACGCTGCCGACCGCCGGGACCAGCGCGATCCCCGCGGCCACGGCCCAGGTCACCGCACTGATGCGGGTCTGGTCCACGAACCACGCGACGGCGCCAGCCGCCAGGCCGACGAGCAGAGCCGCCCGCCGGCCCGGGGTCGACCAGGCCCGGCCGCCGACCACGCCCGGTTGTGCGTCGGCCGCCGCGGCAGATTCCCGAGAAGATTCTCCACCCATGATCATTACCCATCGTCGTGGTGCCGGCGGGGGGTGATTGACGGGCCGGTCAGGCGACGAGGGCCCGCACAGCCCGCATCGCATCATCGACCGGACCGGTCGTGGGCACCTCGTGAGCAGTCGGCCACGGGTCGTTGCGGACCGCCATCGCGGCGTGGACGGCGATCGAGGCGTCGGAGGCGTCGCCGCCGAGGGCGGCGCGGCGCGCGATCCGTGCGGCCGCCACCTCCCGCGGCGCCACGCAGCACAGTTCCACCAGATCGGCGTCGGTCTCGGTGGCGATCCGGGCCGCGAGCTGCCGGTGCGCGCCGGAGGTCCAGGAGGCGTCGAGCACCACGCTCTCCCCCCGTTCCAGGGCCGTCCGGGCGCGTTGCATCAGCTCCGAGTACGTCGCCTCGGTCGGCTGCGGACCGTACAGCCCCGCACCGAACGCGTCGGCCGCGGGCTGCTCTGCGGCCAGCCCCGCCAGCCCCTTGCGCACCGCGTCAGATCCGATCCGCACCCAGCCGTCCGCACCGTCGGCCAGCCCCTGGGACAGGGTCGACTTGCCGGTTCCGGGAAGGCCGCCGACCAGGACCAGCCGGACCCGGCCGCGGCGCAGGTGACGCAGGGCCATCGCGGCCAGCTCGCGGGCGGCGTCGGCCGCGCCCGGCTCCCCCTGGTGGTCACGGATGCCGGCGACCTTGGCCCGGACGAAGGCCCGGTAGGCGATGTAGAGATGCTCCAGGGAGGCCGGATGGGTCTCGCCGGAAAACTCCCGGTAGGCGTCCAGGAAGTACCGCGCCGCCTCGGGATGGCCGAGCCGTTCGAGATCCATCGCGAGGAAGGCGACGTCGCCGAGCACGTCCCCGACCCGCAACCGCTGGTCGAACTCCAGGCAGTCGAGGATGCGGGGGCCGTCGTCCAGGCAGAAGACGTCCTCGGCGAGCAGGTCGCCGTGGCCGTCGCGGACGCGGCCCGCCCGCTGCCGCTCGGCGAACAGGGCCGCCCGGCCGTCCAGGTAGCGCAGGGCGAGCCGGCCGATCTCATCGACGACCTCGCCGTCCAGCAGGTCACGGAACGGCTCAACGCCCATCATGCCTTCGAGCCACAGCGCCTGCAGTGCGGCGAGACCGCCCGCTCGGGCGATCTCGGGCGAGGTCTGGCACTGCTCGTGGAACACCGCCAGCCGGCGGGCGATCGCCCGCAGCTGCGGCTGCACCCGGGCCCCGGAGATTACCAGCGACGACAGCCGTCGCTCGTCGGGCAACCGACGCATCACGACCATGTGGTCGTGCAGAGTTCCAGCCGCGTCACGGATGTCACCGATGCCGAGGTACACGTCGGGGGCCAGGCGCCGGTTGAGCCTCACCTCGGCCTCGCAGGCGGCGAGCCGGGCCTGGCGGGTGCGGTAGTCGACGAAGCCGAGGTTGACCGGCTTCTTGATCTTGTAGACCCGGTCTCCGACGAAGAACAACGTGGCCGTGTGGGTCTCGACCGTGTCCAGGTGGCCGGCCCCGGGGCGGGACGGCTGCCCGGCCGCGGCGGATACCGGCGGGATCGACGGGATCGACGAGGGCAGCGGGTCCGCGGTGGCCGGGGTCGCGCTCTGAGCTGACGTCAGTACCTGGTCCTGACCGGACATCGATCGTCTCCCGTTCTTGTCCCGAAGGATCCAGGGCCGTCCCGAAGGATCCCGGACCGGCAGGCTCCTGGAGCCGACCCGTGTCCCCCACGGATGTGGGCAACGTCATCCTGCCCGTGGCACATCTCGGCGACGAATGCCGGAAGGCACCTGGCCGCGGGCCTTTCGGACCTCCAACGGCCAACCTTCCCAGCTCGACCGGACCTCCCTGGACCTGCCCGGCCAGCCACGGCACGAACCCGACGGCCACCGAGACCACCGGCCACGCCCAGCGGGCCCACCGGCGACCACGAAATCGGACACCTGTATGTGGTGGGCCGGACGAGTGAGAGTCTTGGCACCATGACTGCCACGGTGGACGTCGACGGCCTCGGCCGTCCGGTTCCGGAGCTGGACGAACCGTCGCTGGACCAGCTGATCGCCTACTGGAACGCTGCCAACTACCTGACGGTCGCGCAGATCTACCTGCGGGCCAACCCCCTGCTGCGGGAACCGCTGCGCCCCGAACACATCAAGCCGCGGCTGCTCGGCCACTGGGGGACGTCACCGGCGCTGAACCTGGTGTACGCGCATCTCAACCGGCTGGTCGGCCTGACCGGCCAGGACGTGCTGTACGTGGCGGGCCCCGGGCACGGCGGCCCGGCACTGGTCGCGAACACCTACCTGGAAGGCACCTACTCCGAGATCTACCCGCGGGTGTCCGCGGACACCGCCGGGCTGACCAGGCTGGTCGAGCAGTTCTCCACCCCGGGCGGGATCCCCAGCCACGTCAGCGTGCCGACGCCGGGGTCGATCCACGAGGGCGGCGAGCTCGGCTACGCCCTGGTGCACGCCTTCGGGGCCGCGTTCGACCACCCCGACCTGCTGGTCGCCGCCGTCGTCGGCGACGGGGAGGCCGAGACCGGCCCGCTGGAGGGCAGTTGGAAGGGCATCACCTTCCTCAACCCGGCCCGGGACGGCGCGGTCCTGCCCATCCTGAACCTCAACCAGTACAAGATCGCGAACCCCACCGTGCTCGGCCGCCGCAGCCGCGACCAGGTGACCGCTTACCTCGCCGGCCACGGTTACGAGGTCCTGTGGGTCGAAGGCTCCGACGTCCACCAGGTCCACCGGGACTTCGCCACCGCCCTCACCACGGCCCACCAGACGATCCGACGCATCCAGCACGCCGCCCGCCGCCCCGGCGGTACGGTCACCGACACCCCGACCTGGCCGATGATCGTGCTGCGCACCCCGAAGGGATGGACCGGTCCGCACGAGGTCGACGGCGTGCAGGTGGAGGGCACCTTCCGCGCCCACCAGGTGCCCCTCACCGCGGTCCGCGACAACCCGGAGCACCTGGCCCAGCTCGACGCGTGGCTGCGGTCCTACCGACCCGAGCGGCTGTTCGACGCCGAGGGCCGGCTCGCCGCCGAGCTCGCCGCGCTCGCCCCGGCCGGGGACAAGCGGCTGGGGGCCACGAGCTACGCCAACGGCGGCCGGCGCACCGAACCGCTGCACCTGCCCGACTGGCGCGCCTACACCCTGGACATCGACCCGCGCCACCGCGGCCGCGGCTTCTACGAGACGACCCGGCCGCTCGGCGAGCTGCTGCGCGACGTCTACCGCGACAACCCGACGACCTTCCGGGTGTTCAGCCCCGACGAGCTCACCAGTAACCGGCTCGGCGCCATCCTGGAGGTGACCGACCGCTGCATGGTCGCCCCCATCGACCCGCACGACGACCGGGTCTCCCCCTCGGGGCGGGTCATGGAGGTGCTCTCCGAGCATCTGTGCCAGGGCTGGCTGGAGGCCTACACGCTCACCGGCCGCCACGGCCTGTTCGCCACCTACGAGGCGTTCGCCATGGTGTCCGCCTCGATGCTCGTCCAGCACACGAAGTGGCTGCAGGAAGGGGCCAAGCTTGGCTGGCGGGAGCCAGTCCCCAGCCTCAACGTGCTGCTGACCAGCACCTGCTGGCGCAACGACTACAACGGCTTCTCCCACCAGGCACCCAGCCTCATCGACACCGTGGTGCCGCTGTCCCCCGGGGTCATCCGGATCTGGCTGCCGCCGGACGCCAACAGCCTGCTGTCCGTCGCCGACCACTGCCTGCGCAGCCGTGACCACGTCAACCTGCTCGTCGCCGACAAGCAGCCGCATCTGCAGTACCTCACCGTCGCCGAGGCCGACGAGCACGCCGCCCGCGGCGGGGCTCCGTCTGGGACTGGGCCGGCACCGAATCCCAGCTCGGCCGCGATCCCGACATCGTTCTCGTCGGCATCGGCGACGTTCCCACCATGGAGATCCTCGCCGCCGCCCAGCTGCTACGCCAGTTCGTGCCCAGCCTTTCCATCCGTGTCGTCAACGTGATCGACCTGATGGCCCTGCTGCGCAGCGACCTGCATCCGCACGGCTTCTCCAACCCAATGTTCCGGGCCCTGTTCACCGACGAGACCGACGTCGTCGTCGGATTCCACGGCTACAGCCGGGGCGTTCACCAGCTCCTGCACCGCCGGCGCAACCCCCAGCGTTTCCACGTCCGCGGCTTCATCGAGCAGGGCACCACGACCACCCCGTTCGACATGCTCGTCCGCAACGAGGTCAGTCGTTACCACCTCGCTCGCCTCGCCATCGAGTTCGCCCGCACCACCCATCCCGGCACCGACCGGCTCGTCACCCATTGCGAAACTCAGCTCAGCCGCCACCACGACTACATTCGCAACCATCTGGAGGACCTGCCCGAGATCCGCGACTGGACCTGGGACGACCCCCAGCCGACC
>NZ_CADCWT010000185.1 GCF_902806485.1 Candidatus Frankia alpina | reverse complement strand
ATACTCCGCGTAGCAGATCGCAACCTAGAACGATCTTCCCGGGGCCCTGGATCAGGCCGGCAGCCACACCCGCTCCCACGCAAAGGAGCAGAACGCTGAGAAAGACCGTCGGCACGACTCCGCGCCGCGACGACCTCATGAACCGATCGGTCGATCGATGACCTGACACCAGTACGCCCCCCTGGGTGCGACCGGCAACACGTTGAGGCCGGCCCATCCCCACGACCCGCGAAAACACGTGATGCACGTTTGGCGGAAGTCCCACCATACGACGATCTATAGAATAACAGCCGGCCGGCCGCACATCCCGGCCGCGGGGGGAAGTAGTGAGCATCGCATTGCCGGCCGCGCAGCCGGTCAGGGAAAGAATTCTTATCGCTGTTTGCCTGGCGGCGTGCCTCGGTTGGCTTACGTTGTCCCCGGCACCCGCTGCCCATGCGGCACCGGGGGGTGGCGTGGAGCTGGCCGTGACCATCGACGGGCAGCCGCTCGGCCGAGGCGATCTCGTTCTCGACGCCGACGCGGTAGCCCGAGTGGTGGTCAGCCTGCAGAACCTGAGCCGCTCGAACCTGGACGTCGACTCGGTGCGACTGAGCGGCGCCGTGCTGGGCCTGACGTTCTTCGACTACGACACCCGCGTCCGCACGACGGTGCCGGCCCGCGGCTCGGCGAACTGGACGGTCGATCTCGACATCCGGGACCTGGACGGTCGGGCGACCGGACTGATGCCGGTCGAGGTAGCGATCCGGGACGCCGATCTACACACAGTGGCGAAGGCGACCGGAACTGCTAACGTGCACGGTTCGCTGCTGTCCATCTATGGCCTGTTCGGGCTCGGCCTGCTGGTCCTGATGGGGCTGCTGTGGGCGGTGGCGCTACTCCCACTCGGGCGGCACGCCGCGCCGGCAACCTGGTGGCAGCGGGGATTGCGGTTCCTGCCCGCCGGCTGCGCAGTCGGCCTGTTCGGCGCGTTCGTCCTCTCCGCGACCCGCCTGGTTACGCCCACCACCGCGGTCGACGCCGCCACCACCCTCATCTCGGCCGCCGTCTGCTTCACGGTCGGCGCTCTGCTGCCCCGCCTGACCCTCGCCCGTCCCACCTGACCCGTCTGCCTGACCCACCCGACCCTCACCTGTCCCACCTGACCCGTCCGTCTGACCCGCACAGACGGGTGCTTCCGCATCGTTCGTCAACCCCAGGTAGCCGAGCCAACCCTGCTGGCGCGCCTCAGGCCGCTCGTCAGCCCGGTTTCCGGCCAGATCGTGCCGAGGCTTACTCACGGTTTTGGGGCCCAAAACCGTAACTAGACCTCGGCATGGCTGCGTGCACGACTAGTCGCAGAAAGGTGCGATAAATGCGGCAGTCAGGCGAGACGGACGCCGGTTGGATGCGTGTCGCACGTTGACGGCATCATGACATAGCGACACCATCTAACTTCATAGCGTAGTTGCCGGATGGAGAATGCCAGATCCTCCGTCCCGCGAAGAGGGAGGGCGGCACCCGTGCCGAACGACCGCAGGACCTTCATTCGCCTCGCCGCGATGGCCGGCGGGACCGCGCCATTCGCACTCGGCGCGGTCCCGCCCGCCGCGGCTGCGACCATCCACGCCACCGTGCCGCAGCGCCCCCCGATCAGGCCGCCGGTGGTCGTCCGCAGCCCCGATGCCGACAGCCCGGGCCGGCTCACTGCCGGTAACGCCGCCGGGCTGCTCGTCGGTAGCTGGGACGACTCCCCGTACAGCGCTGTCGGCGGCATCTGGCGCGCAGGCGCCGTGCGCTACCTCGACGGCAGCAACGAGCCTGCGGCCGTGAACGCCGCCGGCGTCGTCATCGGCGACGTGGTGACCCACTACGACCGCCAGGCGTTCCGCTGGGCCGACGGGAACTATCAGCTCCTGGGCTTCCTTGGTGGCACGGGCGGCCTCGGCGGACGGCGTAGCAGCGCGAGAGCCATCAGCCGCACCGGGGCCATCGTCGGCGTCAGCAGCACCGATGGCGGCGAGGAGCACGCCGCCCTGTGGTGGGGCGCCCGGCCACGGGACCTCGGCACCCTCGGCGGCCCATCGAGTACCGCCGTGGCGGTCAATGCCGCAGGCCACATCGTCGGCACCAGCACGACCGCCGGCGGGCAGCAGCACGCCGTCCGCTGGTCCGCGGGGACCATTCACGACCTCGGCACGCTCGGCGGCCCGTCGAGCGACGCCGTCGCCGTCAACGAGCGCGGGCAGGTCGCCGGCTCCAGCGACACCGTGACCGGCGCCCGTCACGCCGTGCTCTGGGAGCGGGGCCGCGCGATCGACCTGGGCACCCTGCCGGGCGACACCGGGTCCAGCGCGATTGCGATCAACGGCGCCGGTCAGGTACTCGTCAGCTCGTTCGGAGAGTCATACAGCGCCTTCCTCTGGCAGGCCGGACGCCGCATCCCGCTGCGGGTGGCCGGGGGCGACGTCGAGCCGGCCGATCTGAACGACCAGGGGATCGTCTGCGGCACCGCGACGGCGCGCCGCGTCGGCGGCGTCACGCACGCGTTCCGCTGGCAGACCGGCCGGCTCACCGACCTCGGCACCCTCGGCGGCGCCTACAGCGGCGTGCAGGCCATCACCCCGGCCGGGATCATCCTCGGCTCGGCCACCGCGGCGAGCTCGCCGGTGCCGCAGGCGGTGTTCTGGCCCGCCGCCGATCGCTGAAGTCGCCGGGCCGGCGAAGCGGCTGGCCGGGGAGTCGGGAAGACCGGGAAGACCGGGAAAGCGCCGTCAGGCCCCCGCCTCGGCCAACACGAGGAGGTATTCGAACTCGTAGCGCCCCGGACCGCCGAGCGGGCCCAGATACTCGCCGGAGGCGAATCGCAGCAGGTCACCGTCGAGCGCGGCGAGGAGTTTCGGATCCGTACCGAGACGTTCGTATGTCTCGACGACCGGCCCGAAAGACGCCCGGTAGAGCGCGCACCATTGCGCCGGCGACCCGGCGAAGTCCAGCCGGGCCGTGCGCCGGTGCGTTTCCAGCCGGGTGACCCGGTCACCGAACAGGGCACGCACATGGTCGGGGTTGCCCCAGTCCGTCGGCGCGAGCGCACCCTCCGGACGGGTGGGGGCGTGCCGTTCCAGCAACGAGAACAGCCGTCCCATCGCCCCGCCGGCGGTCCAGTTCGCCATCGCCACCGTGCCGCCCGGACGGCACACCCGCACCAGCTCCCGCGCCGTCGCGGCCTGATCGGGGGCGAACATCGCGCCGATGCAGGACACCACCACGTCGAAGTCGTCATCGGCGAAGGGCAGCCACTGCGCGTCCGCCTCCAGCCATTCCATGCTGATGCCGCGCTCAGCCGCCGCCTGCCGACCCCGTTCGATCAACGTGGGGGTGAGGTCGGAGGCGGTCACGTCGGCGCCCAGCTCCGCGGCCGCGAGGGCGGCGTTGCCGCTGCCGGCGGCGACGCCGAGCACCCGGTGGACGGGGGCGACACCCGCGGCCCGGACGAGGTCGCAGCCGAGGCCGGCGAGCAGGCGGGCGATCACCGAGTAGTCCCCCGCGGGCCCAGGTTCGGTCGTCCAGGTCGGGCCCGCCCGACGCCTCGGACACGGCGGTCGCGGCGGTTGCCGCCCGCCCGACCAGCGCCTGCACATCGATATTGCCAACAGCCATGATCTTCCTTTCCCGGCACGGGTTCACGGATTTCACCGGACGATCCACCGCATCTGAAAGAAACCCCAGGTGGACCGACGATAAACAGCAGGGAGCACCCGCGAAGGGCACTCTGCACCCGGCTCCCGAAGCCGACGAAATATCCCCGGAAGCCGACAGGCGCTATTCTTCGTGATCGGGTGGTGACGCGCCAGCGATACGGATAGCCGGTGAATTTATGCGGTCCCCGCCCGGCAATGCGGCGGATGCGATATAAGCCCCGGCCGGACGGTGGGCCGACGATCGCCCCGTTTCGGCTGGCCGGTACGGCGCGCCCCAGGCAGCCGGATCGGCCAGGATGTCGGACGGGGTGTTCGGCCCCCGGCAACCGTCCGCCCCATGCCCGTGCGAACGCGGACCGGGGCATGCCGGGCACCGACCAGCACTACGGAGGATCAGCATGAGCGAGTCCGGCGACGTCGCCGTCCAGACCCGGCCCGGCCACGTCGCGGTCGTCGAGATCCGCCGGCCGCCGCACAACTACTTCGACGTGAACCTCATCGAGGAGCTCGCCGACACCTACGACAAGCTCGCGGCCGGCTCCGAGGTCCGCGCGATCGTCCTCGCCGCGCAGGGCAAGCACTTCTGCGCGGGCGCCGACTTCGCCGGCACCAGCACGGCTGCGGCGGTCTCGGCCGAAGAGGGGGCGCCGGCTCTCTACCGGGCGGCACTGCGGCTGTTCACCGCCCCGATCCCGGTGGTGGCGGCGGTGCAGGGCAGCGCGATCGGCGGCGGGGTGGGGCTCGCGCTGTCCGCGGACTTCCGGGTGGCGAGCCCGGAGACCCGGTTCGTGGCGAACTTCTCCCGGCTCGGCCTGCACCAAGGCTTCGGCCTGTCGGTGACGCTACCGGCGGTCGTCGGCCGGCAGAAGGCCCTGGACCTGCTCTACACCGGCCGTCGCGTCGGCGGGCAGGAGGCGTTCGAGATCGGTCTGGCCGACCGGCTCGCCCCGGCGGAGGGGCTACTTGAGGCGGCGCTCGCGTTCGCCGCCGAGATCGCCGCGGCCGCACCCCTGGCGGTGCGCAGCATCCGGCAGACGATGTGGGCGGACCTCGTGCCCGCGATCCAGGCCGCCACCGAGCGGGAGGCGTCCGAGCAGGCCATCCTGCGGGCCACCACCGACTTCGCCGAGGGCGTGCGGGCCACCACCGAGCGCCGCGACCCCCGCTTCACCGGCCGCTGAGCCCGGCACCCCGGTCGGGGCCGGTCGAGCCCCCGTCGGATGGTCGGCTTCACGCGCAGGCGGCGGTCGCGGGTGGCGGGGATCGGTTGTCGACGATGTCGCCGATGGCGAGGTGGCAGCCGCGTTCGAGCAGGCGGCGTGCCGTCCAGGTGGTGTCGACACCTTCGGCGATCATCTCGATCCCCAGGTCGAGCACGGTGGTGAGGAAGCGGTCGGTGAAGATGCGTAGGCGCTCCGGCGTCGACGGGTCGACCCACAGCGCCGTGTAGGCGGGATGCAGCATGATCATGCCAACGGGGAGCAGCCGCAAGCTGTCCACGGTGGTGTCCGCCGAGCCGACCTCGCCCAGGGCGATTCGCACGCCCATGCGATGCAGCCGCGTCAGGACCTGGGCGGTGGCGTCGAGGTCACGGTCCCGTCTCGTCCCGCGGATGTCGAGGACGAGCGCGCCGGCCGGCAGCCCCGCGTCGGCCAACGCGGAGGAGATCTCCGCGGTCAGGCCCGCACGGGTCGTCCGCGCGGCGAGCAGCGGCACGTGTACCGCCGCCGGGCGCGCACCGGGTGGCGTCCGGCGGGCGATCCACTCCAGCGCATGGCGCAGCAGGAACTGGTCGAGGGTCGGCCCGGTGCCGGCCGAGTCGCCCAGGGCCGCCAGCCGCTGTGGGCGCAACACGCCCAGCCGGGGGTGGTGCCATTCCATCCGAGCCTGGTAGGCGGACACCTCGTCGGTCGCCAGATCGACGACGGGTCGCAGGGAGACGCTGAGCCGGCCGCCACTCGGGTCGTCGCGGACGGCCGCGGCGAGGGCGGTGTGCAGGGCGGGCACGGTGTCCGGCGCGGCGAGGTCGGCGTCGTAGACCGTGAGGAGTCCATTTTTGCCGGACTTGGCCGAGTACATCGCCAGGTCCGCCCGGTGCAGCAGGGTCTCGGCCGTGATCGCGACATCGGCGGGGCCGACGACGACGAGCCCGAAACTGGCCGCGACGGCGTAGGCGGTATCCGCGAGCCGGACCGGGACGCGGACCGCCTCGGCGAGTCGGCGCCCTATCTCCACCAGGTCGTCGGCCTCGCCCGCCGGCAGATCGGGACCGTCGGCATCCGCGCCCGGCGGATCCGGGCCGGTCCGCGCACCGGTGCCGGCTGCGGGTGAGGCCGGGCTTGCGGGTGAGGCCGGGCTTGCAAGAGGGGCCGGGCTTGCGGGTGGGGGCGGGGCGGATTCGAGCAGGATGGCGAACTCGTCCCCGCCGAAGCGGGCCACGGTGTCGGTGGCCCGTACGGATCCGGTCAGCCGGCGGGCGGTGACGCGCAACAGCTCGTCGCCGGCCGCGTGCCCGAGCGCGTCGTTGACCTGTTTGAAGTCGTCGAGATCGCAGTAGATCACGGCGACCGGGTGCGACATCCGGGCGTGACGGGTCAGCACCTGGTCGAGCCGGTCGGCGAACAGCGCCCGGTTGGCCAGACCCGTCAGCGGATCGTGGAAGGCGAGCCGGCGCAGCTCCACCTGGTTGTTCTCCAGCCGCTCCAACAGCCGCACGTTGTCGGCCATCGTCGTCATCTGCCGGACGAGGGCCAGCACGAGCAGGCACAGCAACGCCCAGATCTCCTCCTGCCCGGCCAGATCGGTCCCCATCACCCGGATGACCGCGACGGCGCCGGCGACGAGCAGCAGCAGGTAGGGCAGCATGACGTGCCACCAGCGCCGCCGGTACTCCGCGGCGGTCCACTGCGCCGCCGGGATGACGCCGAAGGGCGGGGACGCCGACGGCAGCAGCGCGGCGAGGCCCACCAGCAGCGGGCCGGTCACGAAGCCAAGGTCCAGGATGCGTGGAAGGTCGGTGAGATCCCGGGTCGTCGCGTAAAGGTAGATCATGATGGCCAGCGCGAAGACCATCAGCCCCGAACCCAGCAGGCTGAGGCCGAGCAGGGACCGCGGCCGGCGGAACGTGGCGATCAGGATGATCGTCACCGCGGTGACGAGCGCGGCGGCGGTCACGACGAGCGCGGGCAGGATGTCGTAGACGGGACGGTCGGCGCCGGAGATGCCGTTCTCCAGCACCGTCGCCCAGGCGAGCAGCGCGACGGCGCCGGTCACGATGACGCTGTTGAGCACCGTGACCAGGTACCAGCGCCGCTGACGGGCGGTCCCGTGCGCGAGGGTGTCGAACGGATCGGTCGGATAGCGCAGCACCCCGGCCAGGCCACACAGCCACGGCAGGAGCAGCACCAGCATCGGCAGGGTGATGTGCGGCACGGGCTGCCCGCCGCCGAGGGCGTCGTGCAGTGCGGCGACCGCCGTCCCCGCCAGGGCCAGCACCATCACGCCGACGAGCAGACGCCAGGTGCGTTCCGCGCCCTCGCGCCGAGCCGCGGTCACGAAGCAGGCCAGTGCGCCGGCCGTCGTCGACGCCACCCCGGCGGCCCGCACCACGATCAGCGCGGGCCGGGCGGGCAGCGTCAGCACGGCCGCCGCCACCACGACGGCGACCACGCAGACGCCACCCGCCACCCACCGCCACCAGCGGGCGGCGGGTGGGAACTCGGACCCAGGCCAGCGGGACCGTGCGGGCCTGCGCGCCTCATCCCCCATCTGAGCGTCACCGTCCAACCCGGGCGAGCGGGGCGGTCCCGCGGCGATCCGCCCCTCGATACCCCATACCTATGCCCGGCCGGCGACTCGGACTCGACCGAACCGGGCCGACCGCCGCGGAGCGTGACCCCCGTTCGGGGGCTCACCCGTCGCGCAGCACCGTGGCGAGCCGGTCGACGGCGGCGACGAGGCCCTCGCTCGAGGTCCGGCTGTAGGTCAGGCGCAGGTGGGGGGCGATGGCCTCGCCCACGGTGTAGGCGCTGCCGGGGCCCACGGCGACACCCGCCCGCCGGGCGGCCGCGGTGACGAGCCGGTCGTCTGCGCCGGCCGGCAGTGGCAGCCAGACATGCACGCCCCCGCTGGGTGGTTGCGGCGGGTCTCCGGTGGGCAGGGACCGCGCGATCGCGCCGAGCAGCGCCGCCCGGCGGGCCAGCAGCACCCGGCGCAGCGACGCCAGGTGCCGGCGCCAGCCCGGGGTGCTGAGCAGCTCCACCGCGGTCTGCTGCAGCACCGGGGCGACGAACAGGTCGTCGGTGATCCGTATCCGGGCCAGCCGGGCCGCGACCGGGCCGCGGGCGCTGACCGCCGCGATCCGCAGACCGGGGGACACACTCTTCGACAACGACAGCACGTGCACGACGTGGCCGTCCGGGTCGGTGGCGGCCAGCGGTGGTGGGCTGACCGCGGTGAGGTCCAGCGGCGCCGCCCAGTCGTCCTCGACGCAGAACGCCCGGTGATCCCGTAGGGCGGCGAGCACCGCCGGGCGCCGGTTCGGGGCGAGCACCGCCCCGGTGGGGTTGGCGTGCCGCGGCTGGAGGTAGACCAACCGGGCCCCGCTGCGGCCAAGCACGTCAGCGAGATCGTCGGGGCGCACCCCGGCGGCGTCCGCCGGCACCGGAACGAGCCCCGCGGCCCGCGCGGCGGCCAGGGCCCCCGGGTAGGTGGTGTGCTCGACCGCGAGCGCCTCGCCGGGCCGACCGAGGGCGCGAAAGACCAGCGCCAACGCCGCCTGCCCACCGCTGGTGACGAGTACGTCCTGCGCACTGTGGGCCGGGCTGACCAGGCCGGCGATCAGCCCGCGCAGGCCGGCCACCGGGGTGCGATCCTAGGCGCCGGGCCGCCGCGCCGCGCGGGCGGCGGCCGCCGCGAGCAGGCCGACCGGTTGGGCCGCCGGGTCCAGGTAGGCCGAGGCGAGGTCGAGCACGCCGTCGGGGACGGGCGAATAGAGCTCGGTCATGTCGTGCGGCAGGTCGTCTCGGGCGCCGAGCACTGCGGTCTGCCAGCTCAGATCGATCGACCGGGACGCCGGCGGCTCGGCGACGACGCTGCCGCGGCCGGGCGTGGTGACGAGCAGCCCCCGGACGGCCACCGCCGCGAGGGCTCGCTGCACGGTCAGCGCGCTCGCCCGGTGCCGGCGCTGGAGCTCCCGGGTGCTCGGCAGCGCCGAGCCCGCGGGCAGGCGGGCACACAGCGCGGTCAGCTCGTCGACGATCCCCGGCTGACCGCCCGGCCCGCGCCGCTCGACCTCGGGTCCTGCCACGCTTCCGCCGATATCCTCGTGCATGAGAGGTAAGGAAAGCGCATCCGTTGGGAGCGGGGAAGCGCGGGGGCTGCTGTCGGGCACCGCGGGGGTGGTGGCGTTCAGCCTCACGCTGGTCGCGACAAGGGCCGCGGAGCCGGCCTTCGGGGCGCTCACCGTCGGCGCCGGCCGTGCCGTGCTGGCCGCGGGCCTCGCTGCGGCCCTGCTGCGCCGGCGCGGTCTGCCCCTGTTCCCCCCCGGACGGGCGGGTGGCGACGATCGTCATCGCCGCGACCGTGGTCGTCGGGTTCCCGCTGCTCACCTCGTGGGCGCTCGCGGACGTCCCGGTCGCGCACGCCGCCGTCGTCGTGGGCCTGGCGCCGGCGGCGACGGCGGGATTCGCGGTGGTCCTGGCCGGGGAGCGGCCGGCCCCGCCGTACTGGGCGGCACTGGGGGTCCTGGCCTTCGCCGCGGTCCAGGGCGCGGGCCGGCCGCGGCTGGCGGACCTGCTGGTGCTCGCCGCGGTCGTGCTCGTCGGCCTCGGTTATGCCGAGGGTGGGATGCTCGCGTGTCGCGTCGACGGCGCGGTGGTGATCTGCTGGGCGCTGCTGGCGGCACTGCCGGTCACGGTGCCGCTGGCCGCGGCCGGCCTCGCCGCGCATCCGCCGCGGCATGTGACGCTCGGGGCCGCCGCCGGCCTGGGCTACGTCAGCGTCGTGAGCATGTTCCTTGGCTTCGTCGTCTGGTACCGGGGGCTCGCCCTCGGCGGGGTGGCGCGGGTCGGGCGACTCCAGCTCGCCCAGCCGGTGCTGACCCTGGCCTGGGCGGCGCTGCTCCTCGGTGAGCCGCTGACCCCGCTCGGCGTCGGGACCGCAATGATCGTCCTGGCCTCGGTCGCCCTCGGCCGGCACGGAGTGCGCCGGGGGCGGCGCACCGGGGCTGGGCCGCGGCGCCCGTCGGCCGGCCGGCGGTGCCGCGC
>NZ_CADCWT010000184.1 GCF_902806485.1 Candidatus Frankia alpina | reverse complement strand
GGCGTGGCCGGACGTCCGGCCGACGGTGCCGCTTCGGACGATGGACCCGCCCACGCCGATCCACACCGTAGCTGCCCTGTTGATGCAACATTGTTCCCCGGGTAACGGGAAATGTTCCGCACCCCGACACCTCGGTCGGCTTTCCTCGCCCCCACAGACATCCCGGCGGGCGTATTGCCACGACCACCAGGAAGCCATCTCCGGAATGCGCTGTCCACAGGTTGCGTCGAGTGCGGTTGACCGGCGCACGTCCGGGGAACCCGCTGTAGTCACAGGCCAGCTGCCCACCCGACGTGTTCATCCAGTGTTACCGATGATACCGCCACAGTCAGCAGCACCCTTTCCTGGCAGCGATGGGAACGCCTAGGGACATGCTGGCCCGGGATCGGGCAAGTCGGTTGGACGAGCCTGCCAGGGGTCTGATTGCATATCACCCTGACGGGGGTGACCGGAAGCGCGAGGCCCGCACGAGAGAGAGCAGTAAGGACGGGATGACGACACGAGCTCGAGAGCTGTTCCAACGATCGCGCGCGCTGCTCGAAAACTCCCGCGAGGTGGCCGCGCAGCTCCTCGCTTCGCCCGGGGTGCACTCTCGTCCGGCCGTCCCCCCTGCCGCAGCACCGCCGTCGCCCCCTGCGCGGGACCATGCCGGCTCGCCGACGCAGCCGGCGGTCCCACCCACCGCTCTTCCTGGAACCTCCGTCGTCCAGCCCACGAACGCCGCTCCGCCGACGGCCACGCCCGCGACGACGACCACGCAGGCGCTGTCGGCGATCTGCGCCGACGTCGCCCTGCGCGATCTGAACCTGGTGGACGGTCTGCTCTCCCAGCTCGAGGAGATGGAGGCCCGAGAGGGGGACGCGGAGCGGCTCGCCGAGCTCTACCAGCTTGACCATCTGGCCGCCCGGCTGCGCCGTAACGCCGAGAACCTGCGCATCCTCGCCGGGCGGGACGCCAGCGAGACGGCGTCGGAGACCGCGGCGCTGGTCGACGTGATCCGCGCGGCCATGTCCTCCATCGACCACTACTCACGCGTCGCCATCGGCCGCGTGGTACCGCTCGGCATCGTCGGGTTCGCCGCGGAGGACGTCGGCCGGCTGCTGGCGGAGCTGCTCGACAACGCCACCAAGTCCTCCCCACCGACGACGCCGGTACGCGTCGGTGTGCACCTGACCGAGCAGGGCAGCGCGCTGTTGCGGGTCGAGGACGAGGGCATCGGCCTGCCGCCGGAGCGGATGCGCCGGCTCAACGATCGGCTGCGCGCCTCCCCGACGCTCGACGACGACGCCGTGCGGCACATGGGGCTGACCGTCGTGGGCCGGATCGCGGCCCGGCACGAGATACGCACCTGGCTCGACCGGCGCCACCCGCACGGGACGACCGCCTCGGCGCTGTTGCCCGCGGCGCTGATCTGCGAACTACCCGAGGCGAGCTGGTCGGGCGCCCAGACCGTGACCGCCGCGCCCGCCGCCGTGCGCACCCTCGGGTCCTCGGCGCACGTTGTCGCGCCCGCCGGACTGCCGCAACGCCGGGCCGCGCACCTGGCCCGCCCACGCCCGGCCGCACCGGCAGCCCACTCCGCGCGGCCCGCCTCGGCCGCACCGGTGCTGCGGCCCGTCCCGAGTCCGCCGCCGAACTCGGGCTCAGGCCTGGGCCTGGGCCCGGCAGCGGGCGAGGCCACCGCCAGCGGCCTGCCCCGCCGAGTGTCACGCAGTCTGAAGAACGGCACCGGGCCGCTCGCGGCCCCGCCGCCGCCAGCGCCGTCGGCGGCAGCGGCCGCCGGCCGGGAGGCGGACCACGAACGGCTGCTCGCCGATCTCGGCGCGTTCACCGAGGGGGAACGCGCCGCCCGGGACGAACAGCGAGGGGCCTGAGCAGCAACCTTGACGTCCTCCCCCCGCCTGAAGGCAGGGGAACCTCTAGGGAAAGAAGAACCACCGGTGAACGATCCAGGGCGGCGTCTCCTCTCCGGCCTCAGCGCCGGGGCGTCCACTCCGAGCCCATGGTGACGGGCACGACCTATCGCCAGGGACGCGACGACTTCACCTGGCTCATCAACGACTTCGTCGCCAGGGTGCACGGGGTCTCCCACGCCCTGATCCTGTCGTCCGACGGGCTGTCGCTCACCGCCTCGGACACGGTTGGCATCGTCGAGAGCGAGCAGCTCGCCGCGATCGCCAGCGGGATGCTGAGCCTCGCCCGCAACAGCGCCGCACTGTTCGACAAGGGAACCTGCGAGCAGATCATCGTCCGGCTGTCGTCGGGATATCTGCTGTTCATGGGCATCGATGACGGTGCGGGCCTCGCGGTGCTCACCGACGCCGACTGCGACATGAAGGTCGTGGCCTACGAGATGACCCAGTTCGTGCTACACGCCGGCCATGCGCTGACCCCACAGACCCGCGCGGACCTGCGCCGGGTCCTCGCCGGCCCGCAGCTGTAGTGCCAGGACGTTTGCCGATGCCGTGCCGGAGCCGGACCCTGCAGTGCCGAGACGATCAAGGATCGTGATCACGATGCCGCTGGACAGCGCACCGGGACCGTCGACGCGGACGCCGCGGACACGCAGCCGGCGCATCCGCCCGTACGCGCTGACCGGGGGCCGCACCAGGGCCCGCCACCACCTGCTGGTGGAGACGCTGGTCTCGGTCCCCAGTTACGACCCGGCGCTGAGCGAGTCGCTGATGCCCGAGTCGAAGGCGCTCTACGAACGGGCCCGCGCGCAGCTGTCGATCGCCGAACTGTCGGCGATGCTGTCGATCCCTCTCGGGGTCGTCCGCGTGCTCATCAGCGACCTCGCCACCCAGGGGGCGGTGTTCATCCATCCGACGGCGCACGCCTACTCCCATGACCGTGGTGTGCTGGAACGGATCCTCAGCGGCCTGCGGGAGCTGCCGGTCTGAGCGGGGACACCCCGGGGGAGGCCGCGGTCGTCGACGCCGACCCGGAGCAGTTCACAATCTCGGCGAAGATCGTGATCGCCGGCGGGTTCGGCGTCGGCAAGACGACGCTGGTCGGCTCGGTGTCAGAGGTGCCGCCGATCAACACCGAGGCGTGGATGACCGAGGCCAGCGAGGGCATCGACGACCTGCCCCCGCACGGCGAGAAGACCACGACGACGGTCGCCATGGACTTCGGCCGAATCTCGCTCGACTCCGACCTGGTGCTCTACCTGTTCGGCACGCCGGGCCAGGCGCGGTTCTGGTTCCTGTGGGACGACCTGTCCCGCGGCGCGCTGGGCGCGATCGTCCTGGCCGACACCCGCCGGCTCGACCAGTCCTTCGCCGCGGTCAACTACTTCGAGCACGACTCGACGGTGCCGTTTCTCGTCGCGGTGAACCTGTTCGACGGCCGGCTGTGGCACGACCTCGACGAGGTGCGCGAAGCCCTCGCCCTGCGCCCCGGCATCCCACTGATCACCTGCGACGCGCGGAACCCGGCCTCGGCCGCCGAGGCCCTGCGCGAGCTGGTCCGCTACGCCATGTCCCTGGCCTGAACCATCGTCCCTGGCCTAGAACCATCGAGGAGCACGCATCCATGCCCAAAATCCTGATCGTCGGCGCCGGTCAGTCGGGCTTGCAGCTCGCCCTGACTCTGCGGGAGCACGACTACGACGTCACGGTGATGTCGGCGCGCACCCCCGCGGAGATCCGATCCGGTCGGGTGATGTCCACCCAGGCCATGTTCCACACGGCGCTGCAGCACGAACGCGACCACGGCCTGAACCTGTGGGAGGCCGACGCGGTCCGAATCGAGGGGCTCGGCGTGTCGCTGGCCGCGCCGGACGGCACCCGGGCGCTGGACTGGTTCGGCCGGCTCGACCATCCCGCCCAGTCCATCGACCAGCGGGTGAAGATGGCCGGCTGGGCGGAGCTGTTCGAGGAACGCGGCGGCAAGTTCATCGTCTCCGGGGTCACCACCTCCGACCTGAACTCCCTCACCGAGCTGTACGACCTGGTCATCGTGGCCGCGGGCAAGGGCGAGCTGGTCGGCCTGTTCGACCGTGACGCCGACCGCTCGCCGTACACCGCCCCGCAGCGCGTGCTGTCGCTGGCCTACGTGCACGGGCTCGCGCCGCGCCCCGAGCACCCCGACGCCCCCGGCGTCCGCTTCAACATCGCCCCCGGGGCCTGCGAGCTGTTCGTCATCCCGGCATACACACTCAGCGGGAACTGCGACATCCTGTTCTTCGAGGGGCTCCCCGGCGGCCCGCTGGACTGCTGGGACGACCATCACGAACCCGCCGAGCACCTGCGGCGCATCCTCGAGCTGACCCGCACGTACGTGCCGTGGGAGTACGAGCGCTGCGTCGACGTGGAGCTCACCGACAGCAACGCCACGCTTGCCGGCGGCTACACCCCGGTCGTGCGCCGGCCGGTCGGCGAGCTGCCGTCCGGCCGGGCGGTGCTGGGGATGGGCGACGTCGTCGTCGCCAACGACCCGATCACCGGGCAGGGCGCGAACAACGCCGCGAAGTGCGCCGCCTCCTACCTGGACAGCATCCTCGCCCACGGCGACAAGCCCTTCGACCGCGCGTTCATGCAGGGCGCCTTCGACCGGTACTGGGACCACGCCCAGCACGTCACCACCTGGACGAACGCGCTGCTCGCCCCGCCGCCGGAACACGTCCAGCAGATCCTCGGCGCAGCCGGGGCGCACGAGGCGGTCTCCCGCCGCTTCGTCAACGGCTTCGACGACCCCAGCGACTACCAGCACTGGTTCCTCGACCCGGCGAAGACCGCCGCCTACCTCGCCGGCTTCTGAGGCAGCCGCCGCTGCTCGCCGGTCCGAGGGGTCGGCACGCCCACCCGATCGCCTCCCCCGCGGGACGCCTCACGCTAGTAAGGTAAACTTAACCTACATAAGATTAGACGTACCTACCCAAATTCACAATGTAAGGTCTCCTGTCGCGCGAGGGACCCCGCACGGATAGTCGCAATGCGAACAACGTCAAGGCGGATGACCCTGACACGAACGCTCCCGCCACTCTCGCCATGAGTCGGTGAACTGGTAGCACGTTTGGGTGGGTGCCACCGGTTAAACGGGTGAGTGCGATGTGGCTCGGAGTCGGCCTGCCGCGCCACGAAGACCGTAAAGACGCAGGTCGGCGCACCTCTCCGGGCTCGCGAGGAAGAGGAAGCCGGGCCCGGCTGTAGCAGCCGGACAACTCCGCACGCCAACAGTTCAGACCAGCCAACCGCCCGGTCGTGTCGCATCTCACACCAACCTTCACCATCGTGATTTCCGGGTCAGCATGGGGTAATCCCCGCTCTGGTCACGAGTGGTTCACGTTGCCGGGAACAGCCGTGAACGGGTGGTGAGAGGAGTGCCATGAGCACGGCGGAAGCTTGGTCAATCAGCGGGTTGGTCGACACGACGAGTTACCCCCTCGCCGACCCGGCCAACCCGCTGTGGTGGACCGTCGTCTCACGCGCGCGGCACAATCTACGTACAGACGGTTGTTGCGTGCTACCCGAATTCATCCACCCCAACGTGTTTCCGGCCGTCGCCCAGGAATGTGCCACCGTGGCCCCGCTGGCCTACGACAAGGTCGAAACCGTCAACGCCTACAACATTGCGGTCGACTCGACGTTGCCAGCCGACCATCCCGGTCGGCTCGCCATGCGCCGGGGTAACGCCTTCGTCGCGCGGGACCAGATTCCCGCCGACTTCGCCATCCACCGGCTCTACCGCAGCGAGCCATTCCAGCGCTTCGTGGCGGCCTGTTTCGGGCTGTCGCAGGTACACGAACTTGCCGACCCGCTGGCCGGCCTGTGCCTGAACGTGATCGCGCCGAGCCTGGAACACCCCTGGCACTTCGACACCAACGAGTTCGCGGTCAGCCTGCTGACCCAGGAACCGGAGTACGGCGGCGAGTTCGAGTACTGCTCGAACATCCGCACGGCGCAGACGGAGAACTTCTCCGACGTCCGGGCCGTGCTGGCCGGCGAGGGCTCCCAGCTCGTCCGGCGACTGATCCTCCGGCCCGGTGACCTACAGCTCTTCCTCGGGCGCTACTCCATGCACCGGGTCAGTCCCATCCAGGGCGAGACCGCCCGGCATTCGGCGATCTTCGCCTACACCGAACGGCCGGGAGTGGTCGGCAGCGTCGCCCGCACTCGTCAGCTGTTCGGCCGCGTCCTGCCCGGCCACCTGGCCGCGGAGGCGAACGCCGTGCGCGTCGACGCGTTGCTGGACTAAAACCGCCCTCGTCGAGCTCTCGCCGGTCCCGACAGCCGCACCGCCGTTCGAGGAGGAGCGTCCCGCATGCATTCCGACGCCAACCCCACCGACACCAGTCCCGCCGGGCCGTTCGATGACGGCCTGCAGTTCGACGACACCGGCAAGGTCACTCTCGACCACATCTACACCCAGCCCGACCCGCACGCCTACTTCAGCACCCTGCGAACGCTCGGCTACCACATCCCCCAGCTCGCCAAGCCGTTCTTCAGCCGGCTCATCGACGAATGCCGGGTGCAGCGGCGGCTTCCCCCGACCGTGCTGGACATCGGCTGCTCCTACGGGATCAACGCCGCGCTGCTGCGCTGCGACCTGACGATGGACGACCTGTTCGAGCGGTACGGTGCCCAGCCCAGCCCGGAGCGGGACGTCCTGCTGGACCGCGACCGCGAACTCGTCCGCGCGCACCGCCGGTCGAGCGGGACCCGCTTCATCGGCCTCGACGCCTCCGAGCCGGCGGTCTCCTACGCGCTGGCCGCGGGCTTCCTCGACGAGGCCGTCTGCGCCGACCTGGAGCAGCGTGACCCCACCGAGGCCGAACGCGCCCGCCTCGACGGCACCGACCTCGTGATCTCCACCGGCTGCATCGGCTACGTCAGCGAACGGACGCTCGCCCGGGTCGCCCGCGCGACCGGCGAGCGGCGGCCATGGATGTCCCACTTCGTGCTGCGGATGTTCCCCTTCGCGCCGTTCGCCGAGACCCTCGACGAGCTCGGCTACGAGACCGTCCATGTCGACGGGGTGTTCCCGCAACGCCGCTTCGCCTCCGCCCAGGAACAGGAACAGGTCCTGGGCACGCTGGCCTCGGTGGGCGTCAACCCCCGTGGCCTGGAGACCGAAGGCTGGCTCTACGCCCAGCTGCACGTCTCCCGGCCGCGCGGCGCCGCCGGCCGCGGCGCGAACCGGCCCATCTTCGGTCAGCAGCCGGCCGGCACCCTGACCGGGCGGCGGACCTGACCGCCCAGACGAATCCGAGGGCCCGAGGTGAGGAGTTGGCACCGCTCAGGGGTGCCGACGACCCGCACAATCCGGTCATCTCATGGGACCCTCGAGCTCCGGCCAAATCCGGCGACGCCTGATCTGACGCGGCTCGAGCAGTGTCTCCGAACCAGCAGCGTCCCCGAACCAGCAGAGACATCGAGACCAGCAGAGAACCTGACAACAAGCCGAGCCCCCTGAGACAAGCCGAGGCCAGGATGAACGCGATCACATCCGAACAGCGCACCACCCGAACCTTCGCCTACGACGACCTGCTGCCCCGGGTGCCGCTGCCCACGCTCGCGGCGAGCTGCGAGCGTTTCCTCGAATGGTCCGCGCCCCTGCTTACCCCGGCCGAGCGCGCGACGACCGCGGCGGCCGTGACCGCTTTCCAGGGCTCCGACGGCCCCGGCCCGGTCCTGCACGCCGCGCTGGAGCGCTACGAGGCGACCGACGGCGTGCACAGCTGGCTGGACGACTTCTGGGACTCCCGCTACCTCGGCCGGCGGGACAGGATCGCGCTCAACGCCAACTACATCTTCCTGTTCGCCGACGACGACGCCGCCCGCGCGGCGGAGCAGCCGCAGGTCGAGCGGGCCGCGGGCCTCATCGCGGCGGCCGTCGACTACAAGCTGCGCCTCGACGACGAGCGGATCGAGCCGGTCCGCCAGCGCGGCCAGGTGCTGTCGATGGCGCAGAACACCTTCCTGTTCTCCACCACCCGCATCCCGGGTGCCGTCCAGGACACCGTGCGCACCCCGTACAGCGACGCCTGGCCCGGTCCCTCCGCGGCCCGCCACATCGTGGTCTTCCACCGGGGGAACCTCGTCCGGCTCGACGTGGTCGGCCCGGACGGTCACCCGTACACGCTGGATGACCTCGCCGCGGGCCTGACCGCCATGCTCAAGGCCGCGCCGACCCGGGCACCGGCCGACGCCGCGGTCGGCCAGCTCACCACCAAGGCACGCGCGGCCTGGGCGCAGAGCCGGGAGCGGCTGTCCGCCCTCGACCCGGCCAACGCCGCCGCCCTCGACACCATCGAGACGGCGTTGTTCTGCCTCTGTCTGGAAGAGGCCACCCCGGCCGACAACCTCGCCGCCTGCGATCAGCTCCTGCACGGCGATGCCGGCAACCGCTGGTTCGACAAGGCTGTCTCGCTGATCGTCTTCCCGGACGGGCGGGCGGGCATCAACGTGGAGCACTGCGGCCTGGACGGCACGACGATCCTCAGCTTCGTCGACGACCTGCTGTCCACCTCCCCGCAGGAGCATGCGGCGAGCTCCGGCGCCCAGCCGCAGGGCCTGCCCGCCGTCGAGCCCATCGAGTTCGTCCTCGACGCCGACCTGCGCGCGGACATCGCCGCCGCCGGCACGTCGTTCACGGACTTCGCCGCGGCGACCGCCTCGACCGTGCTGACCTTCGACGACTTCGGCCAGAACCAGGCCAAGGCGCTGAAGACCTCGCCGGACGCCTTCGTCCAGCTCGTCTACCAGCTCGCGCATGTCCGGGTCAAGGGCCACGTGGGCGCCACCTACGAGTCGATCGCGACCCGGCAGTGGCGGCGCGGGCGCACCGAGGCGATGCGGGTCATCACCCCGCAGATCCACCAGTTCGTCGCGGCGATGCAGGACCCGGCCGCGGACCCGGCGACGAAGCAGGCCGCGTTCCGCGCCGCCGCCGACGCGCACGTGCGCCGGGCGAAGGACAGCCAGGCCGGGCGCGCCCCGGAGCAGCATCTGTGGGAGCTGCAGTTCATCGCTCGGCGCCGCGGCGCCGAGCTCGGGGTGACCGAGCCGATCGAGCTCTACGACACCCCCGGTTGGCTCAAAACCCGTGACGACTTCCTCAGCACCAGCTCCGCACCGTCGGTCAACGTCGAGTTCTTCGGCTTCGGCTCGACGAGCAGCCAGTGCATCGGCGTCGCCTACGTGCTGCTGCCGGACCGGTTCAACCTCTACCTGAGCACCCCGCGCACGGTCGCCGACGGCCTGCACGCCTTCGCCGAGCAGCTCACGATCGCCCTGCGCGAGCTGCAGGACCTCCTCGCCGCCGAGCCCTCCGCGCAGTGACCTCCGCCCCTCAGTGACCTCCGCCCCTCAGTGACCTCCGCCCGGCCCGGCCCCGCCTCGGTTGCCGGGCCGGGCGGGACACCCCATCTCACGACGGCCTGACCACGAACGACTGCCGGCCGGGCGTGGTGCCGGTCAGCGGCGGAGGTCCTGAGAGAGGCGGGTGGGGCCGACCTGGCGGTCGAGCCAGTCGCGCAGCACCCGCATCTCGCGCCAGGCCGTGGCGACCTGCTCGGCGCATTCGGGCTCGGCGAGCCAGGGCGGTTCGCCGAACTCGCAGTGGACGGTCAGCGTGCGGTGCCGCAGCAGATCGATGCGCGGATGGTCGGCGTCGTAGCCACGCGGACGGGTCTTCAGCCGGTTGCCCGAGACGCCATAACCGTCCTTGCGGAGCCCCTCGACGAGGGCTTCGAGTTTGGGGCCGGTGACCTCGTCGGCGACCGCCGCCCGTAGCCGCTCCACCTGGTCCGGCGCGGTCTGCCAGTAGCCGCTGGCCACCATCAGCCCGGCCGCGGACACCTGGACGTAGCCGCCGCTCTCATTGTGGGCGCCGATCGCCGTCTTGTACGGCGACTTGTCCTTCGAGAAACGGACGTCGCGGTGTGGCCGGAACAGGTGCGGCTCGCCGAACTCCGGTTCCAGGCAGGGCCGCGCGAAGCTCACTTTCCGTGCCGACTGGTTACTCTAGGTTGTGAGGAATGTGAGGGCCCGGTT
>NZ_CADCWT010000183.1 GCF_902806485.1 Candidatus Frankia alpina | reverse complement strand
CAACACCACATTGATGTCACGCAAAGCGACGAAACGTTACCGGGAAAGGCTCACTATCTGGAAACAGACAACATCGACCTGGAGGTGACGCTCGTCGACCTCACCCTGCTCGCCGGTGTGGAGCGCATGAAGCAGCCACCCCGGTTGCAGTCCGCGCCCGGCGTCACCGATCCCGGGATGAGCGATCTCATCGTGCGCAACGAGTCACTGCAGTCCGAACTCGAGCTACTCCAGAACGAGCACCGCGCTGCGGGACACCAGCACGAGGAGTTTGGCCGCGTCCTGTTCGAACTGCACCGGCGCAGGACGAACCGCGCGGCAGCCGCCGCAGGAGTAGGCCATGACCGATGACACTCGCGACGTCGTAGTAACCGAGCGAGTCCACCACGCCCACGACATCGTAGGACTCACCCTCGCCGATCCCTCCGGTGCCGCCCTCCCCGACTGGCAGGCCGGCGCACACATCGATCTGCTGCTGCCCGACGGACGCGCACGCCAGTACTCCCTGTGCGGCAGCGACGGGGCCTGGAGCATCGCGATACTCAACGCGCCCGACGGCCGTGGTGGGTCGGCCTGGATCCACGACAACATCCGCGAAGGTGACGTGATTCAGGTCCGGGGCCCGCGAAACACGTTTCGACTCGCGGCCGCGCAACGGTACGTGTTCATCGCCGGCGGCATCGGGATCACGCCGATCATCGCCATGGTCCGGGAGCTGGAGCGCCGGGAAAACCAGAACTGGCAGCTGACCTACGGCGGCAGGTCCCGCGCATCGATGGCCTTCCTGCACGAGCTCGAACGCAGGGGCGAGCGGGTGGCCATCGCACCCCAGGATGAGACCGGGCTCATCGACATCCCGGCGGCGCTGGGGCAACCGCAGATCGCAACCGCGGTCTACTGCTGCGGACCAGAACCGCTGCTTCAGGCGGTCGAGCGGGCGTGCCGTTCCTGGCCGCCCGGGACACTGCAGGTCGAGCGCTTCACGTCGGTCAGGAGCGACAAGCACGGACGACCAGCCCTTCGAGGTCGTGGCCGAACGGTCCGGTGTCACCGTGATCGTCCCCCCTGGCGTTTCCGTGTTGGACGCGCTCGCCGACCAGGGCATCCACATCGCCACCTCCTGCGGCGAGGGAGTGTGCGGCACCTGCGAAACCAAGGTGTTGGCGGGCGAGGTCGACCATCGGGACTCGCTGCTGACCGAGGAGGAGCGCACCGCCAACACCGTGATGATGGTGTGCTGCTCCCGAGCACGCGGCCCACGACTCGTCCTCGACGTCTGACCCTGCCCCGCCCAGCTGCCGCTGTCGCCCGGGCGAGCGTCCGGGCGACGCCGCCGGGTAATTGGTTGCGTCCGGGCACAACCGCGGTTGACGATCGGAGGGTTTGGCCCGCGGGCCTGGAGGGGAGCAACGTGGTTGCGCAGGACCAGGGCCCGGGGCGGCCCGTACCGTCGCCCCCGTCATTCGTGCCGGCCGAAGTGGCCGTCGACCTCGCCGAGGACGCGCCGCCGTTAGCCGGCCGGATGCACGCCGGCGCCGGCGTCACCCGCGAGGGGGCGGGGTCGGACGCCGGACGCCGGGCGCCGGCAACAGCGGCTGATCCTGCTGACCTGCCTGGCGGGGATGTTCGCGACGACGTTCACGGCGACCGTGCTGTCCGTGTCGATCCGGACGGTGGCCGGCGACCTGCACAGCAGCGTCGACGTGATCTCCTGGGCGGTGACCGGCTCGCTGCTCGCGCAGGCGGTCGCGATGCCGATCCTCGGCCGGGTCGGCGACATCCGCGGCCACCGGCGCACGTTCCTCGTCGGCTCCGTGCTCGCCGTCGTGTTCTCGCTGGCGACCGCGCTGGCCTGGGATCCGGTGTCGCTCATCGCCTTCCGCGCAGCGGCGCAGGTGGCCGGGGCGGCGACGATTCCCGCGTCGTTCGCGATGCTGTTCCACGCCTTCCCGCCGCACGAGCGGGTGCGGCCGTCGGCCTGGGCGTCGGGGGTGCTGTCCGGGGCGTCGGTGAGCGGGCTCGCCATCGGCGGGCTGGTCATCGACTCGATCGGGTGGCGGCCGCTGTTCGTCATGCAGGCCGGGATCGCACTGATCCCGCTGGTCGCGGCGGTGAAGGTGCTGCCGGTCGACGTCGGTAACCGCAGCCTGAAACTGGACAAGGCCGGCGCGCTGGTGCTCGGCGCGGCAACGTTCGCGCTGACCTTCGGGGTCAACCGGGCCGCCGGCTGGGGGCTACGGCCGATCGTCGTCGGCCTGCTCGTGGCCGTCCCGTTGCTGTTGTGGCTGCTGGTCGTCGTCGAGCGGCGCACCGCCATGCCGGTCCTGCCGACCGCGCTGCTCGGCGAGCGTGACATCCGGGCCGCGGGGGCGAGCTCGTTCCTGCTCGGCGCCGCCCACATGGGCAACTTCCTGGTCACGCCGCTGCTGCTGGAGGGAGTGTTCGGGCTGTCGGTCGCGGCCACCTCCCTGGTGACGATGACCCGAACCCTGTCGATCGCGCTGGCCGCGCCGTCGGCGAGCCGGCTGGGTGCCTGGATCTCGTCGCGGGTGCTCGCGGGCGTGGCCGGCGGGGTCTACACCGTCGCCTTGGCCGTGCTCGCCCTCGGCACCCAGTACGACCGCCTGCCCGTGGTCGTCGCCGGCCTGATCGTCAGCGGCCTGGCGTTCGGGCACGCCCAGCCGCCGCTGCTCGTGATCACCGGCAATGCCGCCCCCGCGGACAGCTTCGGCCTGGCCACCTCGCTGCAGCAGACCGCCAACCAGATCGGCGCGGTGATCTGGATGAGCCTGCTGTCGGCGATCGTCGGCGACGCGCTGCACGCCGCCCCGTTCACCGCCGCCTACCTGGCCGCCGCCGGCCTGTCCGCCGCCGCCGGCCTCGCCATCCTCTTCGCTCACCGCGGGCCCACCCTGCCTCTCCAGAGGGATAAAGCGGACACGCAGGCCTCCGGATAAGCAGAGCCGCCCGCCGCCCGCCGCCCGCCGCGGGGCAGCGGGGCGGGGTCAGCGGGGCGGGCCGTTACGGTCGAGTTCGGCGAGCCAGGCGGCGGCGCTGGCGTCGGACGGTGCCCGCCAGTCGCCGCGCGGGGACAGGGTGCCGCCGAAGGAGACCTTCGGGCCGTTGGGCAGCGCCGAGCGCTTGAACTGCGACGCGATGAAGCGGTGGAGGAACTCGCGCAGCCAGCGCACGATCGTCGTCATGTCGTAGGCGTGCCGCTCGGCGTCGGGGAAGCCGGCCGGCCAGCCGGACGAGCCGGCGTCGTGCCAGGCGTGCCAGGCGAGGAAGGCGATCTTCGACGGCGCCAGGCCGTGGCGCAGGAGGTGGTAGAGGAAGAAGTCGTGCAGCTCGTAGGGGCCGATGCGGTCCTGCGTGCTCTGGATCGCCCCGGTCTCGGCGTCGGCAGGGACCAGCTCGGGGGAGATCTCCGTGTCGAGGACCGCGGTCAGCAGCTTGCCGGTGTCCTCGTCGAACTGGTCGTGGCCCACCGCCCACCGGATCAGGTACTGGATCAGCGTCTTGGGCACGCCGGCGTTGACGGCGTAGTGGCTCATCTGGTCGCCGACGCCGTAGGTGCACCAGCCCAGCGCCAGCTCGCTGAGGTCGCCGGTGCCGACGACGAACCCGCCGTGGTGGTTGGCGAGCCGGAACAGGTAGTCGGTGCGCAGCCCGGCCTGCACGTTCTCGTAGGTGACGTCGTAGGCGGCGGCGCCTTCGGCGGCGGGATGCCCCAGGTCGGCGAGCAGCTGGCGGGCGGCGGGGCGGATGTCGATCTCCGCCGCCTCGACGCCGAGCGCCCGCATCAGCGCCCAGGCGTTCGCCTTCGTCTCGTCCGAGGTGGCGAACCCGGGCAGGGTGTAGCCGAGGATCGTCGTGCGGGGCACCCCGAGCCGGTCGCAGGCCTTCGCCGCGACGATCAGCGCGTGCGTCGAGTCGAGCCCGCCGGAGACGCCGATGACCATCCGGCCCCCGCCGGTCGCCCGGAACCGCCGGGCCAGGCCGTGGACCTGGATGTTGAACGCCTCGTAGCAGTCGAGGTCGAGCCGCTCGCGGGTGTCGGGGACGAACGGGAAGCGGCGCTGGTGGCGGCGCAGCCCGACGTCACGGCGGTGCGGGCGATGGGAGAAGCGGACCGTGCGGAAACTGCGCTCGGGCTGGCCGGCCAGCACGGCGGCGTCGTTGAACGTCCCCGTGCGCATCCGTTCCTGGCGCACCCGGGCGAGGTCGACGTCGGCGACGAGCAGCTGGGGGGAGTCGGCGAAGCGTTCGGATTCGGCGAGCAGATCCCCGAGCTCGTGAATGGTGCCCTGCCCGTCCCAGGCCAGGTCGGTGGTGCTCTCGCCGGTCCCGGCCGCCGAGTAGACGTAGCCGGCCATCGCCCGCGCCGACTGGGCGGCGCACAGCTGCGCGCGGTCGGCGGCCTTCCCGACGACGATGTTCGACGCGGACAGGTTCGCCAGCAGCGTCGCGCCGGCCATCGCCGCGTACGACGACGGCGGGATCGGCGCCCAGTAGTCCTCGCAGATCTCGACGCCGACGACGAGGTCCGGCAGATCCGCCGCCTCGAAGATTAGATCCGTGCCGAACGGCACCGTCTGCCCGGCGACGGTGATCTCCAGGCCGGTGACGCCGGCGCCCGAGGCGAACCAGCGCTTCTCGTAGTACTCGCGGTAGTTCGGCAGGAACGTCTTGGGTACCACGCCGAGGATCCGCCCGCGCGAGATCGCCAGCGCCGTGTTGTACAGCCGCCCGAGCCGGCGCAGCGGCGCCCCGACCAGCAGCAGCGGCGCGAGCTCGCGGCTGGCCCTGCACACCGTGTCCACCGCCTGCTCGACCGCGCCGAGTAGCGCGTCCTGCAGGTGCAGGTCGTCGAGCGCGTACGACGACAGCCCAAGCTCGGGGAAGACGACGACGTCGACGCCGCCGGTGTCCCCCTGGCGGGCCAGCGCGACCGTCGCCTCGGCATTGCGCGCCGGCTGCGCGGTCACCACCAGCGGCGTGGCCGCCGCGACCCGGGCCAGGCCGTGGCTGTGGATCGCGGCGAACTCCCGCCACACCTCGCCGAACTCTGGCTGCGTCACATCGCCTCGCATCCTGTCGACATTGTCGGTGTGCGCTGCCCGCATTGTCGCTCTCCCGCCCGCGGGTGAGCCAAACAGGGACTCCTACCGGTAACTTCCGTCTTCCGGTAAGGGAAGGAAGTCCCTCGTCGCTGCGTCATCCGCAGCCGACTCTGGGTGTATGGGTCAGAAGACGATCGATGGTAACGAGGCTGCCACCTCGGTGGCCTACCGGGCAAGTGAGGTGATCGCCATCTACCCGATCACCCCGGCGTCGGGGATGGGAGAGCTCGCCGACGCCTGGGCGACGAAGGGCCGGGCGAACCTGTGGGGCGCGGTCCCCGATGTGGTCCAGTTGCAGAGCGAGGGCGGTGCCGCCGGTGCGGTGCACGGGGCGTTGCAGGCCGGCGCCCTGTCGACCACGTTCACGGCCTCCCAGGGCCTGCTGCTGATGCTGCCCAACATGTTCAAGATCGCCGGCGAGCTCACGCCGATGGTCCTGCACGTCGCCGCCCGCACCATCGCCACGCACGCGCTGTCCATCTTCGGTGATCACAGCGATGTGATGGCCGCGCGTTCGACCGGCTTCGCCATGCTCTCCTCCGCCTCCCCCCAGGAGGCCCACGACCTGGCCGCCGTCGCGCACATCGCCACGCTGGAATCCCGGGTCCCGTTCCTGCACTTCTTCGACGGCTTCCGCACTTCGCACGAGCTCAACGAGGTCCACGAGATCGACGACGCCACGCTCGCTGGGCTGCTGCCCGCCGAGCAGGTCGAGGCGCACCGGCTGCGCGCGCTGTCCCCGGACAGCCCGGTGATCCGCGGCACCACCCAGGACCCGGACACCTTCTTCCAGTCCCGGGAGGCGTCGAACGCCTACTACACCGCCGTCCCCGGGATCGTGGCGCGGGCGATGGACCGGGTGTCCGCGGCCACCGGACGGTCCTACCGGATCTTCGAATACCACGGGCACCCCGAGGCCGAGCGGGTCGTCGTCGTCATGGGCTCGGGTCGTTCCGCGGTGCGCGAGGCCGTCCTGCGCCTCGTCGCACGCGGTGAGCGGGTCGGGTTCGTCCAGGTCCGGCTCTACCGGCCCTTCGACGGCGCGGCGTTCGTCGCCTGCCTGCCGGCGATGGTCCGCTCCCTCGCGGTCCTCGACCGGACGAAGGAGCCGGGCGCCCTCGGTGAGCCGCTGCGCCTCGACGTGATCGCCGCGCTCGCCGAGCGGCCGGAAAGCATGCCGCGGGTCATCGGCGCCCGCTACGGGCTGGCGTCGAAGGAGTTCACCCCGGCGATGGCCGCGGCCGTGTTCGACGAACTGGCCAGCGCCGCGCCGCGCCGCGAGGTGACGGTCGGCATCCACGACGACCTCACGAACCTCTCCCTCGACGTGGACGACGCCGGGTATCCGGAGGACGCCGACGTCCGCCGGGCGGTGTTCTACGGCCTCGGCAGCGACGGGACGGTCGGCGCCACCCGGGCGAGCGCCGCCATCGTCGCCGACCACACCCCGCTGCACGCGCAGGCCTACTTCGTGTTCGACTCCAAGAAGTCGGGGTCGATGACGGTGTCGCACCTGCGCCTGTCGCCCCGCCCGGTCGACGCGCCGTGGCTCATCAGCGACGCCCAGTACGTCGGCTGCCACCAGTTCTCGCTGCTCGAGCGGGTCGACGTGCTCGAGGTGGCCGCCACCGGCGCCACCGTGCTGATCAACAGTCCGTTCCCGGCGGAGCAGGTGTGGGAGCACCTGCCCGCCGACGCGCAGCGCCACCTGCTCGAGCGTGGCGCCCGGCTGTTCGTCGTCGACGCCGACCGGGTGGCCCGCGAGGCCGGCCTGCCCGGGATCGTCAGCCCCGTGCTGCAGACCTGCTTCCTGCAACTGTCCGGGCTGCTGGCGGCCGACACGGCGGTCACGGCGGTCAAGGACGCCATCCGCGTCGCCCAGGGCAAGCGCGGCGAGGCCGTGCTGCGACGCAACTTCGCCGCCGTCGACGCCTCCCTCGGCGCGCTGGCCGAGGTCGACCTGACCGGCCGCACCGTCGGGGAGCGCACGGCCCGGCGGTTGGAGGGCGACGCGCCGGTGTTCGTCAAGGAGGTCACCGCCCGGATCATGGCAGGGGAGGGGAACCTGCTGCCCGTCAGCGCGCTGCCGGCCGACGGCACCTTCCCGGTCGGCACCGCCCGCTACGAGAAGCGCGCCATCGCCCACGAGCTGCCCGTGTGGGACGCCGACCTGTGCATCAACTGCGGCAAGTGCACGATCGTCTGCCCGCACGCCGCGATCCGGATGGCCGCCTTCGACCCGGCGCTGCTCGCCGACGCCCCCGCGACGTTCAAGTCGCGTCAGCCCAGGGACAAGGACCTCGCCGGGCTGCGGGTGAGCATCCAGGTGGCGCCGGACGACTGCACCGGGTGCACCCTGTGCGTCAAGGTCTGCCCGGCGACCAGCCGAGAGAACAAGGAGCACAAGGCCCTCGACATGGTGGCCGCGGCGCCGCGGCTGGCCGAGGAGCGCGCCGGCTGGGCGTTCTACGAGACGCTGCCGCGGATCGACCCGACGCGCATCCCCGCGGAGAACGTCCGCGGCTCGCAGTTTCGTCAGCCGCTGTTCGAGTTCTCCGGCGCCTGTTCCGGCTGCGGCGAGTCGCCGTACCTGAAGCTGCTCACCCAGCTGTTCGGCGACCGGATCCTGGTGGCGAACGCCACCGGCTGCTCGTCGATCTTCGGCGGGAACCTGCCGACGACGCCGTGGACGACGGGCCCCGACGGCCGCGGCCCGGCCTGGGCGAACTCGCTGTTCGAGGACAACGCCGAGTTCGGCCTGGGCATGCGCCTGGGGCTCGACAGCCACGCGCGGGAGGCCCGTCGGCTGCTGCAGGCCGCCGCGCCGATCGTCGGCGACTCGCTCGTCGACGAGCTCCTCGGCGCCGACCAGAGCACCGACGCCGGCATCCTCGCCCAGCGCGCCCGCGTCGCCGAACTGCGCCGGCGCCTGGCCGGCACCGAGCACGACGCCCGGCTCGACCCGCTCGTCGACAACCTGGTCGACAAGAGCGTGTGGATCGTCGGCGGCGACGGGTGGGCCTACGACATCGGCTTCGGCGGCCTCGACCACGTCCTCGCCTCCGGCCGCAACGTCAACGTGCTCGTCCTGGACACCGAGGTGTACTCCAACACCGGCGGGCAGGCGTCGAAGTCGACGCCGCGCGGCGCGGTCGCGAAGTTCGCCGGCGGCGGCAAGCGCACCCGCAAGAAGGACCTCGGCCTGCTCGCCGCCGCCTACGGCGACGTGTACGTGGCGCAGATCGCGCTGGGCGCCAACGACCAGCACACGGTGCGGGCGTTCAACGAGGCGGCGAGCTGGCCCGGCCCGTCGCTCATCGTCGCCTACAGCCACTGCATCGCCCACGGTATCGACATGACCGAGGGCCTGTCCCACCAGAAGGCGGGGGTGAAGTC
Source organism: Candidatus Frankia alpina (assembly GCF_902806485.1). GTDB lineage: Bacteria > Actinomycetota > Actinomycetes > Frankiales > Frankiaceae > Frankia > Frankia alpina. The sequence continues at coordinate 1,482 of NZ_CADCWT010000183.1, read as the reverse complement.
GGGTTACTGGCCGCTCTACCGGGTCGACCCCCGCTCCGAGCAGCCGTTCTCGCTGGACTCGCGGCCGCCGTCGATGACCTTCGCCGAGTTCGCCGCCACCGAATCCCGCTTCACCCGGCTCGGCGCGGTAGCCCCCGATGCCGTCGCCGAGCTGACGGACCTCGCCCAGGAGGACATCCGCGCCCGCTGGCAGACCTACGAGCACGAGGCCGCCGCGGCGCCCCGCACCGGCGACGCCTCGCAGACCTGACCGACCGCCCGACCCCCCGACCCCCCGCCGCCGTCCGCCGCCGTCCGCTGCCAAGCTGGACGGCGGCGGGGGCCCGGGTGGGTCAGGGCGCCGACGGGCTTCGGGGGCTCGCCACGTAATGTCTGGATGTTCCGGTGGTTTTGCGCCGGTTTCGGGAATTTTTTAGTCTAGGAGGGTTCGGCGTTGACGGAGAAGGTTGGTCCGGAGTGGGGGCCGCTGGCGGCCCTGGCCGGCGAATGGGAGGGCGACCAGGGTGTCGACGTCGCCTTCGGCAACGTCGAGGGTTCGATGATCACCACCCCGTACCGTGAGCGGGTCACGCTGAAGCCGTTCGGTCCGGTGGACAACGGCACGCAGCATCTCTACGGCCTCGACTACAAGATGGCGGCGTGGCGGTTCGGCGAGGAGGCCCCGTTCCACACCGAGCTCGGCTACTGGCTGTGGGACGCCGAGCTCGGCCACGTCATGCGCAGTTTCCTGGTGCCCCGCGGGCAGACCCTGATCGCCGGCGGCGTGGTCGCGCCCGACGCGACCAGCTTCACCCTGCGCGCGGACCTCGGCTCCACCACGTACGGCATCCTGTCCAACCCGTACCTGGCCCGCGCGGCGAACACCACCGCATACGAGGTGACCATCACCGTCAACCCTGACGGCAGCTTCGCCTACGACGAGACCACCACGATCGACCACTCGCGGGTGCCCACCGGCCCGGTCGCCCACACCGACCGCAACATCCTGCGCCCCGTCGCCGACGCCTGACGCTCTACTCCCACCCCGTCGGGCCGCAGTCTGTGGCCTGACGCCGGTGGCCCGCCGATTGCGGTGCGCTTCGAGCGGTGCGGTGCGTACGATCCGTAGGGCTCAGACCGGGCAGAACGCACCGCAACCGGCCCCACCCTGGTCCGGACTGACTCGACTAAGCCGGCCGGGGATCCTGGTGTTCCGCGGTTCCGCGCTGTGGCGAGGATGTGCGGTGGTCAGGTCGCGGCGGTGGCGGCGCCGCCGCCGGCTGGCCCCGGGTGCTTGGCCTGCGCTGCCCGCCGTCTCGGCGAGCCGTGCCGTTCGCCGCCCGGCCGGTCGCCGGGAAGCGACGCACCGGTTCGCGTGGTGACTAGCGGCACGGTGGTGCGCAGCAGGCTGATGACGCGGTGCAGTTCGGCGTTCTCCCGGGTGAGGCTGGTAGCGACGGAGCTCGGTGTGGGCGAGAAGGTTGGCGGACTCGGCCTGGCGGA
>NZ_CADCWT010000182.1 GCF_902806485.1 Candidatus Frankia alpina | reverse complement strand
ACGAACTGCACGCGCCGCACGCGCACGGCGGTGGTGGCGGTGGCGGTGGCCCGGTGTCACTCGGGCGGGCGCCGCGCATCGGCGTCGGCGGCCCCGTGGGCAGTGGGAAGACGGCGCTCGTCGCCGCGCTGTGCCGCTCCCTCGCGCCGAGCCTGCGCCTCGGCGTCGTCACGAACGACATCTACACGACCGAGGATGCCGACTTCCTGCGCCGCGCCGGGGTGCTCGACCCGCGGCGGATCCGCGCCGTGGAGACCGGCTGCTGCCCGCACACGGCGATCCGCGACGACATCACCGCCAGCCTGGACACGGTCGAGGATCTGGAGGCCGACGCCGGCCCGCTCGACCTCGTCCTCGTCGAGTCCGGGGGCGACAACCTCACCGCGACGTTCAGCTACGGGCTGATCGGCCGGCAGATCTTCGTCGTCAATGTGGCCGGCGGCGACAAGGTGCCACGCAAGGGCGGTCCCGGGGTCACCCTCAGCGACCTGCTGGTCATCAACAAGACGGATCTCGCTCCCCTGGTCGGTGCGGATCTCGGGGTGATGGCCCGTGACGCGGCGGCGGCCCGCGGCACCCGTCCGGTGCTGTTCACGTCGCTGACGGCCGACCCCGCGGCCGGCGACGTGACAGCCTGGGTGCGGGCCCAGCTCGCCGACCTGTCCCCGCACGGCCCCCAAGGCGCCGCCCCGGCCGCCGCCGGGTAGGCCGAGCGGCCGCATCGCCGCGCGCCGGCCCCAGTCCGACCGCCGGACCAGCCCGCGCGGCCGCACGCCGGTCGCGCAGCGAGCGCGAGGGGAGCAGCGATGCCAGCAGCCGTGCCGGTGCACCGCAGGACGATCGACATCGAGGTCCGCCAGGCCGATGACCTGCTGGTCGCCCAGGCGAGGCTGCGTGACACCCGGCCCTGGCATCCGGACCCGGCCCGGGTGCTGCTGCACGACCTGGAGCTCGCCCTGCACGTGCGGACGGCGGACCTGACGATCGTCGCCGTCGAGTCGCGGATGAACGCCTTCCCGCACACCGAGTGCCCGCTGATCAGGCCGAACTTCGACCGCCTCGTCGGACTGTCGGTGCGCCGCGGTTTCACCCGCGCGCTGCGGGACACCGTGTCCGGCGTCCACGGCTGCTCGCACCTGCACGAGCTCCCCCGCGCCGCCGGCCCCACCATCATCCAGGCCACGCTGAGCGCCGCCGACGCCCGCCGCCGCGGCCCTCACCGGAACCTGCCACATCTGGGCGCCCGACGGCATCGCCATGCGGAAACTCGCCGCCGGCTGGCGCCCGGGACTCGACCCCGCTCACCGCGTACGAGCCGACCTGACCGCCCTCCGACCGGCGGATACATCGGCCGTCCCAACCGAAATGTCGGGACTTTTTCCACGCTGGGGGCGGCCACAAGATAGGAGAAGTACGGACTAATTCCTGCGTGTCGCGAGCACGACGAAATGCGGCGGAAATCGGTGGTCGAGCGCAGTCTCATAAGTGTTCCCAATCACCCCCATCCGTCTCCACTCACGCGACGCGGGAGAAACTCTCATGGCACTTGTCTGGCCCATTCAGAAGCCCGGTGACGCCGGACTCACCGTGCAGCTCGTGCAGTATCTTCTCGGCGCGCACGACCTGCGCGTTTCGGTTGACGGCGCCTACGGACCGCGGACCGCGGCCGCCGTGCGCGATTTCCAGACGCGGCATCGGCTGACGCCCGACGGGCAGGTCGGCCAGCAGACCTGGCCGGTGCTGATCGTGCCGGTGCGGTCCGGTTCGCGCGGCCAGGCCGTCCACGCCGTGCAGGACGCCTCCCACACGCTCGACCCCCACTACCAGCCGAAGCTGGCGCTGGACGGCGAGTTCGGGTCGCACACTGACGCCTGGGTGCGGCACTACCAGGGGGTGGTCCACGCTCTCGTCGACGGCGAGGTCGGCCTCACCACCTGGAACCACCTGGTCAAGGCGGACCGGGCAAGCTGACCGCGCCCGCCCAGCTCACCCGCCTGTCCGCAGACGACCGTCCGCGGGCGCCGAGCGGAAGACAGGTCGGTGCCTATTCGACGGTCTCGGGCGCGGTGAACGCCGGGACGGCCTGGATCTGCTGCCCGTGTGCAGCGTCGCCGTCGCGGCGGGCCAGGCCGTGCAGCAGCAGGCCGGCGAGCTTGGCGTAGGCGTCGGCGTCGGCGAGGCCCGTCTGGCGTTCGATCGTGCCCTGCTGGATGCCGACCATCGCGAGCGTGGCGACCTGCCCGACGAACCGCGCGTCGACCTCCCGGAAGACGCCCGCGGCCACTCCCTCGGCGACCAGGGTGCGCAGCTTCGCCGCGGCGATGCTGGTGTTGCGCTCGTAGATGGCGCGGGCCGGCGGGAACGCGGCGAGGTCGGCGCGGAAGGCCGCGGAGGCGGGGCGCAGCTCGGCAGCGACCCCGTCGAGGTAGCGGCGCAGCCGGTCGGCCGGGTCGGCGGCGGCGGCGAGCAGGCTGTCGTCGATCCGCTCGGCGGCGCTGCGGAAGAAGTGCACGACGACGGCGACCGCGAGCTGTTCCTTGCTGTGGGCGAGGGTGTAAAGCGTCGATTTGGAGCACCGAAGCCGGCCGGCGAGGTCCGCGAGGGTGAACCGGGCGAACCCTTCCACGAGGAAGATCTCGACGAGGGCGTCGAACAGGTCTGACTGGCGGCTGCTCCGCGGCCCACCAACCGTCGCCGCCGACCAGGTGTCGATGTCCCAGTTCACCGTCATGATCGATCAATTTACCCCAGCGCCGAACAGTACCGCGGTACTCGGTGCGGTACTGTCGTCTCCGTCGCGCGGTGAGCCCCGGGCGACTCTCGGTCCCTCGGTGCGATCCCTGGAGGCACGCCATGCCGGCCGAACGCCTACTCCCCTCTCCCGAGGCCGGCGAGCTGATCGACCTCGTCCGCACCATCGGCGAGAAGGAGATCGAGCCGCGGGTCGTCGACGACGAGGCCAAGGCCCGCTTCCCCCGCGAGGTCTTTCACATCCTGGGCGACGCCGGGCTGCTCGCGCTGCCCTACCCGGAGGAGTTCGGCGGCGGCGGCCAGCCCTACGAGGTCTACCTGCAGGTCCTGGAGGAGATCGCCTACCGGTCGGCGTCGGTCGCCGTCGGGGTGAGCGTGCACAGCCTGAGCTGCTTCCCGCTGGCCTACCACGGCGCCGAAGCCCAGCGCGAGGTCCTGCTCCCCCGCCTCCTGTCCGGCAAGCTGCTCGGCGCCTACTGCCTGTCCGAGCCGCACGCCGGCTCCGACCCGGCGGCGATGACGACGGCCGCCCGCCTCGACCCCGTCGGCGGCTACCGCCTGTCCGGGACGAAGGCGTGGGTGACGCACGGTGGCGCCGCCGACTTCTACACCGTCTTCGCCCGCACCTCCGCGGACCGCTCCGGGGGCATCTCCTGCTTCCTCCTCGACGCCGGCACCGCCGGCATGGACGTGCACCCGCCCGAGCACAAGATGGGCCTGACGGCCTCCCCCACGACCCAGATCGGCTTCGACGAGGCACCCGTGCCCGCCGACCGGCTCATCGGCACCGAGGGCAACGGCCTGCGGATCGCCCTCGCCGCCCTGGACGCCGGTCGCCTCGGCATCGCCGCCGCCGCGGTCGGCCTGGCGCAGCGCGCCCTCGACGACGCGGTCGCCTACGCCAAGGAGCGCCAGGCGTTCGGCAAGGCGATCATCGACCACCAGGGGCTCGGCTTCCTGCTCGCCGACATGGCCGCGGCCGTCGAATCGGCACGGGCGACGACCCTGGCCGCAGCCCGGCGCCGCGACGCCGGCCTGCCCGCCGGCAAGGCCGCGAGCATCGCCAAGCTCGTCGCCACCGACGCCGTCATGAAGGTCACCGAGGACGCCGTCCAGGTCTTCGGCGGCGCCGGTTACACCAAGGACTACCCGGTCGAGCGCTACATGCGCGAAGCCAAAATCATGCAAATCTTCGAAGGAACCAACCAGATCCAGCGCATGGTGATCAGCCGCCACCTCGCCCGAGGCTGATCAGAGGCCGTTTTCGCAGGTCAGAGTTCCAGTTCGGGTCCCGGCGGCGGTTCGGGCACTGCCGGGACGATGTCCGGCTGTGCCCGGTCCAGTCCGGCCGTTTCCGGCTGGCTGTGGCTGAGCCGTGGCTGGGAGGGCCCCGCGTCTGCGGCCATCGGAGCCTCGGCCGTCGCCTCCTCGGCAGCCAGGGCCGCGTCGATCCGCCGCCGGGCGGCCTCGTCCTGGCCGGAGATGCACTTCGCGTAGACGAGCAGGCATACCCGCACGGAGCGGCCTGCCCATTCCACGACCTGGGTGACCGGGACGCCGGCGTTCAGCCATCCGGACACGGCGGCGTGCCGCAGGTGGTATGGCCGTCGCGCCAGCGGCGATGCCTGCTCGGCTGGGGTGAGGGCAATCTCGCGGGCCTGCCGCCACCTCGCCAGGTATCGGATTGCCTTCACCGGCCCGTCCTTTCCTGACCGGAACAGCCGCCCATCGGCGGTAACGCCGAACGTGTCGACGTGGCGGCGCAGGATCGCAACCAGCCGGGGGTTCAACGGAACCGACCGCACCTCCCCCTTCGCGAAGGCATGAGTGCTGTCGAGGGTACTGGGATGGTTACCTCCAAGAACACGCTCGCGGCCGGCCAGTGCCTGACGTAGTTCGCGAGTGGCCTCGTCCACGCGGCCGGCTTGGCGGTAGGTGAGGCCGAGTTGGTGACGGCTGTCGAGCGTCTGTGGATGGTCCGCGCCGAGGACACGTTCACGGGCAGCGAGGGTGGGTTCGGCGTGGGCGAGGGCATCGCCGGTGGCGCCGATTCGTCGGTAGGTTGCGGCGAGTTGGTGGCGGGTGTTGAGGGCGTCGGGGTGATCGGCGCCGAGGAGGCGTTCACGGTCGGTGAGGGTGGGTCGCACGTCGCCGCGGCCGGCGTCGTCGAGGGCGGCGCCGAGGCGGTGGCGGCTTTCCAAAGTGGCAGGGTGGTCGGGGCCGAGGGTGCGGTGGCGGTCGGTGAGGTTCTGGGCGAACAGGTCCTGCACGTGGTCGATGTGGCCGGCCTGCTGGTAGGCGCGGGCGAGGGTTTCGCGACTGGTGAGGGTGTCGGGGTGGTCGGGGCCGAGGAGGCGTTCGCGGTCGGTGGCGTTACGTTCGGCCAGGTCGAACGGATCAGCCGCAGCCGCGCGCAGCTCCCCGCCGCCGATCGCCTCCGGATCCGCGGTAAGCAGCGGCAGCGGCATGGAGACGTCACCATGCGCGGCGAGCCGCAGCAGCTCACCGGCAGCCGGCGCGTCCGCGTCCAGGCGGCGCAGCGGCTCGGCCCACAGCGTCGCGGCGGTGACCCCGGGCCGGCCCGGCACCTCACCCTGACCGAGCACGACAGCCGGCCGGTCGATCAACGCCGCCAGGTACGTCTCCGCCGGCGCCCGAGCCCCGCGGATGCGATGCGCCGCCTGATCAAGAGCAAGTGGATGATCACCAAGCTGGCCGGCGATCCGCCCGGCAACCGCCCGGTCCACCGCCGGTAGCCGATCGGCGAGCAGAGCCACCGACTCCGACCGTTCCAACGGACCGGGCGGCACGACCACCCCGGCATCCTCCCAGTCGTCGGCGCGCGACGTCACCAGGATCCGACCCGCCCCCGTCGACGTCCGCAGCCAGCCTGGTAGCTCGACGGGGCCGGCCGCGTCGTCGAGGACAAGCAACCAGCGGCCGTCGGCGGCGTCAAGCCGGGCCAGGACCGCCGCCGGCTCCGCGTCCCGCGGCAGGCCCAGGGCGGGTGCGAGCACCCGCACCCGTTCACCGACCAGCTCCGGACGCCCCGCCGGCACCCACCACACCGCGTCGAACCCCATCCGCTGCCGGTGGACATACTCCACGGCCAGGCTCGACTTCCCGACCCCCGCCAGGCCCGTCACCGCGACCAGCCCGCCACCCGACATCGCCTCGTCGAGCCGCCCCAGCGCCCGCGCCCGACCGACGAACCGCGCCGAGGGCCGCGGCACGTTCCACACCACCGGCAACTCCCCCGGGAACACCGCTTCGCCACGGATGGCCTGCTGGTCAGGGAGACTCCGCCCCTCCCCGCCCTCCACCGGACCGACGGTGGACGGCGTACGACCGGGCGCCGCCTCCACCGGCCCGGCCTCGCCGCGCACCGCCGCGAGCAGCAAGGCCCGCGCGGCCAACGGGCTGCGCCCCACCAGATCGATCGGGACGAGCTGGCCGAGCAGACCGGGAATCGACCGGTCCGTCACCCGCGCAACCAGAAGCCGCCGCTCCCCATCCATGACCCGCGGGGACCAGGCCGCGCCCCACTCCGCCGACGCCGCCGGCGAATCCAGATAACCATCCGACACCACCGCAATCGTGCGCCGCGCCCGCTGCGTCACCCCATCCAGCCAGGAAACCCGATGAGTACCAGGCACCACATCCCAGGCACCGAGCGTGACACGGTGGCCGGCGCTCTCCAACGCCCCCGCGATCCACTCAGCCCAACCGAGCCCATCCGCGGCGCAGGACACGAAGACATCGAGAGCGCGACCATCACCCCCACCCGTCACCTGAACAGCATGACACAGTCACCCAAACCACTCGATCCAACGTGGGATCCGGATACGCTGGATAGGACAGCCGGCACGCGTTGACCAAGACGTGTGGAGTCGCAGGACAACAATCCGCCTGTGTGTCGCGGCAGGCCAGGAACATCGATCTTGGAACAGTCCCACCTGCGAACTACATGCTTGGACCGTTCGCCATGTCCGAGGCGATCTCGTTGATCTGACGGCGGAGGATGTGTAGGTCGGCGGTCAGATCCAGAGGGTGAAAAGTGATCGTCGTGCCGGTGGTGAGGGTGTAGGTGTGGCAGGCCTCGGTCGAGGTGCCGGCATAGACGACGTGACCCGCGGGCAGACCGAGGGCGGTGCAGTACGCGAGCAACTGGTAGATCGCGTCGGGGCTGTCCGCGTCTTTCTCGATCTTGTATTTGGCGTCGAGAACGGCGGCACCCCGGTTGGATATGCGCCGAAGACCTGGCGCAGCCGTGCCGGGTCGATCACATCGGTGCCCGCAGGAGTTGGCATTCCTCATTTCTAAAGGAACTTATCCCGCATATCCACACCGGTGCGGCTACACGCTTCGTTAAGCGCCGCCGGATGAAGACGCGATCGCGGTATCGACGCCGCTGCCACCACGCTCCCCCAGCCGGCGGCGCCGCCGGCTTCATAGGCCGGATGAGCCGGACGTCGGACCGCGACGCTCAGCGGGGTCCGCCCCGACTCCGGCCAGGTCTCCTCGACGACCTTGTGCAACTCACGGAGCACCAGTCTGATGTTCGGGTCGCGCTGGCGCCCCTCCCGCACGACCGCGCTGATTTCGCGCACACCGAAGTCGATATCCTCGGCGATCAGCCCTTCCAGGTGGGCCGGCACGGCCATCCGGGGCGCGATGGCCAAGGCCACTTCGGTCGCGGCGAGCTCACAGATGTTTCGTGCTCCGTCGACCCGGTGCTTCACCTTGGGGATGAACCCCGCGGCGTCGGCGGCGCGTTGCAGGGTGCCGCCCAGACCGGAGTCGGGGGCACCGGTCACGAACGGGATGGCGGCCAGGGCGATGAGGCCGCTCGTGCGGACGCGGGTGTGGTGTTCGCTCGGAGCCAGCAGGACGAGCGGCTCATCCAGCAGCCGCTCCTCGGTCAGTCCGCTCAGCGACGGCTGCTCTCCGAAGTGGTACCGGCAGGTGATCGCGACATCGAGCTCGCCGCGGCGCAGCATCCGCAACGCCCGCTCCGCCGTGGCCTGCTGGATCGCCAGCTGCAGGCCGGCCTCGTCGCGGACGAGCCTCGACACGACCGGGGCGGCCAGCATGGGGATGCCCATGTTGAACGACGCGATGCTGACGCTGCCCGCCACCCGGTCGCGGGTGGCGGCGACGGCGCTCATCGCCTCGTCGAGCGCGCTGACCACCCGGCGGACGTGCTCGACGAGGACGTCCCCGGCGGGGGTGAGACCGAGGGTGCGCCCGTCCCGGCGGAAGAGGATGACGCCGACTTCACTCTCCAGAACCCGTAGTTGCTGGGAGACCGCGGAGCTGGTGATGTTGCGACGTTTGGCCACCGCGGTGACCGTTCCCAGATCGACAAGGTCGCACAGCAGCATCACGCGACGCAGATCAAGCATGGGACACCAGCGCGCGATTCGAGACACGGGCCGGAGCAGCAACGCGCAGGGGCCCACGAACGTCGCCGGATATGGTCGGCACGGATCCTCATTTCCAGATCTTGGTATGACAGATCACCGTCCGCGGCGTCGCGGGCTCACGATGATCTGCCAATGCGTGGACACTGTTGTCGGGGCTGGTCACCGACAACAGGACGCACTGCTTGCGCGCATGAGGTCGACGTGGCGTCTGGCCACCAAGTCGAATGAGCGCATGAACCAAGACTACTGGACCCGGGCCAGTTTTTCTTCTATTTCGATTGATGTGGTAGAGATATCTCCCGCGGGTCCCGCAGCCGCAGCCGCTCGCGGAGCCGTCGTACGCCGAGGGGAAGGCACCCGATGCCTGCAGCAGCGGGATGACCTCGCGGTTGAACTCGGCGATCCCGTCGGGCAGCACGGGGATGTGGATGTTGAAACCGTCCACCGACCCGTCACCCCACCAGTCCAGGATCGTATCGGCCACCTGCCGCGGCGTACCGATCGCGAGGCGGTGTCCGCCCTCGATGCGGCGGACCAGCTGGCGGGGCGTGACCTCCTCGGCGGCGGCCAGCTCCACGATGTCGGCATGCCTGGCGGCCAGGTCGATCCCCGCGTCGGACGCGCCGGCCTGGGAGATGACCGGGTGGCCCTGCGGGCCGACGGGCACGTTCAGCGGGCCGGCGACGTCGAGCGCAGGTAGTGGCCCCAGTCGCCGAACCGGCCCCAGTGCGTCCCCGGCCAGGCCCACGAGCGCCCCGCCGAGCCGGTGCTGTTGATCGCGACACTGAGGTAGAGCCTGCGGTCGCTCATGACGCCTCCGATGCCGAGCGCAGCAGCAGCGGCAGGAGCTGCTCGCCCTGGCGGACGATCTCCTGCTTGTACGGCGTGTCCGAGAGGACGAAGTGGGTGATGCCGAGCTCGGCGTACCGCTGGAGCGCGGCGGCGACCTCGGCGGCCGTGCCGACCAGCCAGGTCGTCCCAGCGCCGCCGACCGCTTCTGGCCCGCCGCCCAGCGCGGCTCGAGCCGCTCGGCGAGCTGGCGTACCTTGGCCTCGGCGTCGTGCCAGGCATGCTCGGTGGTGTCGCGGACGAACGTGGTGATCCGAAGCCCGTGCTCCAGGGGCGGGTGTTCCCGGCCGAGCTTGTCCTGCAGTGCCGTCAGCCGGTCGATCCGCTCGGCGATGCCGTCCAGCGGCTCGGCCCAGAGCCGGCGGACGATGTGCAGGAACTCGCGGGTGCGGTCGTAGCGACGGGACGAAGGTGGTGGTGCGGGCCGCGAGGGCGGTGGCGACGGTGAAGGTGTCCGGCCGCCCCCAGCTCGTGCCGAGCAGCGCCCCGTCCCAGCCGTGCCGCTCCAGCAACAGACCCTGCTCGACCGAGAAGTCGAGGCTGCCCCAGCCCGTCCGCGGTGAAGTCACCCCGGTGTCCGGGTTCGAGGGTGTTGGGGATGTACCAGAGGAACTCGCGGCTCACGGTGGCTGCTCCGTTCGTGGGATCGGGTCAGGCCTCGGCCAGGACGGGTAGCGGGAGACCGAGCCGCTCGCGCAGCGTCGCGCCCGGCCTGGACGCGGCGGCCAGGGCCGCAACGACCTCGGCCAGGACGCTCAGAACCTGTTCCACCCCACCCGTCACGGCCAGTTCCAGCCCGTCCGCCGCCGCGGCGGCGACCACATCGGCCAGCCGGTCGGCGCTGTCGTCGGGGTGGGCCTCGGCCGGGGCGAACACCCGCAGGTCGCCGCGCCGCCGCCCCCGCGGGTGGCGCGGTCCAGGGAGGTCACTCGATGGGCCAGGTTGAACGACCCGCCTGGCCTGCGGGACGGTGAGGGCGGGGACCACGTGGTCGGCGAAGTCGTCGAAGCCGCCCGGAAACACGTCGGGCATGAGGTTGAACCCAGGGCCCCGGGAAGATCGTT
>NZ_CADCWT010000181.1 GCF_902806485.1 Candidatus Frankia alpina | reverse complement strand
ACTCCTCGATCAGACTCGTGATCCTTTTTTGGCTTCGGCCGGGTCGGACCGTGTCCACGATCGCCGCGGGGAGGGACAGGTTCTTGACCCGCTGCGCCGCCCAATCGGCCGGCATCTCGCTGACCGGGATGCCCCATACCTTCTCCGTGTATGTCTTGAAGAAGGTGCGGTAAAGTCGCCAGCCAAACCTTGCGACTAGCCAGGACTCGTAGTTGGCGTTCTCATCCCGCGGCGGCCGGATGCGCGCACGCAGGTAGGAGCCGATGGCGAGGGTCGCCTCCCCGGGGCCGAGATTGCGCAGGGCGTTCAGAGGCCGCAGGGGATAGTCATAAAGCTTTCCCCGGTAGTAGATCCGGCTCATCCGGGGACGGAGCAGGAAGTCATCCTTGGAAAGGATCTCATGCCAGAGCGAATCGACTCGGGCCACCTTGGTGAAGAACCGATGCCCACCGATGTCGAAGCGCCAGCCGTCACGCACGACGGTCCGGCTGATCCCGCCGACCACGTCGTCGGCCTCGTACACCGAGACGGGCGCGCCGCGACCCGCGAGCTGGTAGGCGGCTGTAAGTCCGGCTGGGCCGGCCCCGATGACCACAGTGTGGGGCACTTCGGCTGTGGGCACGCAGATCTCCTTGATCGATGGTCTGGTCGACACACGATCGCCATCCTCGGCAAGAATAGACGATTTTGCCTAGAACCTTGGACAAGATTGTCCAAGGTTAGCCTGGGTGGGTGTCAGACGACGCAGCCAGGTCCTCCCGGCCTGTTCCATGTGGACTTCCCGCCAAGCGGGAGGCGATCATGGAAGCGGCGCTGCGTCTGTTCGTCCGCCAGGGGTACGCGGCCACGACCCTCGACGACATCGCGACGGCGGCACTCACAGCGCGGCAGACCGTCTACAACCACTTCGGGGACAAGGAGACGCTGTTCCGCGCGGTCGTCGACGAGCATCTGACGGCCACCCTCGGCATGCTGCAGACAGCGGCGGTGGGCTTCCACGGGCGCCTACCCGACGCCGAGACCTGCCTCAACGATCTCGCCCGCCGGCTGCTCGCCATCGCCCGCAACCCGCGCGCCGCCTCGCTGCGCCGACTCCTGCAGACAGAGGGCGAGCGCCAGCCGGAGCTGCTCGCGCTCTGGCGCGACCAGGTCGCGGCGCGGGTGTTCGCTGAGGTGACCGGCCTGCTCGCTCGCCTGGCGCACGGCGGTGGGCTCTACCTCGACGATCCGACTCGTGCGGCGGGCCAGTTCATCGCGCTCGTCTGGGGAACCGGCTGGCAACTGACGGCGCTTGGCGCCGTCGCCGGCGCCGCCTCCGCCGACCCGGACGAGCAGGAACTCGACGCTGCGCTGAGATCCTGCGTCAGGCTGTTCGTCCGTGGCTACGGCCAGCCCTGATCGCGCCACCCCGCGGCGAAACACTCGCCGGCAGGATCTGTCAGAGCGACGGGATACTCAGTGGTTCCGACACCGGCGAGGTCCCGGCGCGTGGTGATGGCGGTGGTGCGCTTTGCCTGCGATCATCCCGACCACGATGAGGGGCCAGGGAAACCACATGGCGCCATGCGTCAGGATCGGCAATATCAGGAAGAGGGCGAGGATCGCGACCGGGATCACGGCGTGTGGCGAGCCGGCCAGCTCGAGCCCGTGTAGTCGATCGCGCAGGCCGGGATGCTGCGCCGGCGGCGCGGCGGGTTGCGGCCTGGGCTGCAGGTCCGTCGTGAGCGGGGCGAGCTCGTCGAGGGTGCGGGCCGCGTAGGCGCGGGCCAGCCGCTCATCCGCCTCGTCCAGGGTGAGCTGCCCGGTGCCGGCCGCCCAGGCGAGCCAGTCGGCGGTGCGCGTCCGGTCCGCGTCGGTGGCCCGTACCGCGCCGGTGGCCCTTGCAACGTCGTCCGGTCCGTTCTTCGAGGTGTCGAGATCCCGTGTGTCGTCCGTCATCGCCGCTCCTCCGCTGGAGGTTGCACCACCCATTCCACGGTATGTCGGATGTCCCTGCTTCGCTGCGGGTGCAGCCAAGCAGGCTGCCGGTGGCCTGCTTCTCAGTCCGCCGGGTGGGGCGGGGTCCTTGGCGGCCAGCCGGCCCGGGAGAAGTGTTCGCCCTGGACATGCAGGCGGACGATCTCTCTGGTGTAGGGCAGTGTCCGCTCCGGTAGCTCGTTGGGCGCGCACCACTGCAGCGCCGAGCACAGCTCGGGCTCCCGGATGGTCGGCTCACCTGCCCACCGGGCGACGAGGAAGCCGAAGCCGATCCGGGCGCCGCTGTCCGGGGGCAGGGCGTGGGTGACGCCGACGAAGGCGACGTCGTCCTCCTCGACCCGGAGCCCCAGCTCCTCGTCCAGCTCGCGGACGGCCGCGGTCACCACGTCCTCGTCCGGCTCGAGACGTCCGCTGGGCAGCGCCCACCGCCCGCTGCCATAGATGTCGCCTGCCCGCCGGGTCAGCAACAGCCGACCCTCGCGGACCACCAGCAGCAGCACGTCCACAGGCGTCCGGTGCTCGTCGCGGACAGCATGCCCTCCGTCTCCGTTCACCCCGTCGACGTTATCCGCCGTCAGCAGCCGAGGATCATCAGCGATCTGTTTGAGATGCACGCACGGATGCCGCACTGATCCGTTCGTGGCGGACGTGGTCGTCGAGGAGCGCCACCAGGACGACTGCTCTGGGCGGGGTCGGCTGTAACGCTGATCACGTGTCTCGGGAGAGTTCAGACATTTGGAGCCATCGATGGTTAAATTCCGAATCATCCCTGTCTGGACGGTAATCGGAAAACGAACTGGTGGCCGGTAGGTGAATGACAGGGAACGGGGACTCGACGTTTCCGGTGAATCTTCTTCCCGATTGATCTGTGTGCGCCTGCCGCGTGTAGGTGGCGACATCCCGATGACGGCTGCTTGGTATGGTTCGCTCCGTTCTCTGCCTTTCTGATCGAGCCGTGGACCGTCACCCCGTGATGCATGTGGCGATGCCAGACCCTCCACCGCCCGTTCTCGGGTCGCGTCCTCTTCTGTCGCGACGACCGTTCAGGGGTTCTCGTGTTCTCGCGCCACCGGACATCCACACGTCGCTGCCCGCGTGCCTGGGCAGTCGTCACCGCAATTGCCGTTGCGGGGGTCACGCTCGTGGGATGCGGGCCGGGCGACACGTCGTCGGTTGCGGCCTGCGCCAGCCCGGGGGTGAGCGGTGACCGGATCGACCTCGGCGTCCTGTATCCCGACTCGGGGCCGGTCTCGCCGATCTTCGAGGCGGCGCGGGCGGGGATCGACGCGCGGCTCGGGGCGGTGAACGCCGCCGGCGGGGTCAACGGGCGCCGCGTCGTCTACCAGTGGCGCGACGACCAGGGCTCGCCGCTGACGAACGGCATCGCCGCGCGTGACCTCGTCGAGCAGCGGCGGGTCTTCGGCGTCGTCGAGCTGTCCGTCGCGGCGTCGGGCAGCGCCGGCTACCTCGCCCAGCAGGGCGTTCCGGTGACGGGCCTGGCCTCGGAGCAGGTCTGGTCGCAGGACCGGAACATGTTCGCCGCCACCACGGCCACCGACGCGGCCGTCGACACCCAGGGCCGGTTCGTTCGGGACCAGGGGGGCAGCCGCGCGGTGATCCTGCAGACCGCGCTGTCGGCGGGCGTCTCCGCCACGGCCTCGACGTATGCCCGCAGCCTGGCGGCGGCCGGCGTCCAGGTCCTGGGTACGGTCACCTTCACCACGGGCGTCGACGATCCGGTGGCGGTCGCCCGGCGGATCGTCGCAGCCCGCGCGGACACGATCGTCGGCGTCATCGAGCCGAAGGACCTCGTCGCCGTCCTGGCCGCGCTGCGCGTCGCGGGCCACAACCCGAAGGTCGTACTGTCCGCCAACGGGTACGACCATGCGTTGCTGCGTGCTGTCGGTCCGCAGGCGGCGGGAATCTCCGTGCCGGTGTTCTACCGGCCTTTCGAGATCGGCGGACCGGGGATCAACGCCTATCTCGCGGCGATGCGTCAGTTTGCGCCACAGGTCGCCCAGCCCGAGCAGGATATTGCGGTGATCTCCTACATCAGCACCGACATCTTCCTACGCGGTCTGCAACTCGCCGGGAGCTGCCCGACCCGGCAGGGATTCATCGACGGCCTGCGCGCGGTGAACAGTTACGACGCCGACGGACTGATCAGCACCATCAGTTTCCGGGACGGCGCCGCCCGCCCCAGCACGTGCTATTCCTTCGTCCAGGCCAATGCGGCCGGCAGCGGGTTCGTCGTGGTGGAGCCGAACCTCTGCGGCCACGAGCTCAGCCCCTGACCGCGCCGCCGGCCATCAGCCGCCAGGTCGCGTTCGCCGCGTCGGCGGCCGAGCCGGGCAGGCCCGCGCCGATCCACTGCGCGATGACGCCGAGCAGCGCGCCGGCGAGGTAGGCGGCGTGCAGCTCGGGCGGCACGCCGGCCGAGACCGTGGGCCGGGCGCCGGCGCTGAAGCGGGCGAGCAGTGCCGCGGCCAGCTCCTCGCGTAGACGGACCGCGAGGGAAACACTGCCCTCGGCGCCGAGCGCTCGCGCATACAGCGGCGCGTGCTCGGCGATGTGGGTGAACAGGTCGACCAGCGGGGCGGGGGCCGACTCGGGCGGGGCGTCGAGTGGGCAGAGCCCGGCGAGGCGGGTGACGGTGGCGACGGCGTCGCCCATCGCGTCGGCGGCGAGCGCGTCCAGATCGGGGTAGTGCAGGTAAATGGTGGCCCGGTTGATCTCCGCGCGCCGGGCGACCTCGGAGATCGTGATGGCCGCCAGGCCGCGTTCCGCGGCGAGTTCCAGAAAGGCCGACCGCAGGTAGGACCGGGTTCGGTGGGCCCGCGGGTCGTTGACGTTCACGCGCATCACCGTACGACAGCCGTCGCTTGTACGACGCCTGTCGACTAATCGACGACTGTCGCTTAGCATGCCTGGCATGCGAGTCGAGATCTGGGCCGACGTGGTGTGTGCCTGGGCCTACATCGGCAAGCGCCGCCTCGAGCGGACGCTGGCCGACTGGTCGGGCGAGGACGTGGACGTGGTGTGGCGGCCGTTCCGGATTGACCCCACGGCGCCGGCCGCGGCCGTGCCGTTGGCGCAGGCACTGCGTGATCCGGTCGTGGCCGGCGCGCTGAGCCGGTGCGGTCCCCGACGCGTCGCCCGCGGCGGGCCGGGAGCGGGCGGCACAGGTCGCCGCCGAGGTCGGACTGGGGTCGCCGTGGGGCGCTGCCTGGCGGGTCGATCCGACCGACGCCCATCGCCTCATCGCACTCGCTTATGACCACGGCGGTTCGTCATTGCAGGACGCCGTCGTCGAGGCGGTGCTGCAGGCGCATTTCGTCGAGGCCGCCGACATCAGCGACCGCGCGGTCCTGGGGGCTCTTGCGGTCGCCAGCGGCTTTCCGGCCGGTGCCGGCCTGCTTGCCGGCGACGCGGGCCGGGACGCCGTCCGGGATCTGTTGCTGGAAGGCAGGGCGCGGGGCGTGACGACATCTCCGACGATCCTCGTGGGGGAGCGGGCGATGGCCGGGGCGCAGCTTCCCCAGGTGATCGCGGAGTTCCTGCGGCGTGCCGGTCGGGCGGCGGAGCCGGCACGGGAGACGCCGGCGGAGGTCCGCCGCTACCGCCACGCCGAGTCGTTGCTGGAGCTGCGTGATCCGCTCGGTGCGCTCACGCTGCTCGGCCCGCTGCTGGCCGAGCACGGCGACGACCGCGGGGTGCGCCTGCTCGCCGCCCGCGCCTGCTACGCCTCCGCGCAGCTCGGCCGGGCCCGACACCTGCTGGAGGCGCTGGTCGACGAAACTCCCGACGATCCCTACGTCCACCGGCTGCTGGGCCGCACACTGCAGCGCCAGAGCGCCGGCGGACCGGAGGGCGCCGCGCACCTGCGCCTGGCCGCCGCGCTGGCACCATCGTCAACGATGGTGCCTTGACGGTCGCCTTCGCGACACGTGCCTGATGGGCCGGCTGCGGTGCGAAAGGCTCCTCGTCATGGTGGACTAACAGGTCGCTCGGGAGTATCTGGCTTCGGTGGAGGGCCGGCTGGCGGCCGACGCCTGTGGTCCGCGCTGGGAGGACTGGTCCGGGACACCGGTTCTCGTCGGTCGGCGCGCGGACTTCCGGCTGCAGTGGATGGAAACCAGGCTGCACCTGTTCACCATCGCCGCAGCCGTTCCCGAGATCACCGTTGCCACCATCGAGACCTTCACCGCGCAGGCGCTGCACTACGCCAAGGCGAACAAGGGCGGGCTGCCGGTGGGGATGCAGACCGGGGTCGCGGTGTTCCCCCTCCTGGTCGGCGGCCGTGTCGACCCGGCCGCCACGGCATGGGCCGTGGACCGCCAGCGAGTCCAGTTCGCCTGCGCGGCGCGTCCCGTGGTCGCCGACGCGGCACAGCGGCGGGTGGGTTTCTTTCGCGGCCGGCCGGTCATCGGACGTCTGTACGCGTCGCACCTCATCGACAAGGGCGAGCGCTACTTCGACTGCCCGGGCTGGACCCTCGGCTGAGCTCAAAGGACGGAGTTCAAAGGGTCGAGTAGAGCCGCTCGGCCTGGTCGCGCTTGGTGTACAGCTCCCAGTAGATCTCGGCGATCGTGTCCGCCTGGGTCTCGGGGCCACCGCGGCCGATGAAGGTCGCGAGCGGCACGTGGGCGGCGTACACACCCTTGTCTGCGAGGGAGGCGTTGAGCGCCAGCACCCAGTTGCGCAGCGCGGCGGTCGCGAGGCCGATGTTGCCCATCCGGGGAAAGACCAGCGCGGACGAGGCCCCGGTGGTGACCAGCAGTGTTCCGGTGCCGCGCTCGATCATGCCGGGCAGCACGTGCTGGATGGCGGTGACCGCCCCGTAGACGTAGTACTCGATCTCCGGCTGGATGCTCTCCACCGTCACGTCGAGCGCCTCGACGATCGGGTTCACGGCATTTTGCCGCCCGGCCGGCGCGGGGGAGTACTCCAGCACGTCGATCGGGCCGAGCTGCGCCTCGGCGCGGGTGAGCGCGTTGACGAGGGCCGGCCGGTCGAGGACGTCGGCGGCGAACCCGGCCGCCGTGACGCCGTCCTGGGTGAGCTGGCCGACGAGGTCGTCGAGCTTCGCCTGGTTGCGGGAGAGCAGCGCGACGGCGAAGCCCTCCCGGCCGAAGCGGCGCGCGATGGACAGCCCGAGTCCGGGCCCGGCTCCGACAATGGCGATGGTCGGCATATGCCTTCTCCTTGCGTCGTGGAAGCGGTGCGGCATGGTAAGCGGTGCGGCGTGGGGAGCCGCGGGTCACTATAGCTGATGCTCCGAACTCGGAACGTCCGAGATGGGAGCATCCTGACCCGGGCAGTATTCGATAGGGTCACACCCGTGCCCGCATCGTCGCCTCCCTCCGCGAAGCTGCCGGTGGAGCCGTCTGCGACGCCTGGTGCGGGCCGGGCTGTCGAGTCGCAGCTTGCCGAGTCCCAGGCCGCGGACCTCACCTGGTTGCTGAACCGGGCGGCCGCGCGCATGCGCGGAGAGCTCGACACGGTCGCCCGCGGGCACGGCCTCGCCGGCGTGCGCGACTGGATCGTGCTGACCGCGCTCGGCGTCGAAGGCGGCCGCACCCAGCTCCAGCTCGGCCGGGAGCTCGGCGTCGACAAGACCACGCTGACGTCGCTGCTGGATCGGCTCGAAGGCGACGAGCTCGTCGTTCGTCGCCTCGACCCGCGCGATCGGCGCGCCCGCATCCCCGAGGTCACCGCGGCGGGGCGGCGGCTGCAGGCGCGCATCGCCGCGGCTCGTGACGAGGCCGAGGCCCGGCTGCTCGCCGCGTTCAGCCCGGACGAGCAGCGCCTGCTGCGCGCGTTGCTCACCCGGCTTGCGGATTCCACGGCCGGCTCCGGCCCCTGCCTGTGAGAGCCCCCGGACTCCGACCGGCAATCCGCCGCTTTCGTCTCCTGCTGAGCGCCGCCTGATGCTCGTAGGCCGCGGATGGAACAGTTCGCCGGTGGGCAAGGTTGTGAAACGCAACACCAGCGTTCCATCGTGGCCCCAGGAGATCGAGGAGATCAACGTGACCGAGTACGGACTGCGGGTCGGCCGGGCGGAACTCGGCTCGGCGGGCCCGATCACCTTCGGCCCGGCAGGGATCCTGTTCCTCGCCGACAACGCCGCGGCGACCGTCTTCGCGGTCGACGTCAACGACCCGGGCCATCCTGCCGGGTCGGGGCCGTTCGAGCTGGCCGACGTCGATGCGCGGGTCGGCTCGCTGCTGGGCAGCGACGCGGCTGACATCGCCATCCGCGACCTCGCCGTCCACCCCGACTCGGGCAACATCTACCTGTCGGTCCAGCGTGGCCACGGCGAGCAGGCCCAGGCGGTGCTGGTGCGCATCGACCGGGCAGACGCCTCGATCAGCGACGTGCCGCTCACCGACGTCCCGGTCGCGTCGGTGGTGATCGCCGACGCCCCGGTCCCCGACGACGAGCGCGTCGACGTCATCCTGCCCCTCGGCGACGAGGGCGCACAGATCACGGTCGGCTCCCGCACGATCCGCATCCTGCGCCGCCCGATCCACACCTCGACGGTCACCGACATCGCGTACGTGGATGGGGCGCTGCTGGTCGCCGGCCTGTCCAACGAGGAGTTCTCCTCCAAGCTGCGGCGGATCCCGTTCCCGTTCACGGACGGCGCCGGCGCGGCGGGCAACAACCTGGAGATCTTCCACGTCTCGCAGGGGAAGTGGGAGACGGCGGCGCCGATCCGCACCTTCGTGCCCTACGACGGCGGCCGCGCCATCCTCGCCAGTTACACCTGCACGCCGGTCGTGCACTTCCCGCTGGCCGAGCTGGTCCCGGGCACCAAGGCGGTCGGGCGCACCGTCGCCGAGCTCGGCGCGATGAACCAGCCGCTGGACATGGTCTCCTTCGTCCAGGGCGGCGAGGAGTACCTGCTCGTCGCGAACACCTCGCACGGCCTGATCAAGATTGCTCGCCGCGACATCGACGCCCAGGCCCCGCTGACCGAGCCCACCGAGCCGGTCGGGGTGCCGCGGGAGACCGCGGACCTGCAGGGCATCACCAGGCTTGCGAACCTCGACGGCGAGCACATACTGGCCCTGCAGACCGATCCCGAAGGGCGGCGGCATCTGCGCTCGTTGAAGTCCGCCTCCCTTGTAGGCGGGCGGGGCCGTACAGCGGGCGGGCGGCAGGCGGGCATGGTCGACCAGAGTGGGGTCACCGCGGCGTGGTCGCGGTACGGCGAGGCCGACTGCATCCGGCTGGTCGGGCTGGCGCCGCGTGCGCAGGTGCGGATCCACCCGGCCACCGCCGTCGTGCTCGGCACGGCCCCACCGATGGCCGGCCGGCTGCTCCGCGACGGCCCCGACACCTGCTTCCTGCCGCGCTTCCCCTTCCTCGACGGCACCGCGTACATCGTCACCGTCGACGGGTCGGTCGTGGCCGAGCTGACCCGCGCCCGCGCCGACGAGGCGGCCACCACCGAGGTGCTCGCCATTTACCCGAGCGCGGCGACCGTGCCACGCAACCTGCTGCGCGGCTACGTCTGGTTCAGCGCGCCGATGAGCGAGGGGCAGGCGGCGCCCCACGTGCGGCTCGTCGACGACGCCGGCGATGTCCTGGCCGGGGCGCTGCTGGCGACCGACCAGGAGCTGTGGGACGCCGGCCGGCGCCGGCTCACCGTCTTGCTCGACCCGGCCCGGATCAAACGCGGCCTCGCGCCGCACCGAGAGGCCGGTTACCCGCTGCGGTCCGGCGTGCCGTTGCGGCTGGTGGTCGACGACGGGTTCCGCGACGCCCGCGGCCGCCGGCTGCGAGCCGGGGCCGATCGGCGCTGGCAGGTCGCCGACGACGAGCGCCGCCACGTCGACCCGAACGCCTGGGCCCTGCACGTTCCGCCCGTCGGCACCGCCGAACCGCTTCGGCTCGGGTTCGACCGGCCGCTCGACCACGGCCTGGTGGCCCGCTGCCTGCGCGTCGCCGGGCCCGATGGCCGGCCCGTCGAAGGCGTCGCGGACGTCGGCGCCGAGGAGCGGTCGTGGCGGCTGACCCCCCGACACGGCTGGGCGCCCGGGCCGCACCGGCTCGCCGTCGATCCTGTCCTGGAGGATCTGGCGGGCAACTCCGTCGGCCGGGTCTTCGACCGGGACCTCGCCCGCCGGACGGACGACCCCCGCGGCGCCCGTCCCGTCGAGGTGACGTTCCACCCGGCCTGAACCCGGCGTCAGGGGTATGAGCGTCCGCCGGCACCGACCGGGGCGGCACGGGAACCGGTGGACCGACA
>NZ_CADCWT010000180.1 GCF_902806485.1 Candidatus Frankia alpina | reverse complement strand
TTATGAGGTGTTCGGGTTGGTTCGTGGGCAGTCCAACCCGAAGGTGGCGGTGGTGGAGCGGGTGGTGCCGGGGGTGGTGTTGTTGGAGGGTGATCTGACGGATCTTTCGTCGTTGATCGGTGCGGTGGAGATCTCGCAGCCGGATGAGGTGTACAACCTTGGGGCGATCTCGTTCGTCGGACTGTCGTGGAAGCAGGCGGAGTTGACGGGGGAGACGACGGGGATGGGGGTGTTGCGGGTGTTGGAGGCGTTGCGGATCGCGGGTGGTAACGACATGTCGGGTGTGCGGTTTTATCAGGCGTCGTCGTCGGAGATGTTCGGGAAGGTGCGGGAGACGCCGCAGCGGGAGTCGACGCCGTTTCATCCGCGGTCGCCGTATGGGGTGGCGAAGACGTTCGGGCATTATTTGACGGTGAATTATCGGGAGTCGTACGGGGCTTTTGCGTGTTCGGGTTTGCTGTTTAATCACGAGTCGCCGCGGCGGGGGATCGAGTTTGTGACGCGGAAGATTTCGCGGGCGGTGGCGCGGATCTCGTTGGGGTTGCAGGACTCGTTGACGTTGGGGAACCTGGAGTCGCGGCGGGACTGGGGTTTCGCGGGGGATTATGTGGATGCGATGTGGCGGATGTTGCAGCAGGATGAGCCGGATGACTATGTGGTGGCGACGGGGGTGACGCATAGTATTCGGGAGTTGTTGGATGCGGCGTTCGGGCGGGTGGGGATTTCGGACTGGTCGGGGTTGGTGAAGCAGGATCCGCGGTTTTTCCGCCCGGCGGAGGTGGATGTGCTGGTGGGGGATCCGTCGAAGGCGCGAGAGGTGTTGGGGTGGGTGCCGCGGGTGGGATTCAAGGAGCTGATCGCGATGATGGTCGACTCCGACGTCGCTCTTGAGGCGGAATCAACAGGCAAGGCGTTGACGATCAGGTGAATGCCCTTCCCCGGACGCAGCGCGCCGCCGGCCGCCCCGCTGCGGGTGAACCGGCCGCGCACGGGCATCTCCCTGCGCCGGCTGGGGAGGACGCCTGTGTGTGTCGTCGGGGAGGACGCTGATGAACCGCAACGCCGTCCCGCCGGGGGACTTCTCGCCCACCGTCCGGCGAGCGGCGGCGCACCGGACAAGACCCGGTCCAACCGTGCCGGATCCCGTCTCGACCGGCCCGATGGCAGCGGTACCTGCGATAAGCCGCTCCACGGCTACCAGCCCGCTGCCCACCGGGACGCGGGCGGCAGGACCGCTGGCCGCGGGCGCGACGGTGGCCGCTCCGGCTCCCGCCGGCGCCGGGACGGCCGAGCGGGCCAAGGACGGCTGGACCCTGCGCAAGCGGTTGCGGCAGACCCGCGGCGTCCGACTGCGCGGCGCGCTGCGCGGCGCCGTCCCCCTGGCCCTGGCCGGCCTGCTCGCCAACGTCGCGAACATGGACGTGACCCTGATCATCGCCCGTGCGATGAGCACGCGATCCTACGGCGCGGTGGCCCAGCTGATCGCGATCTTCTTCGTCGTGTCCATGCCGGGCAGCGCGCTGCTCGTCGGGGTGGTCCGGCGGATTACCACCTGGCAGCACAACGGGCGGCTGCACCTCCTGGCGGAGTGGGTGGACCGGGTCCGCCGGGTGGGCGTCGCGACCGTGCTGGTGGTCGCGGTGCTCGCGATCATCGGGCGGGGATACGTCGCCCGCGAGCTGTCGCTACCCGGCCCCGGCGGCGTCGCCGAGATCATCACGGCGGGGGCGGCCTGGTGCCTGCTGTGCGTCGACCGGGGGTTGCTTCAGTGCGCCCGCCAGTACCGGGCGTTGGCCACGAACCTGCTTGTCGACGCCGTGGTGAAGACCGTGTTCACGA
Source organism: Candidatus Frankia alpina (assembly GCF_902806485.1). Lineage (GTDB taxonomy): Bacteria > Actinomycetota > Actinomycetes > Frankiales > Frankiaceae > Frankia > Frankia alpina. The sequence goes on along the minus strand of NZ_CADCWT010000180.1, from coordinate 8,402 downwards.
TCGGCCTGGTGCTCGTCGGCCTCGACGAGTCCGGCGCGGCGATCGGTGTCCTGCTCGGTGTGCTCGCGGCGCTCGCGCACGTGCGGTGGACCCTGCACCGCAACCCGGCCGCGATGGGCCGGGACCGGGCCGCCGCGGCGCCGACCGCCGGCACCGACTCCCCCGCACCGCCCGACGCGGCGCCGGCCCGGCTGGCGGTGGAGGTCGGCGCCGCGCTGGTCGCGCTCGCGCTGCTCGGGCTGCTGCAGAACGTCGACATGCTGCTGCAGGGCCGGCTCGCCCCGGACCGGTCGGGCTCCTACGCGGCCGTCTCCGTCGCCAGCAAGGTGATCGTGCTGGCCGCGGTGGTGCTTGCCGGTTTCCTGTTGCCGGAAGCCGCCGATCGCCGGCATCTCGGACAGCACGCTTTGCATCAACTCGGTGCGACGATCGCAATACTCCTCGTACCGGCGGCGGGGCTGCTCTCGGCCGCTCTCATCGCACCAGACAAACTACTTTCTCTGGCCTTCGGCCCTCGTTTCACCGACGCCTCCGGCGCGCTCCTCCCCCTGGCCGCAGCGATGACCTGTCTCGGAGCTACCGTGCTGTTCACCCATTACCTGCTCGCTCTCGGAGAGCGAGGCGTCCTGCTGGCTCTGGCCCTCACCGCCGCGGCGGCCGTCCCCCTGCTGCTGTGGGCGGACGGTTCGCCGACGGCGACCGCCCGGGTCGATCTCGCCTGCCAGGCGACGCTGGCCGTCGTCACCGGCCTGTCGGTGCTCGCCGCGGCCCGTCGGACGGCCCGGGCATGACCGCGCCGAGCAACGGCCGCGGCCCTGGCGCCGGCGCCGGCGCGACGATTCCGCCGACCCCCGCGGGCCTGATTCTGCCGCAGGTCGGCGTCGGCTCCGCGGTGCCGCCGGGAATCCTGGCCCCGCAGTTCGGCACGCCCGGCATCGAGGACGCCCCCCGGCCTCCCTCGCTCGCCGAGCTCGTCGAGTCCTCCGGCCTGCGCCGCGTGCACGTGCTGGCCTGGCGCGATCTCGACGACCCCGAGTCCGGCGGCTCGGAGCTGCACGCCGACAAGGTCGCCGAGCGCTGGGCGCGGGCGGGCATCGACGTGAGCCTGCGCACCGCGTTCGCCCCCGGCCATCCCGAATCGGTCCGCCGCCACGGCTACTCGGTGGTGCGCAAGGCGGGGCGCTACTCGGTCTTCCCGCGCACGGCCCTGTCCGGGGCACTGGGCCGCACCGGCCCGTGGGACGGGCTGGTGGAGATCTGGAACGGCATGCCGTTCTTCTCCCCCGTCTGGGCCCGCTGCCCGCGGGTGGTGTTCCTGCACCACGTGCACGCGGAGATGTGGCGGATGGTGCTCTCGCCGAAGCTGGCGAAGGTCGGCGAGTCGGTGGAGTTCAAGGTCGCCCCGCCGCTGTACCGGCGCACGCGGATCCTGACGCTGTCCCAGTCGTCCCGGCACGAAATCATCGAGCTGCTCGGCCTGCCGCCGCGCAACATCTCGGTGGTGCCACCGGGGATCGACCCGGCGTTCACCCCGGCCGGCGAGCGGTCCCCGCATCCCCTCGTCGTCGCCGTCGGCCGGCTGGTGCCGGTCAAGCGCTTCGACATCCTCATCGACGGCCTGCGGCGAGCCCACGACGAGCACCCGACGATGGAGGCGGTGATCGTCGGCGAAGGCTACGGGCGGGCGGAGCTGGAGAAGAAGATCCGCACCGCCGGGGCGGGGACGTGGCTGCGCCTCGTCGGGCGCGTCGACGACGACGAGCTGCTCTCGCTCTACCGGCGCGCCTGGGTGCTCACCTCGGCGTCCGCGCGGGAGGGCTGGGGAATGACGATCACGGAGGCGGCGGCGTGCGGCACTCCGTCGGTGGCGACCCGCATCGCCGGGCACACCGACGCGGTCGTCGACGGCGAGACCGGCGTGTTGGTGCAGGACCCGACCGATCTGGGCAAGACACTGGCCGGCGTGCTCTCCGACGACGACTTGCGCGCCCGGCTGTCCACCGGCGCTCTGGCCCACGCTGCGACGTTCACCTGGGCAGAGACCGCCCGTGCCACGTTCGCCGCGCTCGTGCGGGAGGCAGCCCGTCAGCGCGGCGCCGCTTTCCCCGCGGCCCGCGCCGCGAGCGTGATCGGCCAGCGCCGGTGACCCTGGCGACCACCACCCTGGTGATCCGGTGATCCGGTGACCCTGACCACGTCACCGTCCGGTGCCGACGGGGGTCGCCCGCCGACATCGGACGGCTCCGCCCAGGCGCCGTCCCCCCGCGCCGCCGGCCCCGCAGGCCCGGCGGACCCGGCTCAGCGGCCGAACCCGCGGTCCGGCGAACGGCCGGGCCCGTCCGGTCGGGCCGGCGCGGCGGCGTCGCGGGGCCGCCGGCTATGGCCGTCCTGGCCGACCCTGGTGCTGGCCGCCGTGGCCTACCTGCCGCTGCTGGCCACCGCGCCCGGCAGGATCGGCGCGGACACGAAGGCGTATCTCTACCTCGATCCTGGCCGGATGCTGCGCCGGGCGGTCTCCATGTGGGACCCCGCGATCGGCATGGGCACGGTCACCCACCAGAACATCGGCTACCTCTACCCGCAGGGGTTGTTCTACTGGCTGCTGGACACGGCGGGCCTGCCCGACTGGGTGGCTCAGCGGCTGTGGACGGGCTCGATCCTGCTCGGCGCGGGCGCCGGTGTGCTGTTCCTGCTGCGCTCGTTCCACTGGCCCGACCGGTTCGCGTTCGTCGCCGCCGCCGGCTACATGCTCTCGCCCTACGTCCTGGAGTACGAGGCGCGGATCTCGGCGATCCTGCTGCCCTACGCCGGGCTGGGCTGGCTGATCGGCATCACCGTGCGTGGCCTGCGGGAGGCCGAGCCGGGTCGCGCCGGCTGGCGGCCGGCGGGCTGGCGCTTCCCCGCCGCATTCGCCCTGGTCGTCACGACGATCGGCAGCATCAACGCCTCCAGCCTGATCTTCATCCTGTTAGCGCCGCTACTGTGGGTGCCGTTCGCCGTGTGGGGCACCCGGGAGGTCCGCCTCGGCGCCGCCGTGGGCATGTGCACCAGGGCGGTGCTGGCCATCCTCGTCACCTCGGCATGGTGGATCGCCGGGCTGTACACGCAGGCCGGTTACGGGCTGAACGTGCTCGCCTTCACCGAGACGATCGAGACGGTCGCCAGCAGCTCGCAGGCATCGGAGGTGCTACGGGGGCTCGGCAACTGGTTCTTCTACGGCCAGGACGCGCTCGGCCCGTGGATCGGGCCGGCCACCCACTACACGCACGACCTGTGGCTGATCGTCATCAGCTTCGCGCTGCCGATCCTCGCGCTCGCGGCGGCCTCGACGATCCGCTGGGGGCATCGCGGTTACTTCGTCGCGCTGATCCTGCTGGGCACCACGATCGCCGTCGGCGTCTACCCCTACGACGACCCCTCCCCCTGGGGCCGGCTGTTCAAGGACTTCGCAGAGGGGTCGACGGCCGGGCTCGCGCTGCGCTCGCTGCCGCGCGCGGTCCCGATGGTCGTCCTCGGCCTGTCGGTGCTGCTCGCCGGCGGCCTGGCCACCGTGGCGGAGCGGTACGCGGCGCGCACAGCCGCCCGGGGATGGCGGCCGGGGGTCCCGCAGCTCGCGATGGGGCTGGTGCTGGTGATCATCGCCGCGGACATGTCGCCGCTGTTCCGCGGCGAGTTCGTCGAGCCGCTGCTGCAGCGTCCCGAGCAGGTCCCCGCGTACGAGACACAGGTCGCCAAGGCACTCGATGCCGGCGACGACGGCTCGCGGGTGCTGGAGCTGCCCGGCGCCGACTTCTCGCATTACCGCTGGGGCAGTACCCTCGACCCGGTCACCGAGGGACTGATGGACCGGCCGCTGGTCCTGCGCGAGCTCATCCCGTACGGCGAGGCCGGCACCGTCGACCTGGTCCGCTCGCTGGACCGCCGGATACAGGAGGGCGTGCTGGAGACCTCCGCCGTGCCGGACCTGGCGCGGCTGATGGGCGTCGGCGACGTGATGCTGCGCAGCAACCTCGCCTACGAGCGTTACCGCACCCCGCGGCCCCGCTCGACGTGGGATCTGTTCACCTCCACCCGGCCGGCCGGGCTCGGCGCGCCACAGACCTACGGACCGCCGGTGGCCGAGGACCCGGGGATCCCCTTCACCGACGAGATCACGCTCGGCACGAAGGCCTCGGTGCCCGATCCCCCGGCCCTGGCCGTCTTCCCCGTGTCGAACACCCAGCCGATCGTGCGCACCGCCACCACCACCCGACCGCTGCTGGTCAGCGGCAACGGGGAGGCGCTCGTCGACGCGGCCGCCTCCGGGCTGCTCGCCGAGCCCGTCGCATCCGGACGGGCGATCCTCTACGCCCCCGAGCTGGCCAGCAAGCCGGGCGAGCTCGCCCAGGCCCTCGACGACGGCGCCGATCTGCTCGTCAGCGACACCAACCGGCTGCGGGCCGAGCGCTGGACGGGGGTCCGGGAGAACTACGGCTACGTCGAGCAGCCCGGTGTCGCCCCGCTGGTGAAGGACCCGAACGACAACCGGTTGCAGCTGTTCCCCGACGAGACGACCGCCGACCAGACGACGGCGGCTCTGCACGCCCCCGGCACGCCGGCGAAGATCGCCGCGGTGACGACGTCGGCCTACGGCAACTCCTTCGCCTACGGCCCGTGGGACCGGCCGGTGCGTGGCATCGACGGCAACATCAACACCGCCTGGCGGGTCGGCGCCTTCACCGACCCGACCGGTGAGGCCTGGCAGACGACGCTGGCCGCGCCGACCACGACCGACCACGTCCGGCTCACCCAGCCGCTGTCCGGGCCCCGCAACCGGTGGATCACCCGGGCGACGCTGACCTTCGACGGCGGCTCCCCCGTCACCGTCGACCTCACCCCGTCGTCGCGCACCCAGGTCGGCCAGGTCGTCAGCTTCCCGACCCGCACGTTCCGCACGCTGCACATCCGGGTCGACGCGACGAACTACGGCCGCCAGCGCACCTACGACAACGTCTCCGCGGTCGGCTTCGCCGAGGTCGAGATCCCCGGCGCGGACGGCAAGGCGCTGACCGCCGACGAGGTGCTGCGGATGCCGAGCGACAGCCTCGACGCCGCCGGCGCCTCCTCCCTCGGCCACCGCCTGGCCCTGCAGATGTCGCGGGACCGGGCCAACCCGGCCGAGCCGTTCAAGCAGGACACCGAGGAGATCATCAGCCGGTCGTTCGCGCTGCCGACGGCGCGGACGTTCGCGCTGACCGGCACGGCGCGGATCTCCGCGTACGCCGCCGACGACCACATCGACCGCCTGCTCGGGCGGCCGTCGAACCTACCCGTCGTGTCCTCGTCCGGCCGCCTGCCCGGTTCGCTCGCGGCCCGGTCGTCGAGCGCCTTCGACGGCGACGTCACCACCCCGTGGAGCCCCGGCATCGGCGACCCCGAGGGCGGCTGGCTCCAGGTCGTTGCGCCGACCCCGATCACCACCTCCTCGATGACGATGTCCCTCGTCGCCGACTGCCGGCACTCGGTGCCGACCCGGATCGGGCTGGTGGTCGACGGCCAGGTCGTCGGCTCGGTGCCGGTGCCACCGGTCACCGACACCACCCAGCGTGGCGGCACCCGGCAGGTGACCCTGACCTTCCCGGCCGTCACCGGCAGCACCTGGCGGTTCGTCGTCGACGACGTGCGCACCGTCAAAAGCATCGACCCAATCAGCCGATCACCGCTGTCGATGCCGGTGGGGATCGCCGAGATCGGGCTGCCGGGCCTGGCCAGCGGCGTCACCGAGGCCGCGGGTGCGGGCCAGAGCACCACCGGCCTGCTGCCGGCGCAGCTGTCGGGGACCTGCCGGGACGACCTGCTGAGCATCGACGGTCACCCGGTCAGCGTGCGCGTCGACGGCTCCACCGCCGACGCGGTGAACCGCCTCGGCCTGCGGGTGTCCACCTGCGGCGGGGCACTCTCCCTCGGCCCCGGTGAGCACACGATCACCACCGGGGATGGCGCCGAGCTGGGCATGGATCTCGACCGGCTCCTGCTCGCCTCGGACGCCGGCGGCGGCCCCTGGCTGGGCGCCGGCGACACCGGCGCCCCGGCGGCGACCAGCACCACCGCGACGGTCGCCCCGGCGCCTCGGATCACCGTCCAGTCCTCGGGCGCGACGTCGTTCACCGCGCAGGTCACGGGGGCCCAGCCGGGGACACCGTTCTGGCTGGTGCTCGGCGAGAGCCTGTCCCGGGGTTGGAAGGCGACGGTGAACGGCGCCGACGCGGGCGCGCCGCGGCTCGTCGACGGCTACGCCAACGGCTGGCGGGTCAACCCGACGGCCACCGCGTTCACCGTGACCCTGACCTGGGCGCCGCAGCGGATCGTCCGGTATTCGCTGGTGCTGTCCGCGGTGACGGTCGTGTTCTTCCTGGCCCTGCTGCTGCTCACCACCCGCCGCGCGCGGCGGCGGGTGGTGGCGGCGCAGGCAGCGGGGGCGGCCATGCCCGAGCCGGACCTGCCGACGGTCGACCCCTGGTCGATCCGCCCGGTGCGGGTCGACCGGCGGACGACGGCGGGCGCGGTGGTGGGTGCCGGGCTGCTCGCCGCGGTCCTCGTCTCGGCGAACGCCGGGATCGTCGTCGCCCTGGCCACCGCGATCGCGCTGCTGGCGCCGAGGGGCAGGTGGCTGACCCGGGTCGGGCCGGCGGTCTGCCTGGTGGTCAGCGCCTTGTACGTGCTGGAGGTCCAGGTCCGCCATTCGCTGCCGACAAACGGTGACTGGGTGGTGGCGTTCGGACGGGTCGCGACGGTGTCGTGGCTCGCGGTGCTGCTGCTGGCCACGGACCAGCTCGTCGCGGTGCTCCAGCGGCGGCGAGGGGCCACGGCCGTGCCGCCGACGCAGCCCCTCGCCGGGCCGGGCAGGACAGAGGGCACCGCTGACGGCCGTGACGGCGGCGCGACGTGACGGCCTGCCCCACCACCTGGCGTCTCGGTGCTCCTGCAACACTGTTGCAGGAGCACATTCGTCCCGGTTATGGTCGTGCCTGCCCGGCCGGCAGGACACCACCCGAGACCGATGACGGGGCGCAACGAGGGGGCTCACCCATGACCACGCCCGTCGTCACCGGATCAGGACGGAAACGGCGAGCCCGGGTGGCGAGCGCGCTCGACCGGCGGGAGTGGACGACGATCGGCGCCATGGCCGCCGTCGTCATCGGTCTGCACGTGATCGGTTGGATCCTGCTGACGGCTGTCATCGCGCCGCACCACTACCGGTTCGGCGCCGACGGCCAGATGTTCGGCGTCGGCCTCGGGGTCACCGCCTACACCCTCGGGCTTCGGCACGCGTTCGACGCCGACCACATCGCCGCGATCGACAACACCACCCGCAAACTCATGACGGACGGTCGGCGGCCGCTGTCCGTCGGATTCTTCTTCTCCCTCGGCCACTCGACGATCGTGTTCGCGTTGGCCGTCCTGTTCGGCGTCGGGGTGCGCTCGCTGGCCGGCCAGGTCTCCGACGACGGGTCGACCCTGCACGACGTCACCGGCTGGATCGGCACCACCGTCTCCGGCGGCTTCCTTTACCTCATCGCCGGAATCAATCTCTTCGTTCTCGTCCGCATCGTCACCGTGTTCCGCGACATGCGCCGCGGCATCATGGACGAAGCGGCGCTGGAGGAGCGGCTGAATTCCCGCGGATTCGCCAACCGCTTCCTCCGCCGCCTCACCCGGGCGATCACCCGACCGTGGCAGATGTATCCGCTGGGGCTGCTGTTCGGCCTCGGTTTCGACACGGCGACGGAGGTCGCCCTGCTGTTCCTCCCCGCGGGTGCCGCCGGCAGCGGGCTGCCCTGGTACGCCATTATCGTGTTGCCGGTCCTCTTCGCCGCCGGGATGAGTCTGCTGGACACCATCGACGGATCGTTCATGAACTTCGCCTACGGCTGGGCCTTCTCCAAGCTGGTCGGCAAGGCATACTACAACACACCGTCACGGGCCTGTCGGTCGCGGTCGCGTTCCTCATCGGCACCGTCGAGCTACTCGGCATCCTCGCCGAGAAGGCGCACCTGTCGGGTGGTTTCTGGGACTGGGTCTCGGGACTCGACCTGAACGTCGTCGGCTACTTCATCGTCGGCCTGTTCGTCGCCACCTGGGCGGTGAGCCTGCTGGTCTGGAAGGTCGGCCGTATCGAGGAGAGGTGGACGGCCGCGGCGGGGCCCGAACGCGGCCAGCCCGAGCCGACCGCCTGAGCGGGTCCCCGCGCGGCGAACCCGGCCAGACCAGCCCGACCCTCGAACACGCACGGTTAACACATGACTTATTCACACGGATGAGATTGCCCTTTCTATTCTGCTTTGCCCGGATATCCCCGACCCACTCGACACGCAGATCTCCTTCACATCAACACGCAGAGTAACTATGATCTTAGTCTGCGA
>NZ_CADCWT010000179.1 GCF_902806485.1 Candidatus Frankia alpina | reverse complement strand
GATCGTCAGGCGGAGAAACGCCAGGCACATAGCGCCACCGTGCCCGTCATGATCCATCCCTGTTGCGGACGGTGTCATAACGTGCCGTGGAACGGGGTGACTCACCGGCAGAGCCGACGGTGGAGGGTACATGTCGGCCCCGTGCATCACCGACGACCCGATCTGGTCGGTGGTGTCGGCGTGCAGGTCATGCGCCAGGTGCGTGGACAGGCCGCCATGCATGAGCAGAATGCCCAGAAGGACGGATACGGCCAGCAGGAACAGCGGCAGCCCGGCAGCGGTGGTCTTTCCATGGGGCCGGGCGCTCACAGGTCCAGTCTGCCTGACGGGAAGCCGGTCGGCTGGCAGGCCATGGGTCCCGATCCCTCTGTGCCGGGACAGGGTCAGCGGACCCGGCCGACCCAGTAGGTGGAGGTGTAGATGGGTTGCAGGTTGACGTTGCGTCCGCTCTGCGGGGCGGCCCACATATAGCCGTTGCCGGCGTAGATACCCATGTGGGTGGTGTTGGAGGGGCTGCCGAAGAAAATGAGGTCGCCGGGCTGCTTACCGGATTTGGGAATACGGGTCGTTGCGTAGAACTGCTGTTGGGCGGTGCGGGGAAGGTACCGCCCGAGCTGCTTGTAAACGTACTGGGCATAGCCGGAGCAGTCGAAGGCGTAGGGTCCCGCGGCGCCCCAGACGTAGGGTTTGCCTTTCTGTAGGGAGGCGAGGTAGACGGCCTTCGCGCCGATCCCGCTCGCGGCTACCTCGTTCACGACGGTAGGCGTGCCCGCGATCGAGCCCGAGGTGCCTGCTCGGGTTGACCCCGAGGGGGCCGGGGCGGTGACGGTGACGGTGGCCGCGCTGGCGAGGGAGGGGCGCAGCGCGTCCGATCCGTCGAACACGGCGGTGATCGTGGTGGTGGACAGCAGTCGGGCGGAGATGTACGCCTCACCCGCGGCGTTGGTCCGCAGCCGGGCGGTGATGGTCCACTGCGGACCGTTGACCACCACGATCCGTACCGTTTCGCCGCCGAGGGGGCCCCGTCCGTCGGCGCGGACCGCACGCACGGTGAAGACGACGGGAGTGTCCGGGAGGATCGCAGATCGATCCGGGGTGATCGACAGGACGGTGAAGGTGGACGACGGCGACGGCGACGGCGACGCGATCGCGGCGGCCAGGGGCTCCCGTGCGGGGTGCCGCGAGTGTTCCTGCCCGATGCCGGTCATGTCGGCGGCAGTGACCGGGATCCCGGGTGTCGCGGCGACGTTGTCGGTGGTGGCCAGCGCGAAGCCGGTGGACGCGGCGGCGAAGCTGCCGGTGGTCATCAGCGCGAGCGCGGCGGCCCGGCGTTGCGAGGGCGCGAGGCGGGCAGCACGTCGGCGGACCTGCTCGGCACCGTCAAGGAGCCGGGAACGCCCCGTGTGGGGGGTGGCGAAGGCCGATCCGGTCCTGTCACTGCGATCCACCCGAAAGCTCCTTTCCTCGCCCCCATCCAACCTAGCTACTATGTCACGTAGCAGATCGGCCGAGAACGGGCGGTGCTGGGGAGGCGGATCAGCTGCTCGGCTCCGCCACTCCCGACCGGAAAGGGCAGTGAAGGAGGCGCTTCGATGCCACGAGTGCCTGATCTCGTCGACGACCGTCTACTACATCACATAGTAGGAAGTTGTACCGCGTCTCCGCTCGGTCCAACTCGACGTGCGCCGTCGTTCCTGCGCGGCGAGGAGCCGCAGGCGGGAGCGGCCTGTCAGGTGGTTGGGCATAGGAGCCGGCGAACGATCAGTATGAGTGGGTGGAATGCGGACCGCATGGGGAACGTCGCAGCCGGCCAGGAGAGATGTGAGGTGAGGCGAATGTGGTGAAGCGGCTGACGGACCTGGAATCCGAGGTCATGGACCGGGTGTGGTCCGCTCGGGGTGAGGTGACCGTGCGCGACGTCCGGGACCTGCTCGAACGTCCGTTGGCCTACACCACGGTGATGACCGTGATGGACCGGCTGTTCCGGAAGGGCTGGCTGCGTCGGGAGCGGGTGGGCCGTTCCTACCGGTACCAGCCCACGCTCAGCCGCAGTGCCTACACGGCCCGGTTGATGAGCGAGGTGCTGTCAAAGACGGAGGACCGGGGACTGGCGTTGCTGCACTTCGTCGAGACGATGGACGCGGCGGAGTACGAGACGTTGCGCAGCGCCGTGCAGTGGCACGACAGCCAGCGCGCCCGCGGCGGCGACACGTCCTCCCTCGCGTGATCGCCGTCCTGCTGGCGGGCTACGCGGTCCTCGTCGGCTTCGGACTCCCACACCGGCTCAGCGAGGCATCCTGGGCGTCACGTGCCCCCCGGCTCGCGATCAGCACCTGGCTCGCCGCCGCGACATCCGTCGCCTGCGCCGCCCTTCTGGCCGCGGCGGTGCTCATCGTGCCCGCACATGTCCTCGGAGACAGTCTTGTCCTGCTTGTGCAAGGGTGCGGCTGGTCCGGTCATGGGCTACCGGCCCTGCCCTGGACGGTGCCACGTGCGGTGGGCATCGCGGCGATGATCGGCATGACGCTCCGACTGGGATATGCCGCCGCCCGGGTGGTGGGCGCGCAACGCCGCCTGCGGGCCCGCCACCGCCGCGACGTCCGCCCGGCGGGTCGTTTCCATCCGACGCTCGACGTGTTCGTCCTCGACCATGCGCATCCCAGCGCGTTCTGCCTCCCGGGACGAGGTGGAACCGTGGTGCTGACCGCCGGAGCCCTACGGACGCTGCCACCCGCCGAACTCGCCGCGGTCATCGCCCATGAGCGGACGCACCTCGACCGCCGTCACCACCACCTCCTCACCTGTGCCGCCGTTCTCGACCGGGCGTTTCCGCTCGTACCCGTGTTCGGTGAAACCCACCGCGAGCTGCTAAGGCTCGTCGAACTCGCCGCCGATGACAGGGCGACCCGCAACTGCGCCCCGCAGACCGTCGCCCGCGCCGTCCTGCGCCTCGCCGCTCCACCCACCACCTCCGCGCTGGGGATGGGAAGCACTGCCGTGCGCCAGCGGGTGCAGCGCCTGCTCACGGCCCGCACGCCACTGCATCGTTCCGCCGTCGTTGCCCGCGCGCTGCTGGTCGCCGCGCTTCTCCTGCTACCGGCTGCGGTCCTCACACTGCCCGCCCTGAGCGACGCCGCGCACCACTGCGACTGACTGCAACGCTTTGGTGGCGGCGCCGACCCGTGCCAGGACGTCAATACAGCACCTCAATGTCCCCGGCGACCGCCTTGGCGATGCCCCGGAGCTGCCCTTCGATGCGGTGCAGTTGCTTGAGGTAGTCGTCCTTGCCGGTCGTGTAGCCGTGCATGGCGCCTCCTCCAGCCCGTTTCCCGACGGTACCCCCCAGGGGTACTTGACGCTTGTCCCGCTCGGCGGCTATACATACCCCACAGGGGTATGTATAGGGCACCGGAAGATCGCCCCCGTCGGGTCGACGCGAGGCCCGTCTCGGATGCCGTAGCGCACGTGGTGGGCAACGCGATTCGAGTGAGAGGAAAGCTGACCATGGCAACGAACGACCTCGCCACGGGGCGCCGGAGGCACCGGGCATGACCAGCAAGGACATCGCCGCCGTCCCACCCACGACGGGCACCACGGACACGGCCCTCGAACTGACCGTCGGCGGGATGACGTGCTCGTCCTGCGCGACGCGGATCGAGAAGAAACTCAACCGGCTCGACGGCGTCTCCGCCACGGTCAACTACGTCACCGAGACAGCCGCCGTCCGCTACGATCCGGCGATCATCGGCCCCCAGGACCTCATCGCCACCGTGGAAGCCACCGGCTACACTGCCCGGCTACCCCAGCCGCCCGCCGGCGACACCACGCCGGCGGCGGGTCAGCCCGACGACGACGGCGCTCACGGGTCCGGCTCGTTGCGGCAGCGACTGCTGATTTCGGCGGTCCTCACCCTGCCGGTCCTCGTGTTGGCGATGGTGCCGGCCGCGCAGTTTGACAACTGGCAGTGGCTGTCGCTCACCCTGGCCAGTCCGGTGGTGGTGTGGGGTGGCTGGCCGTTCCACCGCGCCGCGTTCACGAACCTGCGCCATCGCGCGGCGACGATGGACACTCTGATCTCGATGGGCACGTTGGCGGCGTTCGGCTGGTCGCTGTACGCACTGTTCTTCGGCGACGCGGGCATGCCCGGCATGCGGATGCACTTCGACCTCACCGCCAGCGCCGGCGACGGTGCCATCTACCTCGAAGTCGCCTCTGCCGTCGTGGTCTTCCTGCTCGCCGGTCGCTATCTGGAGGCCCGCGCCAAGCGCAGCTCCGGCGCCGCACTGCGAGCGCTGCTGGACCTCGGCGCCAAGGACGTTACGGTCCTGCGCGGCGGGGTCGAGGCCCGCATCCCGGTCGATCGTCTCCAGCCGGGAGACACGTTCCTGGTCCGCCCTGGGGAGAAAATCGCCACCGACGGTGTCGTCGTCGAGGGATCGTCCGCGATCGACGAAAGTCTGCTCACCGGCGAGTCCGTGCCGGTCGAGGTGAGTTCCGGCGACCCGGTGACCGGCGCGACCGTCAACGCCGGCAGACGACTGATCGTCCGCACCACCCGGGTCGGCGCGGACACCCGGCTGGCGCAGATAGGCCGCCTCGTCCTCGACGCCCAGTCCGGCAAAGCCCCGGTGCAGCGCCTGGCCGATCGAGTCTCCACCGTCTTCGTACCGATGGTTCTGGTTCTGTCGGTGGTGACGCTGCTCGCCACCCTGGCCACCGGCGAGGGTGGCGTCCGGGCCTTCACCGCCGCCGTCGCCGTGCTGATCATCGCCTGCCCGTGCGCGTTGGGTCTGGCAACCCCGACCGCGCTGCTGGTCGGCACCGGTCGAGGCGCACAACTTGGACTGCTGATCAAAGGCCCGGACGTACTCGAGTCCACCCGCCGCGTCGACACCATCGTGCTGGACAAGACCGGCACTGTCACCTCCGGCCGGATGAGCCTCCACGCCGTGCACGCGGCCACTGACGTCGATCCCGACGAGGTGCTGCTTCTCCCCGGCGCGCTCGAGGCCGCCAGCGAACACCCCATCGCGGCGGCCATCGCCGCCGCCGCGACCGAGAAGTTCGGGACCCTCCCGCCGATCGGCGAGTTCCGTAACACCGCCGGCCTCGGCGTCACCGGCACGGTCACCCTCGGCGACGTCAGCCACGCGGTCTCGGTCGGTCGCGCCGCGCTGCTCGCCGACTGGGGTCTGCGTCCCGACGCGGAGCTGCAGGCAGCGAAGGACACCGCCGAAGCCGCGGGCCGCACCGCCGTCCTCGTCGGCTGGGACGGTCAGGTCCGAGGTGTCCTCGTGGTCGCCGACACCGTGAAGCCCACCAGTGCCGCCGCTGTCGCGCAGCTACGCGGTCTCGGTCTGCGGCCGGTGCTGCTCACCGGGGACAACCTGGCCGCGGCCATCGCGGTTGCCGCCACCGTCGGCATCACCGAAGCGGATGTGATCGCCGAGGTGTTGCCGGAGCAGAAAGTCGACGCCGTCAACAACCTGCAACATCAGGGCAAGGTCGTCGCGATGGTGGGCGACGGGGTGAACGATGCCGCCGCCCTGGCCGCGGCCGACCTGGGCCTGTCCCTGGGGACCGGTACCGACGCCGCCATCGAAGCCTCCGACATCACCCTCGTCCGCGGCGACCTTACTGCCGCCGCGGACGCGATCCGGCTTTCCCGCCGCACGCTACGCACCATCAAGGGCAACCTGTTCTGGGCCTTCGCCTACAACATCGTGCTGATCCCGGTGGCCGCCCTCGGCCTGCTCTCCCCGCTCATCGCGGGCGCGGCGATGGCGTTCAGCTCCGTGTTCGTCGTCACCAACTCGCTGCGGCTGCGCCGGTTCCACCCCGCCGACCTCCACCCCGCGAAAAGGCTGTGAACACCGTCGGGCACGGCGTGCTGCACGCGCTGGGTATCGCCGGGTCGATGACCTGGCAGGTCACCTGGCCACCGTCCTGGGCGCGGCATCCTCCTCCTGCTCCTACGCCGCCGTCGCGCTGGCCCGCTCGCTGTTCCGCAAGGGCGCCGGCTTCACCGCCGCGATGGCCTTCCAGTTCGCCTCCACCAACCTCGTCATCGAACTCGTCATCGAACTCGGGCTGATCGTGCCGTCCCCGGGTCAATGGAGGGTCACGCAGCGATGGACATGTCCGTCGCCGGCGAGGGGTCGTTCCGGCGCCGGCTACTCAGCCGGCGGAGCTTCACCGCGGTCAGCCACAACTTCGTGATGGAACGAGCCGCCGTACTCCGCGACATCCTCATCGGCCTGCTGATCGCCGGCGCCGCGGCGGCGTGGATACCCGACGCGTTCTGGCGGCACCTGTTCTTCACCGACCACCCGCTCGCCGCCAGACTCTGGGGGCCGGTTGCCGGCCCGCTCGTGGCCGTGGCCGCGTTCGTCTGCTCCATCGGCAACGTCCCCACTCGCGGCCGTGCTCTGGAACGGGGGTATCAGCTTCGGCGGAGTCGTCAGCTTCATCTTCGCCGACCTGATCATTATTCCGATCATCGTGATATATCGGAAGTACTACGGCCCGCGCATGGCGCTGTTCCTCGCGGGCACCTTCTATCTCACCATGGTCGCCGCCGGCTACCTCATCGCATTCGGCTTCGCCCCACTCCACCTCATCCCCACCGGCCCCCAGAATCCGGCGGCGAGGATGACGGGAGTGGCGAGCTCGGATGGGGTTCAGGTGGTGTCGAAGCAGCCGTCGAACTCGAACACCGGGTTGATGACCTGTTTGCCGACGACGCTCCGGATCATGACTGGTCCGACGACCTTGCTGGGGCCGCCGGCCTGGTAGCAGCCGTTGGAACGGACCTGGAGCTCGAACTTGCCGCTCTGGGTCTTGCCGGTGCCGTCGGTCCAGCCGACCTGGCAGATCCAGTCGCTGCCGGCGCCTTTGTCGTGGGATCCGGGGGTGGTGCGGTGGCAGGTGGGTCTGGCGGCGACGGCGGCGGGGGTGAGTCCGGGGTGGCCGAGCAGGGCCTGCTGTTGGACGTAGAGGTTGGCGAAGACGGGGCCGAGTGAGGTCTCGACGCGGGGGCGGGTGACATCGGCGGAGCAGCCGACCAGCGCGGCGGTCAGCGCGGCGGTCAGCGCGGCGGTCAGCGCGGCGATGATCGCCACGCCGGCCAGGCGAGCCCGGCGGACCAGCCGGCCTCGAGCCGGTCCACGGGGCGGCCGGACACCGCGCGGCCGGCCGGGGGTGGGACGGGGCATGCGGATCAGCCTCCGGTGATGTCGCGGCGGCGCAGCGCCGTGAAGGCGACGGCCAGGCAGATGACGATGTAGCCGGCGCTGACGAACGTGCCGTCGCGCAGCGGCCCGTAGTACGGGTGCGCGGCGAACAGGCCGTGCCAGGCGTCGAACGGGGTGACGAGCAGCAGGTGGCGGATGGTGTCGGCGCCGTTGAGGAAGGCGTAGAGCTGCATGAGCAGGCCGAGGACGATCGGTCCGACAATCCCGGCGGGGCTGCTGCGGGTGAGCACCGAGAGCATGATCCCGAGGGCGGTGAAGCCGAGCAGGGGTGGCAGGGCGGTGGCCCAGGCGGCGAGGACCAGCCCGGCGGTGCGGCCCGGGGGCAGCAGGGTGCCGGAGAGGCCTTCCAGCGGCTGATGGCCGACGAGCAGGACGCCGGCGGTCAGGCAGCTAAGGGCGAGGACCGTGACGACGAGCACCGCGAAGGTGGCCGCGGCCAGCGACTTCGCCCAGAAGATCTGGCTGTGGCTGTGGGAGCGGGTCAGGATCGTCTTCCAGGTGCCGTGCTGATCCTCTCTGGCGAAGATGTCGCCGGCGACGATGCTGGTGAGCAGCGGGAACACCCATTGGGCGGCGAAGCCGAGGATGAGCAGCGACGTGGCGAAGCCGCTGGCGTGCACCCACCGGCCATAGAGGGTGTCCTTCGGCAGGCGGTCCTGGCGGTCGAGGAGTACCACGAACACGAAGGGGGCGACCAGGCAGACGGCGAGGGTGGCCCGGGTACGGGCCTGGGCGGCGAGTTTGGTGATCTCCCACCGGTAGGCGGTGATCACCCGGCCACGGCCGACCGGACGAGGCCGGACCGTCGCCGGGCCGTCAGTGGGTGTGGTGGTGACGGGCGCGGTCATGGGGTCGCTCCGGTGAGGTTGCGGGACCGGGGTTGCAGGCCGGCCTGGGTGGAACCGGTCGCCGAGTCGGTCTCCGTGAGCATGAAGAACAGCGATTCCAGCGGCGCGATCTCCAGGTGCAGGGCGCGTACCGCGACGCCGGCCCGGCCGAGGGCGATGAGGTAGTTGTCCGCGTCGGCGGTCTGGGCCCGCAGTGCGAGGCCGCCGTCGTGATGGGCGGTGACGGACACGGCGGGATGCTCGGCGGACAGGCGCATCGCGTGGTCGTCATCGCTGGTCGCCAGCCGGTGGGACGGGTCCGGTGCCTGGGCGCGCAGCTCGTCGATCGAGCCGTGATAGGCCACCCGGCCGGTGCGCATGATCGTGACGTTGTCGCAGATCTCCTCGACCTCGTCCATGTTGTGGCTGCTCAGCAGCACGGTCAGCCCGCTGCCGGCGAGCCGGGTGACCAGCGCGCGCATGTCCCGGATGCCGGCGGGGTCCAGCCCGTTGGCCGGCTCGTCGAGGACAAGCAGCCGCGGGTCGCGCAGCAGGGACGCGGCGACGCCGAGCCGTTGGCGCATCCCGAACGAGTAGCCCCCGACCTTGTCGCCTGCCCGACCGGCGAGGTCGACCACGTCGAGCACCTGGTCGATGCGGCTGTCCGCGTCACCGCCGTCGAGACCGGCGAGCAGCACCAGGTTGCGCCGACCGGACAGGTAGGGATAAAAGCGGGGGGCTCTCGATGAATCCCGCGACCCCGTCCAGCATCGACGGGCCCGCCTCGGCCCAGGTCCGGCCGAAGACCCGCAGCGTCCCGGCATCCGGCCGGATCAACCCAAACAGCATCCGCAGGAACGTCGTCTTCCCGGCACCGTTCGGGCCGAGGATGCCATACACCTCCCCGACATCCACCCGCAGATCAACATGATCCACGGCCGTGAGCCCACCGAAGCTCTTAACCAGTCCGACAGCTTCGACCGCCGGCACCCCATCCACCATCCGCCGTCCCCTCACACAGTCGTCTACTACTCATCGAATAGTAGACGACTGTACGGGAAGACCCCCGAAGGGCTGGCGGCAGGATGTCGTGACGGCAAGTGCGGCACGTCGAGATCTACTACTACTACTACTCGACCTCTCGTACTATCAATCTAGTAGTAGCATCAATCTAGTAGTAGCGAGGAGGCGCGGTGGCGAGGAAACCCAGACGTGAACCGGGGGCGCTGGAACGCGAGGTACTCGCCGCGATCGCCGCGGCCGGCCGGCCGCTCACCCCGGCCGAGACTCTCGCCGAACTCGGCGAACCACTGGCCTACACCACGGTGATGACGACCCTCGCCCGCCTGCACGACAAGGGCGCCCTGACCCGAGCGCCCGCGGGCCGCTCCTACGTCTACGCCCCGGCCACCGCCCCGGACACCCTTGCCGCCGCGCTCACCGCCCGGCAGATGTCCCGCCTGCTCGGCGCCGGCGGCCACCGAGCCGAGACACTTGCCCGGTTCGTCGCGGACCTGCGACCGGAGGACGAGCAGCTCCTCGCCGACATCCTCACCACTCACCGGTCCGACACCGACATCGGCGGCGGCGACGTCGAGACCAGTGCCGACAGCACGAATGGCGGGCCTCGGCGATGACGGCCGTCGCGCTCGTCCCGTTCGTCACGAGCCTGCTGCTGGCCTGCTGCGGCGGCCGGCTCGGACGACGGCTACCACCCGCCACCGCCACCCGACTGCTCACCGCTGCCTGCCTGGTGACCGCGCTGGCCACCGGTTTCATCCTGGCGGTCGTGGCCTTCACGCTGCTCGCCCCGATGCCCATGCTCGCCGCGGCCGGGCACTGGTCAGCCACCGTCGTCCGCGGCCACGACCCGCTGCCCGCCACCGCCGGGCTGCTGCCGGCCGTCGTCGTCGCCGGGCTGCTCGGCGCCGCCCTGCGCCGGACCATCGCCGTCGGCCGGGACCTGGCCGCGGCCGAACTCACCTGCCGCCGACTCGGACCCGCCCCCACCGGCCTCGTCGTCGTCGTCGACGACGACCGGGCCGACGCCTACACCCTGCCCGGACTCACGGGCCGGATCGTCGTGTCCACCGCGATGCTGCGCGCGCTGCCCCCCGACGAACGCCGCGTGCTCCTCGCCCACGAACATTCCCACCTGCACCACCGCCACCACGTCTACACCC
>NZ_CADCWT010000178.1 GCF_902806485.1 Candidatus Frankia alpina | reverse complement strand
TGACGAGGCCACCGGCGCGAGGATCGTGGCGCTGGCGCTGGCCGCCCCGCTGCGCCAGATCGCGAGCAACGCGGGCTTCGAGGGTGGTGTGGTGGTCGAGAAGGTTCGGGGCCTGCCGATCGGGCATGGCCTCAACGCGGCCCCCGGCGAGTACGTCGACCTGATCGCCGCCGGCATCATCGACCCGGTGAAGGTCACCCGCTTGGCGCTGCAGAACGCCGCGTCGATCGCCGGTCTGTTCCTCACCATCGAGGTTGTCGTGGCGGACCGTCTGTCGGCCGTCGGCGCCGGCGCCGGGGACGGCGCGGAGGCCATGGCGGGTATGGGTTTCTGACCGGCGCTGCCGCCCGCACTGCGCATCCGCGTGAGCACAGCGCTCGCGTGCCCGCCGGCCGACTCGGTGTCGGCAACGACCGGAAGGTGGGCCTGCGTGCCCCTTCGCTACGGCTTTCTCAGCACCTACCCCCCGACACAGTGCGGCCTCGCCACCTTCACGGCGGCCCTTCTGGACGAACTGACCAGCACAGCGCCCGGCGCCTCCAGCAGGGTGGTACGGCTGCTCGACGCACCCGCGGGGCCCGGCCGGCGACCGGCTGTGGTCGTGGGGGATCTGGTGGCCGGGACCCCGGGTGGCCCGCGCCGCGCGGCGCAGCTCCTGAACGGTTTCGACGTCGCGGTCGTGCAGCATGAGTACGGGGTCTACGGTGGCCCGGACGGCGACGAAGTGATCGAGGTCCTCGACAACCTCGAAGTGCCGGTGATGGTCGTCCTGCACACCGTGCTCGTCAGCCCGACCCCGCACCAGCGCGAGGTCATGGATGCGCTGGTCGCGTCCGCGGACGCGGTCGTCGTGATGACCAAGACCGCGCGGGCCCGGCTGGCCGACGGGTACCACGTCCACCCGCACCGGATCTCGGTGATCCCCCACGGCGCGGCCGACAACGGTCGCGCCGCGCCAGCGCGGTTCGCCCGGCCGACCGTCCTCACCTGGGGCCTGCTCGGCCCAGGCAAAGGCATCGAATGGGGCATCGCGGCGATGGCGGAGTTGGCCGACCTCGATCCGGCTCCGCGCTACCTCGTCGCGGGCCAGACCCATCCCAAGGTGCTCGCCCGGGAGGGCGAGGCGTACCGGGACGGGCTTGCCGCGCTGGCCAACCGGCTCGGCGTGGCCGAATCGGTCGTCTTCGACCACCGCTACCTCGACGCAGGGTCACTTGCCGAGCTCGTGAGCGGTGCCGACGTCGTCCTGCTGCCGTACGACTCCGTCGACCAGGTGACCTCCGGCATCCTCATCGAGGCGGTGGCGGCGCTGCGGCCCGTCGTCGCCACCCGCTTCCCGCACGCGGTCGAACTACTCGGCGACGGCGCCGGCCTGCTCGTGCCGCATGGTGATGTGGCGGCGATCGCGGCGGCGGTGCGCAGCATCATCACCGATGACGGCGTCGTCCGCGGGTTGGCGAGCGCCGCCGCCGCCCACGCACCCGAGCTGTTGTGGCCCGCGGTGGCCCAGTGCTACCGCGGGCTGGCAGCCGGGTTGGCCGCCCGCACCGGGAGCAGGCCGGGCATCGCGCCCGTGCCCCAGCGGGCACCCGGAACGGTGACCACGCCCGTGACCACGCCCGTGACCACGCCCGTGACCACGCCCGTGACCACGCCCGTGACGGCGACGGCGACCCGGTGACGACTGCGATCTCGTTCAATCATCTTTTCCGGCTCAGCGACGACATCGGCCTGTTCGAGCACGCTCTCGGCTCGATCCCACGCCGGGGGTACGGCTACTGCGTGGATGACGTCGCGCGCGGGCTTGTCGTCCTTTCCCGCGAGCCGTCGCCGCCGCTGGAGCTCATCCGACTGCTCGAGCTCTATCTCACCTTCGTACTGGCGGCCCAGGCACCGGATGGGACGGTCGTAAACCGGCGGGACACCGAAGGCCGCTGGCTGGACAACCCCGAAGTCGGCGACTGCTGGGGCCGGGCCCTGTGGGGGCTGGGCACCGCGGCGGCCCTGGCGCCCACCGTGCGGCTGCGGGCGCTGGCCCGCACCGGGTTCCATGCCAGCGCCGCTCGGCGTTCCCCCTGGCCGCGGGCCATGACGTTCGCCGCCCTCGGCGCCGGCGAGATGCTGCTCGCCCACCCGGACGACACCGCGGCCCGTGCTCTGCTCACAGATGCCGTCACCGTGATCGGCCCGATCGGCGACGATCCCGCGTGGCCGTGGCCCGAGCCCACGCTGCGATACGCCAACGCGGCGGTGCCGGAGGCGCTGATCCTTGCCGGCATGTGCCTGTCCGACTCCACGGCGCTCGCGACCGGATTACGGCTGCTGGCCTGGCTGCTCCACGTGGAGACCCGGGGCGGGACGCTGTCACCGACCCCCGTCGACGGCCGGCGCCCCCGCGGTGATCCCAGGCCCGGCTTCGATCAGCAGCCCATTGAGGCCGCGGCCATCGCGGACGCCTGCGCGCGGGCCCACGCGGCGAGCGGTCAGAACCGGTGGCTGGCCGGTCTCGGGCGGGCGCACGGATGGTTCCTCGGTGAGAACGACAACGGCACGCCGCTGATCGACGTCGCGACCGGCGGCTGCTACGACGGCCTCGAACCCGAGGGATGCAACGCCAACCAGGGGGCGGAGTCCACCCTCGCCCTGCTCTCGACAGCGCAGCACGCTCGCCGCCTGCTCGCGCCAAGGACCCCGTGACCCGTGAGTCAGGCACCATGACCCTTGAGTCCGACCTGGTCACCCGGCATCCACTGACGCTGGCCGCGGACCCCGGCAGGGTCATCGCGAAGCTGTTCCTGCCCGGCGAGGAGGGCAGCGAGGTGCACTCCCGGGCCGCGGGCATCGTGGCCAGGGTGCTGGCCCTGACCGACGACGAGGTCGCCGGCCTCGTGGCCGCCCTGCTTGCCCGGTTCGAGCCCCGCCACCGGGACTACCAGGGCACCCTGACGCGGCACGCCGCGATCGTGGCGCCTCGGGTCCGGGCGCCGACGGAGCTCTCGCCGTCGCGCACGCTGCTGCTCGGTGCGTGCTTCACCGCCGAGTACGTGGTGGAGGGGGCGGCCGTCACGAATCCGTCGGCGGTCGCGCATCCCGACCAGTCGGGGCTGCCGGCCGGCGCGCTGCGCCTGGTGCTCAGCCTGCGCGCCGTCGGCGAAGGGCACCTGTCCTCGATCGGCTTCGCGGTCGGCGTGATCGGTCCGGGTCCGACGGTGCGGCTGGAGCCACGCACCGGCCCGCTCACCACGGGCCTGGCCGTACCGGTGGCCTGGGAGCGTGGTCGGCTACGCGCCCTGCTCGCAGACCATGGCCTCGACGACGAGGTGACGCGTTCTGTCCTCGACGTCCTCGACGCCCTCGACGGAAGCCTGGTCGGCGGTGACCTCGAACAGGCCTTCGCCCGCATGCCTGCGGATCTCCTGCGTCGTCCCCAGGCCGCCGGCATCCTGGCCGGGATCCGGTCCGTCGCCGGAACGCTGCGAAGAGTCGAGTTTCCGGCGGACAGCGCGCTGGCGCAGCGGGTGCTGTGGCGCACCGTCGCCAGCGAGAGCAAGGGAATGGAAGATGCGCGGTTCGTCCGTTTCACCGCGCCGGACGGGGCCGTCGACTACCGGGCGACCTACACGGCCTACGACGGCACCGACGTCCTGCCGAGGCTGCTCACCAGCCCCGACCTGCGGATGTTCACGACCTCTCCGCTCACCGGCCAGGCAGCCCGGAACAAGGGGATGGCGCTGTTCCCCCGGCTCGTCGGCGGCCGTCACCTCGCGCTCTGCCGATCCGACGGGGAGACCACCGGGCTGACAGTCTCCGAGGACGGGCTGGTCTGGGAACCGTTCCGCCCGGTCCACGAGCCGAGGGCGATCTTCGAACTCATCCAGGTCGGCAACTGCGGTTCACCCATCGAGACGTCGGCGGGCTGGCTTGTCCTC
Organism: Candidatus Frankia alpina; assembly: GCF_902806485.1. Classification (GTDB taxonomy): domain Bacteria; phylum Actinomycetota; class Actinomycetes; order Frankiales; family Frankiaceae; genus Frankia; species Frankia alpina. The sequence continues at coordinate 6,351 of NZ_CADCWT010000178.1, read as the reverse complement.
ACCCATGGCGTCGGGCCGATGCGCACCTACACCGTGGGAGCGATCCTGCTCGACCTGGAAGACCCGTCCATCGTGGTCGCGGCACTGCCCGAGCCGCTGCTCACCCCGACCGGGACCGAGGCCGAAGGCTACGTCCCCAACGTCGTCTACTCCTGCGGCGGGCTGATCCACGACGGCCGGCTGTGGCTGCCCTACGGGATCGGTGACTCCCGGGTCGGGATGGCAAGCGTGTCCGTCGATGCCCTGCTCGCGAGGATGCGTCCGTAGACGGCGAGATAGTCGGTGACCATACGAGCCGTCGAGAACCGCCGGCTCGCCGTGGCCCGGCACGCGGCGCGGTCGAGGCCGGCGGCCCGATCCACCGCGGCGGCGGCCGCCGCCGGGCCGTCGACGAGGAACCCGGTCACCGCCTCGTCGACGATCTCCGGCATGGCTCCGCGCGGGTAGGTGACGACCGGCGTGCCGCAGGCCATCGCCTCCACGACCGCCAGGCCGAACGGTTCGTCGAACGCGATCGGATGGAGCAGCGCCGCGGCGGATCCCAGCACCTCGGCGCGCCGGGACGGCCCCACCGGCCCGAGGTAGCTCACCGCGTCCCCGTCGACGTGGGGCAGCACCTGCTCGGCGAAGTAACGCTCGTCCTGGACGATTCCGCAGATCACCAGCCGCCGGCCGGCGATCCGGGCGATCTCGATGGCCGCCGCGGTGCCCTTGTCGGGATGGATCCGGCCGAGTACCACCAGATCCTCCCCGCCGGCCGCCGAGAACGGAAGGGCGGCCAGGTCGATGCCGTGGTGCACCGTCGCGACATAGTCCAGCTCCGGGCTGCGATCGGCATCGGAGATGGAAACGTAGGCGGACGCCGCCCGGCTGTAGGCGGGGACGATCCGCGGGTCCGAGAATCCGTGGACCGTCGTGACTATCGGTGCCCGGGCATGGGCCGCGAACGCCAGCGGCAGCCAGTCAAGATGATTGTGCACGAGGTCGAATTCACCGGAGCGGGCCAGCGCATGGGCCACGTGCAACGCCTCCCACACCCGGCCGTCGAGCGCCGGGTCCTCGGCGTACCCGTGGGGGCATACGCCGTCCAGCTTGCCGGCCGTGCGCGAGTCCAACGTCGCGAACAGGGTGACATCGACGCCGCGCGCGACCAGTCCCTCCGCGAGGTGGCTGGCGATCTGCTCCCACGGGCCGTAGTGCCGAGGCGGCGTGCGCCACGCCACCGGCGCCAGCATCGCGACTTTCACGCCTGTGACGTTAGCCCAGCCAGCGGCCGAGGGGCTGCATCGTGTGGTGTTTGGCCATGGCAGAGCCGGCGGGGCCCATCAGGGCCTTGTAACGCCGCCAGCGGCGGTTGAACAGGACGACGAGTTCGGCGTCGTGGCGTCCCTCGTCGGCCAGGACGAAGTTCTCCAGCAGTGTCTCGCTGTCGTCCCAGTTCTTCGGCGCGCGGCCGACGAGCCGGGCGAGGTCCTCCCGGTCGGCCTCGGTGACGGCGGCGCCGATCTGGTCGAAGCGTTCGAGGCGGCGGGCCAGGCGGAAGGCGATGCGGATCTGGTAGGTGACGTACGGATCGTCGACCGAGATCGACCGCAACGACCGGGACAGGTGTTCGTGCGGGGTGGAGACGGGTGAGGAGACCGGTTCGGGGATCTCGACGGGTTCGAGATCGATCCCCAGGTATTCGGCCATGGTCTCGACGGCGTGCAGGTTCGTCTCGCTGACCCACTGGGCGTAGGTCATGTAGTCGGTGTTCAGGATCGGGCGGGCGAGCGCGCCGTGGAAGGACAGCTGGTTGGTGAGGGTGAAGAACAGGTGATGCCACTGGATGGCGGTGAGGTCGACGGGCCGGCCGGTCAGGTCGGCGTACCGGTCGTAGAGGGTGGTGAAGTCGCCGTAGGGGATGACGGTCTCCCGCATCCGCCAGGCCGCGAGGTCCATCATCGGGTCGCCGAGGTGGCCGATTTCGACGTCGACCAGGGCCACGAGATGCCCGTCGGCGTGGTGGAACTGGCCGGAGTCCCAGACGACGGGTGCCTCCCGGTCGCTGGCGGGCAGCGGGTGGCGGCGCAGCCAGCCGAGGACGAACTCCATCAGCGGGTCGGGGCGCACCTTGATCGACCGGTAGTGCTTTTCGAACCGGCGCGCTCCGATCATCGCGGAGTCGCTCGGCGACGTCCCGGAGATCACCCCGGCGGCCTTGCACGGCTCGACCGGGAGCTGGTGCATGCGCGCGAGTGCCTGCAGGTACTCGTCGACCACCACGCGGCGCTGCTCGGCGGTCGTGCCGGCGAAGTCGGGCCGGCCGGGGACGGCGGCCATCGCGTACGCCCTCGGTTCGTCGCACCAGCCGTGCACGCGGGGGACCGGGATACCGTGCTCGTCGAGAAGTCGCTGGAACAGCATCTCGTGTTCGAGAGGGAAGATCAGAGACGTGTCGGACCGTTCGCCGCGTACGACGGCGCGTTCGGTGGCGCCGCCGCGGTCGATGTCGACGAACCACATGGGCCGCGATCTGGGCTGCCGTTCCCACGACACGACCTGGCCGCCGAGCAGGGACTCCAGCCAGGCGATGACGCGGTCGTCGTCCTTTAACTCCGTGTTGCGGGCGTCCGATGCTGACATGATCATCCCTCCGGTGCTCAGCAGTCCTCGGCTCGGCTCCCCACGACCTCGCACGGGCAGTCGCGCCGGCCTCCTGACATTCGCGGCCAGCACGCGCCGGCGGCTCGCCGACGACAGTAGCCTAACGATTGTTAGGGTGCTAGCCGGAGCGGAAACACACCTTCGGCAAGCCTCCAAGTGGACAGGCACCGAGGCAGGGCGAGCCCAGCGGTGAGCCAGGGGACGGGCCGGGCGAACAAGCGTGACGCGGTGCTGCGGGAAAGCGCCCGCCTGTTCGCCGAGCGAGGCGTCGAGGCCACGACGATGCGCGTCATCGCCGACGCCTGCGGCATGCAGGCCGCCAGTCTCTACCATCACTTCGCGTCGAAGGACGAGCTCGTCGCCGCCATCCTGGTCCGCAGCGATGCGCACATCACCGGTCTCTACGACGCCATCCGCGACGCCTCGCTGGAGCCCGTCGACCGGCTCGAGGCGATGATCCGGGCGACGCTCGACAACCTGGGCCACTACCGGGACGCCGCGCGGATCTACTACCGCGACCGGGCACATGTCGCGGCGTCGCCGCTACTCACCCAGGTCCGCGACCATGCGGTTGCCCATGATGAGCTCTGGGATCGGACCATCGACGCGGCCATCACCGCCGGGCGCATCTCCCCGCGGTTCGCGGCCACCGGCCTGCGCCGGCTGCTGCAGGAGTTGATGTGGTCGACCGCCCGGCTGCGCGGCGACGCCGTGAGCGCTGACGACATCGTGCACGTCCTGCTCCGCGGGGTCCTCGCGCCGGAGCCCGGCTGCGGCGAGCCGGCACGCCGGCCGGAGTCGTAGCCGGCCCGTGACGACGGGCGGTCGGCCATCCGTGCGCCTGGCGCCCCGCCCGGCGCTGGGTCGGTGGACAGGCGGGGCCGTCAGGGGATCGGCCTCGGCGGCTGCCCACTACGCCGACTCCTGCGACCCCCACCCCGGTCACGGGTGAGTCGTCATCCGGCCGGTGATCGAAGGGCCGGTCGAAGCCGTCCGGCGGCCGGAACGGGAAGATGATGAAGGGGAAGCCGGGACCGGCCGGGTTGCGCACCAGTCGCGTCGTCGTCGTGAATGGGGTCGACGTCACCGGCGTGCCGGTGGGCGTGGTGCCGCTCGCGGTGGCGTGGTTGACGACCACCCCGGCCAGCGCGTCGGCCACGGCGACGCCGGTCAGGGTGGTGTTGCCGGAGTTCGTCACCAGGTAGGAGTAGTTCAGCGGCTGGCCGGTCCCGGTGAACGAGGTCTGGGCCACCGACTTCGTCAGCGAGATCGACGGCGTCGGGGTGCCGGATTGGCAGGTCACCAGGTTGCTGAACGGCGCGTAGTGGATCTCGCCGCCGTTCGCGCCGGCCGCGCTGCCCTCGTCCAGGGTGCGCGTGACGACGTTGCCCTGCCAGCTCACGTTCGGGACCGTCCAGGTGTAGTTCCCCGACACCGCGACGTTGATGACCGGTGTGGTGGTGGCGGCGGAGGGCTGGACGCTGCCGGGCGCGGGGTTGAGTTCTGCAGCGCGGAGAGCTGGGTCCCGGTCAGGTCGAGGATGTTCTGGCCGGGCTGGAGCGGGATCGTCTGGAGCTGAGCCGTCGTCTGAACCTGACCGTGCTGGACACGCTGACTCCCCGGGCCCCGATGACAACCTGATTGAGCGCGCCAACAGCGCGTCTGACGACGAGTCGGCGCAATGGCTGGCGGAACTGCGTCCGAGCGCGAAGGGACGCACGCCGCAGCGATGCGCACCCGGAATCCCGGTCCGGACCACCGAGCTCCGGGGTCCCACCCGGAGCACTTGGCCGATGATTACAGAGAGTTACCACATCGCTGTGGAGTGCACGTCAGCGTGTCGTGGGGCGTCCGCTCGGGAGACACGGCTCCGACCGGGATCGATTCCGTCCGCCCGATCGGGCCGCAGAATATGTACTGAAACGACCACAGAATATGTACTGCTGACTTCGCGGACCTTGTAGTGTTGCTGTATGGCCACGTCAGGGTACGTGCCGCGGATCGCCGACGGGCTGCTGGCCAGCCTGCTTGCCGAGCTGCCCGCTGTCATGGTCACGGGCCCGCGTGCGGCAGGGAAGACGACCTCGGCCCGGCGGATCGCCGGCGACATCCTGCGGCTGGATGACCCTGCGGTGGCCGCGGCGGTGGCCGCGAGTCCGGACGCGGCGCTGCGCCGCGCGCATGAGCCCGTCCTTCTCGACGAATGGCAGGAGGTGCCGGCGATCCTGGGCGCGGTCAAGCGCGCGGTCGACGACGATCCCCGCCCCGGTCGTTTTCTCCTCACGGGCAGCGTCGAAGCCGACTTCACCACCCGCCAGTGGCCTGGAACAGGGCGCGTCGTCCGATTGGTGCTACATGGGCTCACCGAGCGGGAGATCTCCGGTTCCGTCGGTCAACCAGGCCTGATCGACCTGCTCCTCAACTCCGATCTCTCCCGTCTACGGGTCTCCGGCCCGCCCCCGAGCCTGGACGACTATGTCGACCTGGCGCTGTGCAGCGGTTTCCCCGAGGCCGCGCTGAACCTGAGCACACCCGGGCGGCTCGCCTGGCTGGACGCGTACATCGATCATGTCGTCACCCGGGACGTAATTGCCGCGGGGGAGCAGCGGGATCCTGTCCGACTGCGCCGTTACCTGGAGGTCCTCGGGCTCTCGACGGCCGGGCTCCCCGCCGACGGCGCGATCTACCAGGCCGCCGGCATCAACCAGCGGACCGCGGATGCCTACGGTCGGATCCTGGCTGCTCTTTATCTGATCGATCTCGTTCCGGCGTGGTCGACGAACCGGTTGAACAGACTGACCAAGCGGGCGAAGCGGTACCTGACCGATCCTGCGCTCGCGCTGGCCGCCGCCCGGGTCGATGAGCGCAGCGTCCTGCGGGACGGGGATCTGCTCGGCCGGATGCTCGACACCTTCGTTGTCGCCCAGCTGCGGCCGGAGGTGACTCTTCTCCATCCGCGTGCCCGGCTGCATCATCTCCGCTCCCGGGACCAGCAGGAGGTCGATGTCATCATCGACCTCGGTGGAGGTCAGGTGATTGCCATGGAAATCAAGGCATCGTCGGCGCCGTCCGCTCGGGACGCCCGCCACCTCGTGTGGCTACGTGATCAACTCGGTGAGGATTTCCGCGCCGGGGTCGTGTTCCACACCGGTCCGATGCCTTTCGACCTCGACGACCGCATCTGGGCGCTGCCCATCAGCGCCCTGTGGGCGGCCTGGATCGATTAGCGTCGAGCCGGCTGGCCGAGCTCATCCCCTGATCGGCTCATCCCCTGATCGATGCCTCACCTCCCGCGCCGGGCTCGATCGGCCTGGTCAGGCGACCGAGTGGGTGAGCGTTCCGGTGTAGGTGCCGGCGATCTGGTGGGTGGGGCTGGAGGCGTAGGCGGCTCCCGGGGTAAGACCTACGACACATCCCGCCGGTCCGACCCGCGTTCGAGTCGGTGAGGCGCAGCGTGCCGGCCCCCGGAAGATCGTTCGACGTGGCGCAGCTGTGCAGAGTCCCGGTCGTCGGGTTACCGCGAGCGGTAACCCGACGACGACGGCGACAGCACCCGCAACGGCCCGTAGACGCCGCAACGGCGTCGTTGCCCGCAGCCGGTGCCGCGTACCGCCGCGGCGGACGGGAGACCGCTGCCACGGTCGCCGGACAGTGAGCCTTTCCCGGTAACGTTTCGTCGCTTTGCGTGACATCAATGTGGTGTTG
>NZ_CADCWT010000177.1 GCF_902806485.1 Candidatus Frankia alpina | reverse complement strand
CGCGACCGCGCCGCCACCCACGGTCCCCGCCACCCGGCAGGATCCGGCCGGGGATGCGCCGACGGCCGCCCCGCCGAGCGCGGACTCACCGGCCGTCGCGGCCGTGGCGGACCGACCGGCGGCCGCGGGTCCACCGAGTACGCAGGGCGGCGTGGCGGCGGGGACTGCCGATCCCGCTGCCGATCCGGACCTCGGCGACCAGGCGCCGACCGTGGCTCTGCCACGGCCAGCGGTGCCGGCCGGGCCGCCGACGGGCCCGGACTCCAGCGACAGCGACAGCGATCATGGTGTTCCGCGGAACAGTGCCACGCCGGCGGACGACGACGACGGCACCGGGCCCCTGTGGGCGGCGCTGTGGGAGGAGCGGTTCGTGCTGTCCCGGTGCCTGGACTGCCGGAGCTGGCTGCCACCGCGGCTGGAACGCTGTCGACGACGCCGAGGCCGACCGCCTTCGAACCGGCGGGCGGCCTCGGCGTCGTCGACAGCTACCTCGTCATCCGCCATCACAGCATGCCCGCCTTCGCCGGCCGCCCGCCGTACGTCCTCGCGCTGGTGACCCTGGACGAGGGAGTCCGGCTGCCCGGCCGGTTCGACGGAGTCGCGCCGAGGGAGGCGAGGATCGGCCAGCCCGTCCGCGCGGCCTTCCACGTCGGACTCGGCGCGGACACCCCCGGCGTCATCTTCCGCCCGCGCCAGCCGGCCGCCGTCGGGGCCCGCTAAGGCGCCTCGACAGTCGTGATCAAGGAGGGTTCGTTCGCGTTTTCGCGGCTTCACAGATCACAACTCGACATACGCCGAAGGAGCAGCCGTCGGCCGGCCGCGGCGTCGGGCGGGATCGAGCCAGGCGAGGCGAGCCACCAGGGCGGTCATCACCACGACCAGGGCAAGGCCGAGCCAGAAGGCGGACTCGGCGGCGCGGATATGCGCGGCACGGTCGGGATGGGTGCCCAACCGGGCGAAGAACACCGCGCCGAGAACGGCGACGCCGGCGAACTGCTGGGTGGTGGTCAGGACCCCGGCGGCGACGCCGGACCGCTCGCGGGGGACGTCGGCCAACGGCGCACCGACGAGGGAGGGCAGGATCAGCCCGTTGCCGGCCCCGATCCCGGCTATCCCAGCGACGAGCCAGGCGGGGGACAAGCCGGCGGGATGGGTATGCAGGGCCACCGCCAGGATCAGGAAGCTCAGCGCGGTCACGGCGCAGCCCGCCAGCAGCACCGCCGGGCCGAGGCGGGCGACCAGGCGGCGCCCCAGAAACGAGCTGCCGATCGCCAGCAGGCCCATCGGCGCGAACGCCAGCCCGGCCGCCAGCGGACCGAGCCCGAGTCCGGCCTGCAACAGCAGGCTCAGCACGAACAGGCAGCTGCTGAACGATGCCATGAACGCGGCGTTCACCGCGAGACCGGTGGCGAACGTCGCGGCGCGGAACAGGGCGGGATCGACCAGGGGCTGTCCGCCGCCCCGCGCCACCGACCGTTCCCAGCGCACCGCGGCCGCCAGCGTGGGGACGGCGGCGGCCAGCAGCAGCCAGCCCCACAGCGGCCAGCCGGTCTCGTGCCCGATCACCAGCGGCAGCAGCGCGAGCCTGAGCCCGCCGGAGATCCCGGCCGCCCCGGGGACATCCAGCTCCAGCCCGGCGGCGGTTCGCCGCTCGGCGCGGGGCAGCACCCGAGCCGCCACCGCGACGACGGCGACGCCGGCCGCCGCGGTGGCGAGGAAGACGGCTCGCCAACCCAGTCCGAACACGTCGGCATCGAGCAACAGCCTGCCGAGTACCTGTCCGCCGACCCCGCTGACCGCGCCGGCCACTCCATACCAGGCCAACGCGCGGGAGCGCTCGGCGTCGGTGAACGACGCGGTCACCAGGGCCAGGATCTGGGGGACCATCGCCGCCCGCGGTCAGGCCCTGCGCCATCCGGGCCGCCATCAGCCCGACGGGTCCTTGCGCGAGCCCGCACAGCAGCGAGGCCGCGGCGAAGCCGGTCACCCCGGCGAGGAACAGGCGGCGGTGGCCGAACAGGTCACCGAGCCGCCCGCCGGTGACGACCCCCGCCGCGTAGGTGAACACATAGCCGCCGACGACGAGTTCGAGCGCTGCGGGTCCGGCGCCGAGTCGGCGTTGCAGGTCGGGGATGGCGACGTTCACCACGTTGGCGTCGAAGCCGTACAGGACGTAGGCGGCGAGCACGATGGGTAGCAGCAGCCGACCGCTGGGATCTCCCTTGAAAGGCATGTCGATGATTATACCAATTGCTGGCATCGCCAATTAATAGGGGCACCAGCGGCCGGCGGATAGGATGGGGATCATGACGGTGTCCGACGCTCTGTTGCCCGCCGCGTTGCGTCACCGCACGAGCTTCGTGCTCGCCCGGCTCGCCGCCCTCTCCCGGACGCACTGTGCCGAGCGGCTGGCGACCCTCGGCCTCAACCAGCACCAGCACGCGATCCTGTGCTGCCTGGACGAGTTCGGCCCGGCCATCCAGCGCGACGTCGCCACCCGTCTCGGCCTCGACAGCGGGGACCTGGTGTCCTTCCTCGACCGGTTGCAGGCGGCCGAGCTCATCCGCCGCGACCGCGACCCGCGCGACCGGCGCCGCCAGATCCTCACCATCACCCAGGTCGGCCAGCGCCTGCTGCGCCAGGCCGAGACACTGCTCGACGAGGCGGAGCCCGAGCTGTTCGCAGGGTTGCCCGCCGCCGAGGTCGAGCAACTGCGCGCTCTCGCGACCGGAGTGCTGATGCGGCACGCCGCGCAGGCATGGCGGCAACAGGGCGCCCCCGCCTGACGGCGATCAGTCCTCCGCGATCACCTGCGGACGCGGCGCACCGCCGGCCCCGCTGCGATCATCCCGACCAGGCCGTGGCCTCCCCGTCCCGGCCGAACGTCACATGTTGATCATGTGGCCGGCGAGGCCGTGGATGGCCTCCTTGACCGATTCGCCGAGCGTCGGGTGGGCGTGGACGTTGCGGGCGAGCTCGGCGACGGTGAGGTCCCAGCGCTGCGCCAGGGTGAGCTCCGGCAGCAGCTCGGTGACGTCCGGGCCGATCAGGTGCGCGCCGAGCAGCTCGCCGTACTTGGCGTCGCTGAGGATCTTCACGAAGCCGGCGGTCTCACCGAGGCCGTGCGCCTTGCCGTTGGCCGAGAACGGGAACTTCGCGACCTGCACGTCGTAGCCGGCCTCGCGGGCCTGCGCCTCGGTGTAGCCGAAGCAGGCGACCTGCGGCTGGCAGTACGTCGCCCGCGGGATCATCACGTAGTCCAGCGGGTAGGTCTCGGCGTCGCCGATCGTCTCCGCGGCGATGATGCCCATGGCCTCGGCGGCGTGGGCGAGCATGAGCTTGGCCGTCACGTCGCCGATGGCGAAGATGTGCGGGACGTTGGTACGGCAGAAGCCGTCGACGTCGATCGCGCCGCGTTCGGACAGCGCCACGCCGGTGTTCTCCAGTCCGTAGCCGGTGACGTTCGGCCTGAAACCGATCGCCTGGAGCACCTTCTCGGTCTCCAGCACCTTCGACACGCCGTCGGAGCCCGTCACGGTGACCTTCACCGTGTCGCCGGAGTCGTCGATCGAGTCGACCCGGGTCGAGGTCAGGACCGTGATGCCGGCCTTCTTGTAGTGGCGGGCGAGCTCGGCGGAGACCTCGGCGTCCTCCAGCGGCACCATCCGGTCGAGGAACTCGACGATCGTGACGTCGACGCCGTAGTTGCGCAGCACGTAGCCGAACTCGACGCCGATCGCCCCGGCGCCCGCGATGACGATGCTGCGCGGCAGCTCGGGACTGAGGATCTGCTGCTCGTAGGTGACGACCCGCTCGGACAGCGACGTGCCCGGCAGCAGCCGCGGCGTGGCGCCGGCGGCGATGATGCAGTGGTCGAACGTCACCGTGCTGGTCGAGCCGTCCGACGTGGCGACCGACAGGGTGTGGTCGTCGACGAACGTGCCGCGCCCGGTGAACTCGGTGATGTTGTTCTTCTTCATCAGGTAGTGGACGCCCTTGACCCGGCCGTCCGCGACCTTGCGGCTGCGGCGGAACGCCTCACCGTAGTCGAACGTAATCTCTCCGTTGATGGAGATCCCGAAGGTCTTGGCCTCGTGGGTGAGGGTGTGCACGAGCTCCGCGTTGCGCAGCAGGGCCTTCGACGGGATGCAGCCCACGTTCAGGCAGACCCCGCCCCAGTACCGCTCCTCCACCACGGCCGCGGTCAGACCGAGCTGGGCGGCGCGGATCGCGGCCACATACCCGCCCGGACCCGCACCCAGAACCACCACGTCGAAATGTTCGCTCACAATGGCAGCGTAACGACCGCGGGTACCCGCCCGATTCCCGCCTCACCCGGCGTTCGGTCACACCGGGCCAGGCCGCCGTCGTCGCGTGGCGCCGATCATGCCGTGGACCCGGCGGGCACGGTGCCGGCGGCGGCCAGGACGAACCCGGCTCCGGTGGCGACGGGGGAGTAGCCGGCGTCGCAGGCCGAGGCCTTTGTCGCTGGGCTGGAACGCTTTGTGTGGGAACTGCGCGGGGAATTCTGATCTATGCGTCGGGCCGACCCCTCGCGAATATCGTGCTCATGTGTGTAACCCCGTCGGTGCTAGCGCCATGGCCTATTCGTGGTGATACCACCGTCCGGCCGATTTTGCCCGTCCGACCGCGTATCACCTGCATTGATAGGGGCCATCGTGCCGCCCAGCCGGATCCTTCCCGGCCGTCTCGCCCATCCGTGTGGAGACGCACGACACAAGGCTGGATGGGCCCATCGGCCCACGGATATACAGGTCCATGGGTACAGGTATCCACGACGCATCCGTGCGTCGATCTGCTAACATTATTGATCGCGTTGTCAAGGCCTGCACCCAATGCCCGGCGACGGGCTGGGGGCGCGCCTGATGACCCTCCTCGACACGGTCTCGAAGACCGGCTACAACCGGGCTTTCGCCCGCCCGCTGACCGCGGGAGACCGCGCCTATCTGGCCTTCCACCGGCTCAATCCCGGTGAATACCAGGACGTCGGCGCGGTGCTGTTCCTCGACGGGCCGGTGGAGCTGGCGGACCTGCGGGCACAGGTCGCCGAACGGCTACGCACCCCGCGGGCGCGAATGCTCACCGACCGGTTGGAGACGGTGACGGTCCGTCAGGTCGACCGTCGGACCACGGTGCACGAGACGCACTGGGTCTGCGACCCGGAGATGAAGGTCGACGACCACGTCGTCGCGGCGGAGCTGCCGAGCGCCGCCGAGGTCGCCGGCCTGATCGGCGGCGATGCAATCGGCGACCGGCGCATCCGCACCGCCATCGACAGGATCGCCCGGCGCCCCATCGAACCCAGCCGCCAGCCCTGGAAGATCCATCTGCTGTGCGAGCAGGGGACCGCGGGCCGCGTGGTGGTCTACCGCACCAGCCACATCGCCCAGGACGGCGCGGCGCTCTACCGGTCGCTGTACCTGCTGTTCGGCGGCGAGGACGAGCCCGACCTGGGCCTGCCCGCGTCGATCCCCCGCCCGCAGGCCGGCGACTACCTGCGGTTCGTCAGCCGGGGGCTGAGCTGCCTGTCGCCGACCCGCGTCCTCGACGCCTGGGGTGGGCAGCCGGTCGGCCCGGCGCGGCACACCTGGATCACCACTGAGCTCGGGCCGATGCGGGACATCGCCCGCCGGCACGGCGCCTCGGTCAATGACGTCTACCTGGCCGCCCTCGCCGGCACGGTGCGGGCGTGGTCGATGCCGGAGTGGCGGGAGGACTCCCGGCCCGTCCACGCGCTGATGCCCGTCAGCATCCGCGTCGCCGCCGACCAGAACGTGCTGTCGAACTACACCTCGGGGGTGCGGGTCGCGCTGCCGTGCGGGGAACCCGACGCCGCCCGGCGCCTGGCCCGCATCGCCGCGACGACCCGCCGGCTCAAGAACGGCGGGATGGGCGTGGTGGAACACCACCACTTCCCGGCCGTGTCGACGCGGGCCACCCCCCGGATGCTCTCCTACGCGGCGAGCTTCGGTGGGCGCACCCGGGAGCTGGCGATGGTCGCGACGAACGCCCGCACCATCCGCGGGCCGCTGTCCGTCGTGGGTCGGGCGGTCACCGACCTGATCGGCACGGGACCGCTGCTCGTCGGGCGCCAGCACCTGTCCGTCGCCCTGTTCGGCCTCGGGGACCGCGTCGGGATCACGTTCGCGGCCAGCGACAGTGTGCCGAACCGCGAGCGTCTCGCCCAGCTGTGGCTGGCGGAGCTGACCGAACTCGGCCAGGCGACGCCGCCCGGCGGCGTGCGGCTGCCGGTCCAGCGTCGCGAGGGGCCACAGGCCCGGTAGGTTTCCGCGACCGGGCCGCTCGCGCGGTCCGGTCGGTGGGGCCTGGTGGGGCCTGGGCTGGGGTTCTCGAGTGGCGGCGGTTCTCGATCGGCGCTTGTCGACGTGGCCCGCATGCGGAGCATGCCTGCCCCAGGAAGCGCGCCCGGCGCGGCGGTGACCGTGCCCGTCGCCTGACACGGCCGCTGCCGGTCGGATCTCGACGGCCGCCCGGCCGGGCCCCGGCCCTGTCGGTGTGGGTGTCGAGGGGCTTGGCCGAGCCGCCGGGCCGGCCGGCTGCGACGATGAGGGCCAGGACTCCGGCGACGTCGACGCGGGCCGCCCGCTGCGACGGGCCGCGGCCGGCGGGTCCGGCGGGGCGGGCGAGGTAGGTGCGTGATGAGGATACGGGGTTCTGCCGCAGGACGGCCGCGGGGGCGAGGTCATCGGCCGATGGGTGGAACGGGCGGCGCCAGCCGCACGGCGGTGATGGTCTGCCAGGGTCGGGCCGTCGCCCACGGGCGGCTCGCCGTCGGCCGGTTCGACGATCCGACGGCGCTGGCGTTCCTGCTTCCCGCCGAGCGGGGGATCGTCGAACAGGTGCGATCCGGTACCACGCCGGCCGGCTGGGGACCGCGGCTGGCCTTCGAGATGGTGCGGGCCTGCGCCGAGGTGATGGCGCCACGCACCGTCGCGATCGACGACGCCGTCCGCCAGGCGTTACCCGCCACACCCGACGGTGTGCCCGCTGCCAGGGCTCAGGTCGTCATCCTGGGGGCGGGGCTGGATGGGCGGGCGTGGCGGATGGCGGATCTCGCCGCGACGCCGGTGTTCGAGGTCGACCATCCCGCGTCGCAGCATGACAAGCGGATTCGGGCCGGCGGGCTGGTCCCGGCGGGGGCGCCGCCACGTTTCGTGCCCGTGGACTTCAGCCGGGATGACCTCGCCGCGGCGCTGGCCGCCGCCGGCCACCGCCGGTCGATCCCGACGATCTGGATCTGGGAGGGCGTCGTGCCCTACCTGACCCGCGGCCAGGCCGCCCGGACGCTGCGGATCGTCGGCGACCGTTCCGCCCCGGGCAGCCGCCTGATCGTCCACTACCACACGTCGGCGCCATCCGCGCCGCTCGGCCGGTGGGCGTCGCGCCTGATCAGCGCCCTTTCCCGACAGTCGAACCCGATGGCCCGGGAGCCGAACCGCTCGGTGTGGACGCCGCGGGCCATGCGTCGCGCGGTGGACGCCCGTGGCTTCGGGGTCGCCCGCGACGACTCCCTGCTTGCCCTGGCCCGGGACCTCGACACCCCGATCCAGCACCGCCGCTCGCTGCGCAACGGCCGCATCCTCGTCGCCGACCGAATCCCCACCCCGAGTAGTCCGGCCCCCGATCCGACCACTTACCAATCACCAAGATAATCAACGGTGTTGACGGCATCCGCGCCCATCCTCACCGCGGCCCGAGACGTCTCGATCGGTCCAGGAGACCGCGGCGTCGCCGTAGGCGCCGACCAGGTTCCCGTCGGCGGTGAAGGCCCCCTGCCCGGTGATGAAGTTCTGCATGAAGCCGTTCGGCTGCAGCAGTGACCAGATCAGCCCGGATCCTTTCAGATGCTGCTCGATCTGCCAGTGGGCGCCCTCGGCGAGCCGGCCGTCCTCGTGGGCGTGCCAGACCGACACCTTTACCACCCGGCACGCGCCGCGTCGATGATCGCCGCCTGCTGGCTGTGCCCCGGCGCCGTTGAGGAACAACTGGTCGACCCCGGCCAGGGCGGCGGCGATCGAGCGCGGATCGTCGAAGTCGCCGACGACGAACTCGCCACCTAGCGCGCGGCCCTTCGCCGCGTCGCGGACCAGCGACCGTACCGCGACGCCGTCGCGCCGCAGGCGGCGCACGAGGGGCCGTCCGATGGAGCCGGTAGCACCGGTTACCAGGATCATCCGTCATCTCCCGAAAGTCGTCCGACGAGGCCGCCGCGGCCTTTCGCGCGCAGGGCACGAACGCCCCGCTGGAGGGCATCGCCCGCCGCGCCGGGGTGGCGATCGGCACGCTCTACGCGCACTTCCCGACCCGGCGCGCGTTGCTCGCCGCGCTGTTGCGCCAGCGCAACGACGCCCTGTTCGACCAGCACCGACCTGCTCGCCCAGCCCTCGGCCGCCGCGGCGCTCACCGTCTGGGTGCGCGCCGTCATCGCGCATGCCGCCGCCTACCAGGGGCTCGCTGGCGTGCTCGTCGGGGGAGTCGACGATCCGAGCTGCACCGGTCGTGCGTCCACATGACCGACATCGGCGACCGGCTGATCGCGCGGGCCCGCGAGGCCGGCGCCCTGCGCCGTGACGCGACGGGCGCCGACATCTTCGCTCTGGTGAACGCGGCCGCCTGGATCGCCGAACAGATGTCCATCGAGCAGGCCGACCGGCTCGTCGAACTCACCATGGCCGGACTGCTCGCCCCGCCCAAGATAATCAACGGTGTTGACGAATTCGCTTAACAAAAATGATCAAAATGATAAATGATTTAAATGATCAAGAAAACAACATCGATACAAAGCCACCAACAACCACCCAGGACCAAGCGAGGATCGAGATCGGGGCCCGCCGTCCGGTGGCGATCCATGACCCCAGGAGTTCGGACCGGCAGAGCGCCGGCAGGATGGCCGGGGTGGTCGAGTGGGAAGGCGGTACGGATGGGTGACGGGCGGCTGGTCGTCGACGTCGTGTCCAAGCGCTACGGCGACGTCGTGGCGCTTGACGCGATGTCGTTCGAGGTACGGGCCGGCTAGCTGTTCGGGTTCGTCGGCAGCAACGGCGCCGGCAAGACGACGGCGATGCGGATCATCCTCGGCGTGCTTACCGCCGACGCTGGCGAGGTCCGCTACAACGGGGCGCCGCTGAGCCTGCCCATGCGTCGGCGGATCGGCTACATGCCCGAGGAGCGCGGGCTCTACCCGAAGATGAAGGTCGCCGAGCAGCTGCACTACCTCGCCCAGCTGCACGGTCTGGGGCCGGTGGCCGCGCGCCGGGCGGTGGCTCAGTGGACCGAGCGGCTCGGCGTCGCCGCCCGCCGCGATGACGAGGTGCAGAAGCTCAGCCTCGGCAACCAGCAGCGGGTCCAGCTCGCCGCGGCGCTCGTGCATGATCCGGCCGCCCTGGTGCTCGACGAGCCGTTCTCGGGGTTGGACCCGGTCGCCGTCGACGTGATGAGCGAGGTGTTGCGGGAGCGGCGCGCGGCCGGGGTGCCGGTGATGTTCTCCAGCCATCAGCTCGACCTGGTCGAGCGGCTGTGTGATCGGGTCGGGATCGTGCGGGCGGGCCGGATGGTCGCCTGCGGGCCGGTCGACGAGCTGCGGACCAGCGGGGGTAGACGGCTCGTGGTGGCCGCTCCGGCCGGCTGGGCGGACGGTCTGGCCGGGGTGCGGGTGCGCGAGCGGGACGGGTCACGCACGGTACTCGAGCTCGAGCCGCAGGCGGACGATCAGGCGGTGCTGCGCGCAGCGCTGGCAAGCGGCCCGGTGCACGAGTTCCGTCCCCGCCGGCCGTCGCTGGCGGAGCTGTTTCGCGACGTGGTGAGCGCTCCCTCCGCCTCCGCCCCCGGCGGTGGTGGTGGCGGCGGCGGGAACAACAGCGACCGCTCCACCGGCGGCCGGGGCGAGTCCGCGGGCAGGCTGGCGTGACGGCCGGGCCGGAGGTCCCGTCGGGCGACAGCGCGCGGTTCGCGGGAGATGGCGGGCTGGGGCCGTGGCGGGTGCTGCGCCTGATAGCCGGCCGAGAGATCAAGACGCGGGTGCGGTCGAGGGCGTTCCAGATCACCACGGCGCTGTTTGTCGTCGCGATCGCCGCGAGCGTGCTGGTGACCAGCGCCGTCGGCGGTTCGTTGGCGCGACGGGTCGCGGTGACGGCGGCGGACGGCACACAGGCGGCGGCGATCGCGGCGGCGGCGCGTTCGCTGGACGTCGACGTCGAGGTGCGCACCTACGCCGACGCGGCGGCTGGCCGCCAGGCGGTACTCGACGGCGACGTCGACGCCCTCGTGCTGCTGGCGTCCCCGTCGG